>JAUOZS010000001.1:842500-1158214 GCA_032334055.1 Selenomonadales bacterium 4137-cl | reverse complement strand
ACTGGCGCTGATCAACGCCCCTCCCTTCTCCACCCCTCCATAAGAAAAAACAGCCCTCAGGGCTGTTTTTTCTGTCTAAAACCTGACACCCACCCCGGCCGCGCCGAACCCCTTCATCACGGTCGTGCTGTCGGTGGACCCCCTGACGCGCTTATAGCTCATGTCCAAAAACATGTCATTCTTCAGCGCGAACGCCGTCCCGATCACGAAATCCTCCACCTTGTCGTTCCTCACATAGGTGGAATACGCGCTGTACTTCCCGCCGCCGAAATCGTACCGCAGCGCCAGGCCGTAGACATACCCGCGGATACTGTCCGTCGCCGTATCGGTCGCCGTCGCCTGGCGGCCATTCAGGTTACGGTACCCGGCCAGCAGGCCGACATGGCGCGAGAGGGAATACTGCAGCCCGTAATCGGTATAGCTCGTCTCCAGCCGTGTCGTTTCGCCGCTCACCGGGTCGGGTAGCGTCTTGCCCGTCGTGCCGTAGTTTACGAAAACAGCGGTCCTTTTGCCGACGCCGACGGTAGCGTAGCCTTCGTAAAACCTGAACGTGTCCCCCCAATTACCGTCCATATTGCTTGTCCGGTCCAAATTGTACATCGACAGCCCCACGATCGCCTGCCCCTCCCGGATGCCCGGATCGGGGACGGCGGCGAAAGCGGTGGCGGTCATGGCGGCCAGCAGACCGGCGGTCAGCAGCAATACCCTTCTCATGCCTGTCCTCCCGAAAGTTGATATATTGATTATACTCCGCCTTGCGGGAACATGCACGAAAAAATAATTTTATGTAAATAAAAAAGCGAATGAATAAGCGTAACTATTCACTCGCCGCCGCATTTAACACTCTACATAATAATTTAATTATCTATTTTCCCGTCCGGCCCCGTTTGGTGATCGGCACCCCGGCCTGGCAAAGCGGGCAGGCGTCGGGCTGATACGTCTGTACCTCCAGCGTCAGCAGCGCCTCCGTCCGCACTCCGAAATCGGCCTTGCCGCCGCTGCGGTCGACCAGCAGCGCCACCCCGGCGACCTCGCCGCCCTGCTCCTTCACCACCTCCAGCACCTCATGCACCGAGCCGCCGGTCGTGACGATATCCTCCACCACCAGCACCTTCTCGCCGGGGGCGATGGCGAACCCGCGCCTGAGCGTCATCTTGCCATTCTCCCGCTCGGTGAAAATGGCGCGCGTACCAAGATTCTTGCCCACCTCATGGGCGAGGATGATGCCGCCCGTCACCGGCCCGACCACCACCTGTATCCCGGCATCCCTGAACCTCTCGGCCAGCGCCGCGCACATCCTGGCGGTATGCTCCGGCCACTGCAGCACCTGGAACTTCTCCACGTACAGCGGACTGTGCAGCCCCGAGGTCAGCAGGAAATGCCCCTCCAGGACCGCCCCCGTATCGGTCAGCAGCTTCCTTACCGTAGCTTCCTCCATGTCAAACCGCCTCCATCTCCCGCAAAATCGCCAGCGCCGCCGCCCGCGGGTCGGGCGCGGCGGTTATCGGCCGGCCCACCACCAGATGGCTGGCCCCGGCCCTCAAAGCCCCGGCCGGCGTAGCTACCCGGCTCTGGTCGTTAACCGCGCTGCCGGCCGGTCGCACCCCCGGCGTAACGATGAGAAACTCCGGCCCGCACGCCTCGCGGATAGCGGCCGCCTCCTGCGGCGACGCCACCACCCCGTCCAGCCCGGCCTCCTTCGCCATCTCCGCCAGCCGGACCGCCTGGGTCCTGATCGGCAGGGCGCAGTTCAACCTCGACCACTCGGCCTCGTCCATGCTTGTAAGTACCGTCACCGCGACCAGCTTCGGCCTGGGCCGGCCGCTCGTCGCCGCCGTTTCCACGGCCGCCGTCGCAGCCCCTTTCATCATCGCCAGCCCGCCGGAAGCGTGGACGTTAATCATCGTCGCCCCCATCATGGATAAAACCTTGGCGCTCTGGCTCACCGTGTTGGGGATGTCGTGCAGCTTAAGGTCGAGAAAGACCTCCTTGCCGGCCGCGCGCAGGCAGCGGACCGCCTCGCCGCCCACGGCGTAGAAAAGCTCCATCCCCACCTTGTAATGCCCCACCGCGTCGCCCAGCTCGGCCACAAGCCTCTGGACCTTGTCCATATCGGGAAAATCAAGCGCCACAATCAGACGATTATCGCTCAAATTAATCACTCCATCGCCCTTATATACGCAGGCTGTTCAGAGCGATCAGATGCAAGGCGGCTCCGAGGACGCTTGCTAGCGTACACGCTAGTACGCTAGCAAGCGCCCGCAGGAACAACGCAGCAGATGGCGCTATCAACAGCCTGCCACAGTATAAATGTCTAAATACTATCGTTAACCCGTCCGACTATATCGCGCACACTTTTCAGCCCGCGCTCCACCAGATAATCCTGGATTCCCTCGGCGATCTCCACACTCGCCCGCGGGTTGACGAAGTTGGCGGTACCCACCGCCACCGCGCTCGCTCCGGCCAGCAGAAACTCGATCGCGTCCTCCGCCGTCATGATGCCGCCCAGGCCGATCACCGGGCACTTAACCGCCCGCGCCACCTGCCACACCATCCTCAAAGCCACCGGCTTGATCGCCGGCCCCGACAGGCCGCCCACCACGTTGCCCAGCTCCGGCCGCCACCGGTGGATATCGATCGACATGCCCAGCAGCGTGTTGATGAGCGAAACGGCGTCGCTGCCCGCGTCCTCGGCCGCCCTGGCGATGCTCACGATATCGGTCACATTCGGCGACAGCTTGGTGATCACCGGCAGGACCGTGTTCTTGCGCACCGCCGTCACAACGGCGGCGGCGCTCATGCAGTCGGTGCCGAAAGCGATGCCGCCCTCCTTCACGTTGGGGCAGGAAATATTCAGCTCCAGGCCCGCCACTCCCGGCACGCTCAGCCGTCTCGCCAGCTCGGCGAACTCGTCCGTCGTCGCGCCGGCGATATTGACGATGATCGGCACGTCGTACGCGGCCAGACCCGGCAGAATGCGGCTCACGAACTCATCCACGCCCGGATTTTCCAGCCCGATGCAGTTGAGCATCCCGGCCGGCGTCTCGGCGATTCGCCGCCCTTTGTTGCCGTCGCGAGGCGTAAGAGTCGTTCCCTTTACAACTATGGCGCCGATCTTGTTCAGATCGACGAAATCGGCGTACTCCGGCCCCGAGCCGAACGTCCCCGACGCCGTCATCACCGGCGTCTTCATCTTGATGCCCGCAATCTCCACCGCCAGCGTCACAGCTCCAACACCTCCTCAGCCCAGAACACCGGGCCGTCGCTGCAAACCTTGCGGCGCTTGCCGTCGGTGCCGGCGCACGTGCAGGACAGGCAGGCCCCCACGCCGCAGGCCATATGATCCTCGAACGAAATCTGGCATGGGATGCCCTTATCCCTCGCCAGCCGCGCCACCCCCTCCATCATCCGCAGGGGGCCGCAGGCGTAAATGCGGTCATACTTGCAATTCTCCAGCAGCTCGGGCAACAGGTCGATCGTAAACCCCCTGCGTCCCATCGAGCCGTCGTCGGTCGTCACGTGGATGCTGCGGCAGGTGCCGAGAAAAACGTTCCGCCACCACAGCTCCTCCTTGGTGCGTCCGCCCATCAGCGCCGTCACCGGCTTGGGGCAAAGCGCCTTGGCGAGGAACAGCAGCGGCGCCAGGCCCATGCCGCCCCCCACCAACAAAGGCCGCTCGGTATTCATATCAAAGCCGTTGCCCAGCGGGCCCATGCAATCCACGAACTCGCCCGGCGGCAGCGACGCCAGCAGCGCCGTCCCCTTGCCGACCACGCGGTAGATGACCGTGATATTGCCCACCTCGCGGTCCACCTCGGCGATGCTCAGCGGCCTGCGCAGCAGCGGGTGGTAGCTCTCCCCCACCCTCACGTGCACGAACTGGCCGGGCTGGGCCGTCCTGGCGATCGCCGGCGCGCCGAGGGTCAGGCGTTTGATCATCGGCGCGAGGCTGAAATGCTCGATGACGATGCCGTCAGCCACAGTCTTAGACAAGTGCGTCTCCTCCCCCCACGTAATCCTGGAGGGCCAGCACATACACCAGCCGCCGCTCCCGCATTACCTCCAGCACCCGCAGCACCTCGTGGGCCGTATCGATCGACGTCAGGCAGGGAATAGCGTGCTCCACCGTCGCCCGGCGGATGCGGAAACCGTCCCGCTCCGGCACCTTGCCGTGGGTCAGGGTATTGATAACCATATTTATCTTGCCGGCCTTGATGAGATCGATGATATTCGGGCCGGACTCATGCACCTTGAAGACCGTCTCGACCTCCAGGCCCAGGCCCCGTAGGTACTTGGCCGTCCCCTCGGTCGCGATCAGCTCGTAGCCGAGGCTGGCGAAGCTTTCCGCCAGCTCGCCCGCCTCCTCCTTGTCCTTGTCGGCGACGGTGAACAGCACCGTGCCGGCGGCGGGAATGTTCATGCCGGCGGCGGTTATCGCCTTATAAAGCGCCCGGGCGTAGTTGAAATCCACCCCCATAACCTCGCCGGTCGACTTCATCTCCGGCCCCAGCGATATATCCACCTGCTGCATCTTGGCGAACGAGAACACCGGCGCCTTCACCGCAGTGTACTCCTGGTTGGGCAGCAGCCCGCCCGCGTAACCCATCTCCTTGAGCGTTATCCCCATCGCCGCCTTGGTCGCCAATTCGACCATCGGCACGTTCGTCACCTTGCTCAGGAAGGGGATGGTGCGGCTCGAGCGCGGGTTGACCTCCAGCACGTACACAACCTCATCCACCACCACGTACTGGATGTTGATCAGCCCCTTCACCTTCAGACCGAGGGCCAGCCGGTTGGTGTAATCGACGATCATGTCGATGACCGCCTGCGAAAGCGTCTGCGGCGGATACACCGCGATGCTGTCGCCCGAGTGCACCCCGGCCCGCTCCACATGCTCCATGATGCCGGGGATCAGCACCTCAGCCCCGTCGGCGATCGCGTCCACCTCCACCTCGGTGCCCATCATATAGCGGTCCACCAGCACCGGATGCTCGGCCGACGCCTTCACGGCGTAGCGCATATAATCCCTCAGCTCGGCGACATTGTAGACGATCTCCATTGCCCGGCCGCCCAGCACATACGACGGACGCACCACCACCGGGAAGCCCACCTTCTCGGCGGCGGCCACCGCCTCATCGGCGCTCGTCACCGTCATGCCCCGCGGCCGCGGTATATTTAGCTTCTCCAGCAGCGCGTCAAACTTCTCGCGGTCCTCCGCCTGGTCGATATCGCCCACCGTCGTGCCGAAAATCGGCACCCCGGCCTTGGCCAGCGGACCGGCGAGATTGATCGCCGTCTGGCCGCCGAACTGAACGATAACCCCCTCCGGCTGCTCCTTATCGATGATGTTCAGCACATCCTCGGCCGTCAGCGGCTCGAAATACAGCCGGTCCGACGTGTCGAAGTCGGTGCTTACCGTCTCCGGATTATTGTTCACGATTATCGACTCGAAGCCCATCTTGCGGAGCGCCCACACCGAATGGACCGAGCAGTAGTCGAACTCGATCCCCTGACCGATGCGGATCGGACCCGACCCCAGCACCATCACCTTGCGGCGGTCGGTCGTCGCCACCTCGTCCTCCTGGGCGTACGTCGAGTAATAGTAAGGCGTCACCGCCTCGAACTCGGCCGCGCAGGTATCCACCATCTTATAACAGGGCGCGATCCCCTTGTCCTTGCGCAGTTGGCGGATATAGTCGGCCGTGCAGCCAGTCAGCTCGGCGACCGAGCGGTCGGCGAACCCCATCTTCTTGGCCGCCGCCACCAGCTCGCCGGTCAGGTTCTGCTCCGTCAGCCGTTTCTCCATCGCCACGATGGCGGCGATCTTATCGATAAACCAGCGGTCGATCGCCGTCACCCGGCAGATCTCC
This sequence comes from Selenomonadales bacterium 4137-cl, assembly GCA_032334055.1. Taxonomy (NCBI): domain Bacteria; kingdom Bacillati; phylum Bacillota; class Negativicutes; family Acetonemataceae; genus Anaeroselena; species Anaeroselena agilis. The sequence goes on along the minus strand of JAUOZS010000001.1, from coordinate 1,152,344 downwards.
TCCACGCTTATACCGCGGCGCAGCGCCTCGGCGATCACGAACGCCCGCTCGTCGTTGGCCAGCTTGAGATTTTCGCGCACCTTCTCGGTCTCCAGCGCCGCGATCTCCGGGATATGGAGGCGATGAAGGCCGATCTCCAGCGAGCGGACCGCCTTCAAGAGCGCCCCCTCGAAGCTGCGGTCGATCGCCATCACCTCGCCCGTCGCCTTCATCTGCGTGCCGAGAATGCGGTCGGCGAAATTGAACTTATCGAACGGCCAGCGCGGGAACTTCACCACGCAGTAATCGAGCGTCGGCTCATGGCACGCCTTCGTCTTCTCCGTCACCGCGTTCACGATCTCGTCCAGGTGGTAGCCGATGGCGATCTTGCTCGCCACCTTGGCGATCGGGTAGCCCGTCGCCTTCGAGGCCAGCGCCGACGAGCGGCTGACCCGCGGGTTGACCTCGATGACATAGTATTTCGTGCTGTGCGGGTCGAGGGCGTACTGCACGTTGCAGCCCCCCTCGATGCCCAACGCCCTGATGATCGTCAGCGACGCCGTCCGCAGCATCTGGTACTCGTAGTCGGTCAGCGTCTGCGACGGCGCCACCACGATGCTGTCGCCCGTGTGGATGCCCACCGGGTCGAAATTCTCCATATTGCAAACCGTGATGCAGGTATTGTTCGCGTCCCGCATCACCTCGTACTCGATCTCCTTCCAGCCGGCCACGCTCCGCTCCACCAGCACCTGCCCGATCGGGCTGTGCTTCAGGCCGCGGATGACGATATCCTTAAGCTCCGCCTCGTTGGCCGCGATGCCGCCGCCCGTGCCGCCCAGCGTATACGCCGGACGGATGATGAGCGGAAAGCCGATCTCGGCCGCGAACGCCTGCGCGCTCGCCAGATCCTCGCAGATAATACTCTCCGGCACCGGCTGGCCGATCTCCTCCATCGTCTGCTTGAAAAGCTCGCGGTCCTCGGCCTTGCGGATCGCCTCCAGCGGCGTCCCCAGCAGCACCACGCCGTACTTGTCCAGCACGCCGCGCTTGGCCACCTCCACCGCCATATTCAGCCCCACCTGGCCGCCGAGGGTCGGCAGCAGCCCGTCCGGCCGCTCTTTATCGATAACCTCGGCCACGAACTCGGGGGTGATCGGCTCGATATACACCCGGTCGGCGACATTCGCGTCCGTCATGATCGTCGCCGGATTGGAATTTATCAGCACCACCTCGATGCCCTCGTCCTTGAGGGCGCGGCAGGCCTGGGTGCCGGCGTAGTCGAACTCGGCCGCCTGGCCGATCACGATCGGCCCCGACCCGATAACCATTACCTTCTTCAGCTTGGTATTCTTCGGCACCCTTACCCCTCCTTCCGCAGCAGCGTCATATACTCGTCGAACAAATATGTGTTGTCGTCCGGTCCAGGCGCCGCCTCGGGGTGGTACTGCACCGAGAAGATCGGCAGCTGCCGGTGCTTCATCCCCTCGATCGTCCCGTCGTTCACCGCCCGGTGGGTAACGACGTAATCCCTGCCGTCCAGCGTCGCCTCATCCACCGCATAACCGTGGTTCTGCGACGTGATGTACACCCGGCCGGTCGCCAGATCCTTCACCGGATGATTTGCGCCGCGGTGGCCAAACTTCAGCTTGTACGTATCCGCCCCGGCCGCCAGCGCCAGCAGCTGATGGCCCAGGCAAATGCCGAAGATCGGCTTCTTGCCCATCAGCTCCTTCACCGTCTGGATCGACTTCGGCACATCCTTGGGATCGCCCGGCCCGTTCGACAGGAACACCCCGGCGAAATCGCGGCCCAGAATATCCGCCGCCAGCGTGTCGGCCGGGAAGACCGTCAGGTCGCAGCCCGCCTTCGCCAGCGAATTCAATATATTGCGCTTGATACCGTAGTCCAACACCGCCACCCGCGGCCCCTCGGCCGGCATGCGGTACACTTCCTTCGGCGTCACCTCGGCCACCACCTCGATCTCCGGCAGCCGGCCGAACAATTCCTTTATCTCCTCCGCCCCCGCCTCCGCGGGAACGATTATTCCCTTCATCGTGCCCGCCGAGCGGATGCGGCGCGTAACCGCCCGCGTATCCACCCCATGGATGCACGGTATCCCGCGGCTCAGCAGATACTGCGGCAGGCTGCACTCCGCCTGCCAGTTGCTCGGGTCGCCGGCCAGCTCGCTGATCACGAACCCGCGCACATAAGACTTTATCGCCTGGTCGTAAACCGCCGCCGTCCCGTAGTTCCCGATCAGCGGATACGTCATCGTCACGATCTGCCCGCAATACGAAGGATCGGTCAGCACCTCCTGGTAGCCGGTCATGCCCGTGTTGAACACAACCTCGCCCACCGCCCGCTCGCGGCTTATCACCTCGCCGGCGAAAACGCTGCCGTCCTCCAGAATCAGTTTCCCTATCATCCGCACACCTCCCCGTCTTTCATCACAAAGCGTCCGCCGACAATCGTCGCCACCGCCCTGCCTTTAAGCCTTTTCCCTTCAAACGGGGTGCACTTGCCCCGCGTATAAAACTTTGCGCTGTCCACCGTCCATTCGGCCGCGGGATCGAGCACCGTGACATCCGCCGCCGCGCCGGCCTTCAGGCTGCCCGCCTCCAGGCCCAGCACGCGCGCCGGCGCCGCCGCCAGCTTCTCGATCACCTCAGGCAGCGTCAGCTTCCCGCTATGGTAAAGCCCCGTCAGCACCACGCCCACCGCCGTCTCCAGGCCGGTGAACCCGCTCGGCGCGTAGCGGAACTCCACATCCTTCTCCTCGAAAGCGTGCGGCGCGTGGTCGGTCGCGATGCAGTCGACCGTCCCGTCCTTCAGCCCGGCCACCAGCGCATCGACATGCTCCTGCGACCGCAGCGGCGGGTTGACTTTCGTCGCCGGGTCGTAGCCGATCACCGCCTCGTCGGTCAGCGTCAGGTGGTGCGGCGTCGCCTCGGCAGTCACCTTAACGCCCCGCGCCTTGGCCCGGCGGATAAGCTCCACCGCCCCGGCCGTGCTCACATGGGCCACATGCAGCCGCCCGCCGGTATACTCGGCCAGCATGACATCGCGGCCCACCGCAATATCCTCGGCCACCGCCGGCCGGCCCTTCAGCCCCAGCATCGCCGACACCGCGCCCTCGTGCATAAAGCCGTCCTCCACCAGCGACGCCTCCTCGGCGTGCGAGATTATCAGCCCGCCGAACATCCCCGCGTACTCGAAACCAGTCCGCAGTATCTTGGCGTTCGCCACATGGCGGCCGTCGTCCGATAGCGCCACCGCACCGGCCTGCAGCATATCGCCCACCTCGGCCAGCTCCTTGCCCTCCTGGCCCTTCGTCACCGCGCCGATAATCTTAACGTTCACCAGCCTTTCCAGCTCGGCGCGGCGGATCAGGCCATTAACCAGCACCGCGTCGTCCACCGCCGGCCGCGTGTTCGGCATCGTGCACACCGTCGTAAAACCGCCGGCCGCCGCCGCCCGCGTCCCTGAGGCGAAATCCTCCTTCGCCTCCTGGCCCGGCTCACGAAGATGCGCGTGCATATCGATAAAACCGGGCGCCACCACCAGGCCGCGGGCGTCGAAAACCTCCGCCCCCGCCGCGTCAATATCGCCGCCGACCTTCGCGATCACGCCATCCTCGATCAGCACATCGCCGACCTTATCGATCTTCTGCGCCGGATCGATTATCCGGCCGCCCTTAAGCACTAGTTTCAACATTCGTCCCTCCCATCAGCACAAGGAACAGAATCGCCATCCTTATCGCCAGGCCGTTCTTCACCTGCTCCTGGATCACCGACTGATCGCTATAGGCCACATCCGGCGCGATCTCCAGGCCCCGGTTCATCGGGCCGGGGTGCAGAACCAGCGCGTCCGGCTTGGCCAGATCAAGCCTCGCCCTGTTAATCCCGAAAAGGCGCGCGTACTCGCGGGCGGTCGGGAAAAGCCCCTTCTGTTGCCGCTCCTTCTGGATGCGGAGGATATTCACCACATCCGCCCCCTCCAGCGCCGGCTCCACCCGGTCATACACCTGCACACCCATCCTGTCCATATCGCGCGGCAGCAGCGTCCGCGGGCCAGCCACCCGCACCTCGGCCCCCAGCTTCAGAAGCGCCCAGATATTCGAGCGCGCCACCCGGCTGTGGAGGATATCGCCGATTATCGCCACCTTCAGCCCGGCGATCGAGCCCTTCTTCTCCTTGATCGAAAACATATCCAAAAGACCCTGGGTCGGATGCTCGTGCTGCCCGTCGCCGGCGTTCACGATCACCGGCTTCACCACCTTGGCCGCGTAGTGCGACGACCCCTCGGCCTCGTGGCGCATCACGATCACGTCCACCCCCATAGCCTCCACCGTCAGCAGCGTGTCCCTCAGGCTCTCGCCCTTCACCACGCTCGAAGCGCTCGTCGTGATATTCACCACGTCCGCCCCCAGATACTTGCCGGCCAGCTCGAAGGAAGTGCGCGTCCGGGTGCTCGGCTCGAAAAACAGATTCACAACCGACTTGCCCCTCAGCGTCGGCACCTTCTTTATATCCCGGTCGATAACATTCTTCATCTCCCGGGCCGTGTCCAGAATCAGCTCCATCTCGGGCACACTCATGCCCTGCAGCTCCAGAATGTCCCTGCCGCGCAGCGAAACCTGGCTTTTCGTCATCGGCCTCACTCCTCCCGTTCTCTCTCCCTTATGATACCCAGCCAGGCCGCCCGTTTGCCGGACAAATAAAAGCCTTCTCGGCACACCAAGGCGCGAGAAGGCCATACACAACCTCACGTATAGTTCCCTTCCGGCCTCGCAGGACCAGCTTAAAGGTACCATATTATCACAATAGCCTCCTCGCGTGTGAGAACGCAAGAAGGCCAAAAACCTCGGCTTCAAAATCCTTCCCGGTCTCACAGGACCAGCTTAAAGGCTATATGTTATTGTCAATATTCTACCACCCCTTGGCTATTCGTGTCAACAGGGGAAGGCGTCTCAAAAATCCATCTGCTGTGTTGCTCCTCGGCTGCCATCCTCAGCGTACGTTCGTGTACGCTTCCGGTGTCATCCTCCGGTGCGCCTTGCATCTGGAGCTTTTGAAACGCCTTCCGGCAACTCATTCTAAGGACATAGAACGTAATATCGAAATTACGTTCTCCTGGTAGTCATAATTGCAACTGGTCTTCCAGAGATTAATGCCTTTCCAGCAATTATTGCATGTCCTGTATTTAGTCGGCAAATATTATTTATATACTCTTCTTCCATAAAACTGCTTAGAAAGTCATTACTTGTTTTATCAAATGCTTGAAAAGAAATTATAGTATTACACTGAGACAAAATACTCTTTGTAACATTTGCAGTCCTTTGAGTAACGACAACAACCCCGCACCCATACTTTCGGCCCTGCATTACATACTTGCTAATTTGATTTACTAGGTCACGGTCGGTTGGATTCACCGTGCTGTTCCATTCAGGGATTAATGAATGTGCTTCTTCTATTACTACGCAGACCTTGGGAATAATCTCAGTCTGCGCTGGGTCGTATTGCCTTTGCGCCCATTCATAAGTCCTTCTAATAATTAGAAGTGCACTTTTGACACTTGTAGCAGTAGCAACGGCAAATTCATCGAGAGAGGCTAAAAATACATCAATTTCATTGTCATTAGCAATTATGTGTGCTGGTTTTTCTTTTTGAACGTGTCTCAAATAGTCGCCAGTATTGTCTATGCATATTACTTTTATCCCACCACGAATCAACTCTTCAATAATTGAATATCCCAAACAAGATTTACCACTTCCTGTCACACCTAAAATGGCCGCGTTATGTGTTACTAAATCTGCTTTATCAATTAAAATTGGGTGACCGGTATTAAATGTTCCAACAATCATTTGCCCGCTGTCATTGGCCGAAGTACATGCAGCACCCTCAGGAAATGCTTCGGCCTTGTAAACTAAACTATTAATAGGTGGAACCCAGTTAAAATCCTCAAAACAGTGAGTTGTAGTATCCCAAGTTCCTACTTGAACCGCAATAGCCTGCGTATAACCAAGTACATCTTTACTTACTTTCTCCTCGTGGTCAACAGCATTTACAATCTGGTAAAGTATACCGTTGTTTCTATAATCCACTTGGATAATGTCTTGGTTCTGAATGGCTCCATCATCATAATATAAACATACGATTAACTTCCCTATTTCTGAGCCTCGACCTACAACGCCTATTATTTCGTTTCTTCTACTGTAGATATACGATTCTTTTACTTTAGATACGTCATTAATAATAAAAGCATACTTCTGTCCATCCCAGAATGATGCTTGCCGGTCTAAAATAATTGCTCTGGCCATAAGTTGATTATTCCCTTGGAAGATGTGTAAAACGACCAAATAAAGAACTTTTGATTGATTAAATACGGGCTCGGGGCATATGCCAATAACGCTTGATCTATTTACCTTGCAATTTAGCTCGATTATTACAACACTAGGCCCTTCAAAGCCAGTTACAAATCCACAGTATTCTGGAGTAGAATTACTGGGACTCCATAAATTAATGATTGCCGCGATTATATTATGAGGCTTCATTAAGACTGTTAAAAATAAAAATATCCAGCCAATTAACGGCACGCCTTGTTTACCTGGCTCGACAAATGACAGTATTCCAAGGACAAAAGCAAAAGTGCAAAGTATTTTTGCACTTCCCAGATCTTTAATAATCAAATAAAGCAGTACGGCTAACTCTTCTAATTATAGGATTCGTTTCGAAGGTGCTTTTTTCTATTGACATCAGGAGAATGGATAATAAAAAAACAATACCACATAACCATTGAAGAACTTGCCACCACTCTATATAAGGTGGATTCTTAAGTGTGTATGTGGTAAAAAACAAGGCTACCGCAGAAATAATTGCATCAGTAGGTTTTGTCTGAATATGTTCTATAAGAAAGACGCCGAATACAAGAGATAAGAAACCTGCCTCAAACCAAATTAAATTGTTATCGGTCGGAACGTTTATGTCGCCTGTTATATAGTAGTTAATACATTCCAGAATAAAGAAGAAGATTGCAGAATAAATTACCCTAAGTGGCTTAGTCACATTATTTCACCACCTCATTAATATATTTTGCATCTTCTTCGTAATTTGTCGAATACCTTTCTAATCTTTGACAAAATCACGCATATATAACAAAAGGCTCCCGGATTACTCCGGGAGGTTGTCCGTCCTATTCCCTATTCCGCATTCCCCTTGTACTCGAACTCGACCTCGCCGCCGAGGCGGTGATAATATGCCATCAGTTGCAGCGTTCTCTCCCGCAACCGGTAGCGGTAAGCGCTGCCTTGCTGCACGATGAAGATTGTCCCGGAATTCTTGCTTAGCGCCTTGCTCGTGAGGCGTTGTTCGTTCTCATGGTATTGCAGCCACCCGACCTGCGCTTCGATAAGCAGTTCCTTCTCCTCGTCGTTAAGTTTAAGCAGCAGCTTCTGGTAAATGACGTTCAGTTCCCGGTCCCATAACTTGATATATTTCTTATTAACGTCAGCCATACCGTAGGTAGTGCCGTTCTCCGGGTTGAGCATGTCACGCTTGTAATCCCGGTCAAGGGGATTGCTTTCAAGCGTTTCTCGTAATTGGCCTGTCATGGCATAAGTGTAATACCCCTCGGCAACGCCGCCCAGAGGCAGAGTAAAACCCAAAACCAAAACCAGTAGGAAAACTGTATTTCTCATTTAAATACTCCCAGCTCTCGTCCTCGGAAAAAAATCTCTCCACACCGCATTCTCGGCTTTTATATTCTCCGCAATATCCTCATACTTGATTTCGAACTCCGCGTGGCCCCCCATGAAGTGAGGGGCATCCACGCTAATGCCAAGGGAATCGGGCGTAAAATAACAATAATTGCTTGGCAGTCGCCCTTTCAGGTCCACTTCGTCCGCTTCGTAGAAATGTCTGACTGTATCGTCGACCTTATTAAATGGGGTGCTGTCGATCAGAATCTTTTTCCCGGACAATGCGCCGGGGTGGGGACTGACGGTTCTAATATTCTCGTGCCGGAATTTCTCCACAAAATCCTCATCTATCCGCACAATATCCTTAAGCTTTACCTTTTGCACCTGGACGATATCGATGTTGGTCGTATAGAAGAAATGGTTCGGGTGCGGCGTTCCTTTAACGTATCCCATCCCGCTGTATTGGATGCTCAGCAGGTTGTCACTCTGCCAGGTAATTTTATAGTCGATCGGCAGCGTGAATAGCCTTTTATCCGTGTAATCGATAAACTGGCCTGGTACTGCCTCGCTCCTTATCAAGTCGTTGATTCTGATTTGTCGCTCTTCATCGCCCAGGTTGACGATCTGCGGGTACCGAATGGCTATATCCATTGTGTCATTGTAAGTTATATATGTTTCAGTGATTATCTGATATTCCGTCGGCCAAGTTACCGACTTGTCGGCGGGCCACTTATCATCGTTCCTCTTAAGGACTTCTTGCGCCTCCGACCCGGTCTTCACATCAGGCACCGTGCTCACCCCGGCACTTACCGCCTCTTTCATGCTTCCGCTGGCCCCGGTCAGTAATGCCAGTATTAAAAAAATCGTAACGACGAGGATATTGTTGATCCTCACGCGGTTGCCCTCCCAAAAAAAAATACTAAAATAAAGGGAAAATCGGGCTGGTTTGTATCATTATACCATACAAACCAGCCCGAAAAACATATTCTGCCATTTTGCTCGGTTTTTGTTAATCTTTGATTATCCCCCGAATCTCCCTATGTCGATCTTTTCTTTCCTGGCGGGCCTCGTCCTTATCCCAACGGTTTACGACGTCAGTTATTTTGTCCACGTCTGCGTCGTGGTCCTCTCCTCTCAGACTGTCGACTAACGCGTTCATACGATTCTTTTCCCACCACCGGCCGGCCGCAACCCACGGGTATTTTCTCGCTACATATTCCGCGCCGCCTTCCATTACCTTCTGGTCGCCGACATAATCAGCGAAGTCTTGATACTCGTCTCTTCCTGTAATATGGATAGCCCCACCGCCGATGAACTTTTTGCCGTCTCCTGGATATATATTTCCGATTCCTCTTCTGCCTTCATACATCCGATCAAAGTATGTCTTATCTCCATAATCCAGTTCGGTGTAGGCCTCTCCTTTATTCGTCTCTTTCGCGCACTGCGCGAGGAAATGCCTTATCCGCGCCGGAGTTGTTATGTCGTACTTCCCCAGTACGTTGTTCAGGTCTTTGACCATGTCATCGTTAACGTTCTGCCAGCCGAATGCCTTGAGCTGGTCTGCGCTAACATACTGTTTCGGCTGTTGCGGCGTAACTCCCGTAACCCCGAAAAGCATATCCCCATATGCCCCGCCGTCCGCATACCCGCCCGCGTTGGGGTTGGCGGCTGCCGTGTTCGCCCCTCGCCCGCCGGTGTTAACGTCATTCCCGCCTGCCGTATAGCTCAGCGGCCTATACGTCCCTCCCCGGCTGGGGGAGAAAATATCGGCAACGTTTTTCCAAAATGGTGACTGCCCTGGCACCTTCGACCCCTTAATTTCGAAACCGCCGTTTTCATTCGGCGTAATCTGCCCTGTTTCCGGGTCATACGTAATACCATGCAAATCCGGCTTCATCGTCCTGCTGCCGGGCGGCGCAGGCACGCGCGGTTCAGGTTTCAGCGCAGGCCATTCCTCCTCGTCCTCCCCGTTGTCCCAGCCGTTGAGATAAAACTCCTGCCCCTTGGGAATCACGCTCTCGTCGTACGGCTGGCCGAACATGCGCAGAATCCGCGCCTTCAGCCCCGGGTCCACCGGCCGGTACACCGGCTGCCGCCACTCCGCCTCCCTCCTTCGGCCGCCCTCATCCATCTTCGAAAGCTCCCACTCGATGTCCTCGTCATCCATGCCGTTCAAACTCGGCTCATACCCCAGCGCCTTCATCCTCCTTAAGTACTCTTCCTCTCTCGTCCTCATGTCCTCTCCTCCTCGCCTTCTCGCCGTTATTCGGCATAAATTAAGAAGACCGCCCTCCTCCGGCGGTCTTCTTCACGATACCATCATATCACACCTTTTCGCCCAAACAGTCCACTAAAAGTCCACTTTTCGTCCAAAACGACATTTGTGGGAAACTTTTTTCAAAATAGATTACTCCGGAGCTTTTCCTTCATTATTAGCGATACGCCACAAGAGTTTTCTAATCAAGGACAATCTCCTCCGTCACCACGCGGCGCTCCGGGCCGGCCAGGTACTGCACGACAATGGCGCCGGGCTTTTCCCACTCCACCTTCAGAAACGCTTTTCGGTGCTCCTCTGGCGGTAACGGGGTGAAGTCGCGTATTACCGCCTTAAAATAGCCCTTGTCGTCAAAGATATCACGTATTATTAAACGATACCCGAACGAAATATAAACGACCCGATTGCCGTTCTCGGCCAATACTTCATCATACATGTCCGAGCGTTTCTTAGCTTTGATATCATAATACTCGCTGCTGCTGTTTCCGGGGTGGTATACCTTGCGGATTCGCACGATATTGTCGTTGTACATCGTAACCGTCGGCCTGGTCAAGGGTCGGTCAAAGTAGATTTCTTCCTTTTCCTCGTCGAAAATTCTGATCGTATAGCGGTCGTCTACGTCCTTCGTCACCTTGAAATGCTTTTCGTCCGCCAATGTTTCGACCGGTATGACTATCAGCTTGTAACTTTTACCGTCCCATCTGTACAATTTTAAATCTACTATCAGTTCTTTCCATGGAGAAATATCGCTGGCCCGCACACCGACCGGGGCCCCCTTGATCACAAAATGCCCGACATGATTCAACCTATCGCTATCATCATAATAAGAAATCCCCAGGGTTGCCGACGTGCTCGCGCCATGATAGAACGGGTGGATTAGTTTCCAAACCAAATCCTGCCTACCATCGTTGTTGAGATCCGCCTTGGCTATCGCTATATGGACAGTCTGCTTCGTAATCGCTTCCGCCTTTTCGAAGCTATCTGCGAAGTGTTTCCTTATCAAGCCTCTCTCTTCAGCGAAATCCGTCGTCGAAAAAACCAGCCACTCGATTTTATCCCCGTAAATTTTCATAGACTCAGCCCGGATAATGGCCGAGTAGTCTGGAAGCTCGGGTTTGCTTTTAGCTGCCGCCTCGTTGACGACGGCTTCCTGCTTCCCAGCCGCTGCAAGGGCCTTGTCCATGCCCTGCGCGACAAAAAGGAGCACCGCTCCCATTGCCACGATGACAATAACGACGACGATGCCCCTTTTCACGACACATCCCTCGCTCAACTTCCTATTTTTGTCATTCTTTATCTGGATTATATCCCAATAGTTCCGTCAAATCAAGACCTCCCATATCACTTAAGTAATGGTCCATTGGTTTTCCATTGCCGTCGACAGGAACACCTCTTTTATCCGTTTTATATTGCCCTGGCTTTCCGAAAAGCTGCGGCATCCTGTCAATTCCGCCTAAGTGGCACGCCGCTAATAATCCCGATGCAGTAACCTCAACACCGTGGATTTTTTGCCCGATGTACTTATCGTATCCTCCATCGCAGATATAGCCCCAGATTTTCTTGTTGTACTCTCTGATAGCTTCCTCCTGTGCCCCCGGGCTATTGAGAAAATCCTCGTACGAATTGACCCCGTACGCTTTTGCCTTGTCCGTCCACGTCCCGTTATATAGGTTTTCGCCGCTTTTCTCCTCACCTTCCCCGTAGTTATAAAACCCGGCGTCTATCAACGCTGCGGCACCCAACTGATACTTGCCGAGATAGCTAAATTCATTTTTAGCTTTATAGTTGTTGCTTGATTCCCTCTCACCCAGTTTGTACAAATACCCTGCCAAACCTCGGTTGGTACTCGCATCCTCTGTACCTCCTCCAGCGGTGCTGTTGCCAATCGTCTGCCGCGCACCCTCCGGCAGTGTCATATCCCCATATGCCCCGCCGTCCGCATACCCGCCCGCGTAGGGATTTGCGGCTGCCGTATTCGCACCTCGCCCACCGGTGTTAACGTCATTCCCGCCTGACGTATAGCTCAGCGGCCTATACGCCCCTCCCCGGCTTGGAGAAAATATATCGGCAGCGTTTTTCCAAAACGGCCTTTGCCCCGGCAGCTCCCACCCTTTAATTTCGAAACCGCCGTTTTCATTAGTCGTAATCGTCCTTGTCTCTGGGTCATACGTATTCCCATGCAAATCCGGCTTCATCTTCCATCCCCCGGGCGGCGCGGACACCCTCGGCTCAGGTCGCATTCTAGGCCATTCCTCCTCATCCTCCCCGTTATCCCAGCCGTTGAGATAAAACTCCTGCCCCTTGGGGATCGCGCTCTCGTCGTACGGCTGACCGAACATCCGCAGAATCCGCGCCCTCAGCCCCGGGTCCACCGGCCGGTACACCGGCTGCCGCCATTCCGCCTCCCTCCTTCGGCCGCCCTCATCCATCTTCGAAAGCTCCCACTCGATGTCCTCATCGTCCATGCCATTCAAACTCGGCTCATACCCCAGCGCCTTCATCCTCCTCAAATACTCTTCCTCTCTCGTCCTCATGGCCTCTCCTCCTCGTTTCCTCGCCGGGTTAACGGCGCAAAATTAAGAAGACCGCCCTTCAGCGGTCTCCTTCACGATACCATCATATCACACCATTTCGCCCAAACAGTCCACTAAAAGTCCACTTTTCGTCCAAAACGGCATTTAAATATAAAATATTTTTGCTCGCCCCCCAAGGAGTAGGAGCAAGCAAAAAAATAAGTCACCGAGCCACCCGTTAAACGGGTGGCTCGGGTTAGCCCTGAAAGGGCATGATACTAGCTGAGTCTCAAGACTCACTGAAAGTTTGCCAACCGCATAGCGTTCTCAGTCAGCCCCTTAAGGGGCTGGCTTTTTTATGACCTTTTTACCGGTTCACCCGTGAACGGGTCAATCAATTCTTTAAGGCTCAGTTGGTCGGCAACTATATCCTCTTGCAATTGCTCCCTGATATACTTCTCAATCGCCTCTTTATTTCGCCCTACTGTATCTACAAAGTATCCCCGACACCAAAATTGTCGATTACCATACTTGTATTTCAAGTTCGCATGCCTATCGAATATCATAAGCGAGCTTTTGCCCTTTAAGTACCCCACGAAATACGCTACACTGATTTTGGGCGGTATGCTTACTAGCATATGGATGTGGTCCGGGCATGCATTGGCTTCGAGTATTTCTACCCCTTTATACTCACAAAGCTTTCTGAGTATCACCCCTATATCCGCCTTAATTTTGCCGTAGATGACCTGCCTTCTGTATTTTGGAGCGAAAACTATGTGGTATTTACAGCGCCATTTGCTGTGTGATAGACTTTGAGTATCCATTTTGGATGCGCCTCCTTTGTTATTTATGCGGTCGGCAAACCTGCATATATTTTAACAAAGGAGGCTTTTCTTTCCTCCGCATAGCTATAAGCTTTTTGATACCACCTGCTTAGCAGGTGGTTGCCGCTTACGCAAAACGAAAAATTCCCGGATTTCTCCGGGAATTTTCTAATCGAGGACAATCTCCTCGCTCGCCACCTTATCCTCAATATAGTTAGCTTCCCTCGCCTGGCGGTTCAGTATCATCTTCGATAGCAGTGATTACCACCTCTCTTTTGTGCTCGAAGTTCTTGCCCTCTTTACGCTCGGATATATACGCCTGTTCCAGTGTGAACACTTTCCGCTCCGCTCTCTTTACTATCCAGTTGTCGGGATAAGTGTATTCCATAATGTACTTTACATGGACCTTTAGCTCAGTCAGAATGTAATAGGGTTTTTCTTCGAGGATACGTCCCTTCTTGGTAGAGCTGGCTAATTCGCATTCGACGAGGCGCAGCTTTATCCCCTGGGCGTAGCATTCCTCTATACGTTTCTTCTCGGCCGCATACACCGGTCGGCTGGAGTCGAGGTAGGCCGATACCCACCGGAACCCGTCCGGATGTTTGACCGCCTCCTCCAAAGTCTTCACATAACGTTGCGCTACCTCATCTACATAAAAATTATATGCTTTGGTACTATCTGCTCTTCTCTCTATAATAACAAATCTTTCAAGCGGGGACACTGGCCAAGCGGCCGGCGCAGTCACTGGGACAGAAGGCCCACTCTGTTTCTGTGCCTCGGCCGGCGTCGCAGGCGGCGCCTCTTGCCTCGTCCCGCAGCCGGCGAACATTACCGCTGCAACGCATAGGACCATAAAAAGACCAACCCTCGCCACCGCAAATCACTCCTTAATGACAACGTCGCTGCATATACTAAATTTACCATTCCGGCAATATAATGTAAATCGCATTCAGGTAATTGATTATGCGACAAAAAAAGAAAAGGGGAGCGATGCTCCCCTTTTACTTGTGCTTCCTCTGCAGTTCGAGCGCAGCCTGCGGTTCGTCAATGTTCAGCCGGGTCCAAACACCGAGCAGTTGATCGATCGACGCGCCAAGATACTTTAATGGTTTGCCGATAAGATTATGCTTACGTGCGAAATTTAGGCGTTCCTCTGCTTCTTCTGGACTGAAGAAAGACCTAATAGCTTCTTCGGTAATGTATGGCCCTGTTTTGCTTTCCGTGCTGCCGCTTTCTCTGTATATCGCCTTAATAATCTCCTCTGGATCTTCGTTATTTAGATCGACATACTTGAAAGCGTTCTTAACGACATCCACAGCCCCCTTTGCACCATGGTGCACCGCTCGCGACCATAGAACATTTTTCAGTGCATAACTCTTGCCGTCAAAATCGAAGCCCGTCTCCTTCTTGATAGCCGCCACCGCCGGGTCGTAATACTTTTGCTTCGTGAACGCATACTGCAAATTGAGAAATGCATCCGGATTCTCGGCGGCTATCTTTTGCCATTCGGCGTCGAAGGCCGGGCCGTAATCTTTGCCGTCGGCATTATAGGCTCTCTGCAGCCTTGTATGGACGTCCGGATTATTGGCAGCTAGCCACGTCACGAATTCTGTCGGTACATTGTTCTTTGACGAAAACTGGAACGCTCCGTAAGATTTTCCGCCCGGGTCGCCTTGTCCTCCAGATACAACGCCAGGGTTGCCGCTTGATTCTCCATTTGCACTAAGATACCCTAAATGCTCCCCGCCGGCAATCTGCGGCGGACGATTTTGATCGGTGTTCGTACCTTGCCCTTGATTATTGGCATTCCCGCCCGGCAGTGTCATATCCCCATATGCCCCGCCGTCCGCATACCCGCCCGCGTAGGGATTTGCGGCTGCCGTATTCGTACCTCGCCCACCGGTGTTAACGTCATTCCCGCCTGCCGTGTAGCTCAGCGGCCTATACGCTCCTCCCCTGCTGGGGGAAAATATATCACCGATGCTTTTCCATAATGGTGACTGCCCTGGCACCTTCGACCCTTTAATTTCGAAACCGCCGTTTTCATTAGTCGTAATCGTCCTTGTCTCCGGGTCATACGTAATACCCTGCAAATCCGGCTTCATCTTCCAGCCCCCGGGCGGCGCGGACACCCTCGGCTCAGGTCGCATTCTAGGCCATTCCTCCTCATCCTCCCCGTTGTCCCAGCCGTTGAGATAATACTCCTGCCCCTTGGGGATCGCGCTCTCGTCGTACGGCTGGCCGAACATGCGCAAAATCCGCGCCCTCAGCCCAGGGTCCACCGGCCGGTACACCGTCCGCAGCGGCTGCCGCCATTCCGCCTCCCGCCTCCGGCCACCCTCCTCCATCTTCGCAAGCTCCCACTCAATATCCTCGTCATCCATACCATTCAAACTCGGCTCATACCCCAGCGCCTTCATTCTCCTCAAATACTCATCCTCTCTGTTTCTCGCGTTCATCTTCACTCCACCCTTCTTGCCGTTTTCCGGCATAAAAATAGAAGGCCGCTCCCTTGGCGGTCTTCTTCACGATACCATCATGTCACACCTTTTCGCCCAAACAGTCCACTAAAAGTCCACTTTTCGTCCAAAACAGCATTTTTATATAAAATATTTTTGCTTGCCCCCCGAGGAGCTAGGAGCAAGCAAATAAAAACGAAAAACTCCCGGATTACTCCTGGAGTTTTTATTGGACAACTACTTCCCCGTCCTCGGGAAAAAGTCCCTCCACACCGCATTCTCTGCTTTAATATTCTCTGCTATATCCTCATACTTGATTTCGAACTCCGCGTGGCCCCCCATGAAGTGAGGCGCATACACACTAATGCCAAGGGAATCGGGCGTAAAATAGCAATAATTGCTTGGCAGTCGCCCTTTCTGGTCCACTTCGTCCGCTTCGTAGAAATGTCTGATTGTGTCGTCGACCTTATTGAATGGCGTACTGTCGATCAGAATCTTTTTCCCGGACAGTGCGCCGGGGTGGGGGCTGACGGTTTTTATATTCTCGTGCCGGAATTTCTCCACAAAATCCTCGTCTATCCGCACAATATCCTTCAGTATTACCTTTTTCACCTGGGCAATATCGATGTTGGTCGTATAGAAGAAATGGTTCGGGTGCGGCGTTCCTTTAACGTATCCCATCCCGCTGTATTGGATGCTAAGCAGGTTGTCGCTCTGCCAGGTAATTTTAAAGTCGATCGGTAGCGTGAATAGCCTATTATCCGTGTAATCGTGAAACTGGCCTGGTACTGCCTCACTTCTTATCAAGTCGTTGATTCTGATCTGTCGCTCTTCATCGCCCAGGTTGACGATCTGCGGGTACCGAATGGCTATATCCATTGTGTCATTGTAAGTTATATATGTTTCGGTGATTATCTGATATTTCGTCGGCCAAGTTACCGACTTGTCGGCGCGCCACTTCTCATCATTCCTCTTGAGGTCTTGTTGCGCCACCGACCCGGTTTTCGCATCCGGCACCGTGCTCACCCCGGCACTTACCGCCTCTTTCATGCCTCCGCTGGCCCCGGTCAGTAATGCCAGTATTAAAAAAATCGTAACGACGAGGATATTGTTGATCCTCACGCGGTTGCCCTCCCAAAAAAAATACTAAAATAAAGGGAAAATCGGGCTGGTTTGTATCATTATACCATACAAACCAGCCCATGGTGACTGCCCTGGCACCTTCGACCCTTTAATCTCAAATCCGCCGTTTTCATTCGGCGTAATCGTCCTTGTCGCCGGGTCATACATAATCCCATGCAAATCCGGCTTCATCTTCCAGCCCCCGGGCGGCGCGGACACCCTCGGCTCAGGTCGCATTCTAGGCCATTCCTCCTCACCCTCCCCGTTATCCCCGCCGTTGAGATAAACCTCCTGCCCCTTGGGGATCGCGCTCTCGTCGTACGGCTGGCCGAACATGCGCAGAATCCGCGCCTTCAGCCCAGGGTCCACCGGCCGGTACACCGTCCGCATCGGCTGCAGCGGCTGCGGCTGCCGCCATTCCGCCTCTCGCCTCCGGTCACCCTCCTCCATCTTTTCTCCAGACACGGAGAAACTCCAACGTGATACCCGGCATTGTGGCACCCACACTGCAGCGACGGCCCCGGATGGGCTTTCGTGCCGGGCACGCACTCCTCGCTCTTCACGGTGGGTTTGCCCCAATGTCGGAGACGCCGCCCGGCGTCGGAAAGAAACCGAGAAAGCACCTCTTACATAAAAGCTCCCGGATTTCTCCGGGAGCTCAGCTTGTAGACAAAGCCCGCTTTCAGGCCGCAAGGCCAGGAAGCGGGCTTAGACATGCCGCAAAGATTTTACTAAGTTTGGAAGACAGGGCAGGAAAAACAGTGGGAATAGGCGGCAGCATCCCCCGCTTTCTCTTCCACATCGCCAGTTTCTTTAAATTCATGCAGGCGAAAACAAGCGTGAGGTAATGCTGTACTTTCCTCAAGCCCCGGTGGCGCGTGTAGCGCATCCCATGCTTCTCTTTCGCGTCGGCAAAGACCCGTTCGATGGTCTGCCCCCGCATCCGGTATAAGTCCTGGCCATCTGGCGTGTGCCGGACGTCTTCGGCAATCTCCACATAGCTTTCCCAGATATGCCGGGTTACCACCTTAGTACGGTTTTTGCTTTGCGTGCACCGTAGCCGATCGGAACATCCGGCGCAAACCTGCGGATCGCTTTTGTACTCACGATATCCGTCCCGGTTAGTGGTGGCGTACTTTAGCACCTGATTGTTCGTGCACAGATAGCAATCATAAAATTCGTCATAGACATATTCGTATTTCTTGAAGTAGCCCTTCTTGGTCATCGGCCGCTTATAGGGCATGACGGGCAGCTTGCCGGCCTTGACGATTTCGCGGCATACCCCGGGGGTCTTGTAGCCCGCGTCTACGACAACCGCTTCTATCTCTTCGAACTTTTCGGCTACATCCTCGAATATTTCGGAAAACATCTGGCTATCATGTACATTCCCCGGTGCGGCCTTGACGCCAAGAACAAAGTTGTTCCGATCACAGGCTACCGAGGCGGTATAGGCAAAGCAGCGTTCTTTATCACCCTTATGAAACATGCCGCTTTCCGGGTCGGTGGTGCTTTCTTTGACTTCTTTCTGTTCAGTAGCTTCGCCGCCAGGGTCGTTATCGTCGTCGTCAAAGGGCTCTTTTCCCTGTTCCTGGCGGTCTTCATTGATCTCGATGAACAGGTCGCGTTTATACTTGTGCGCCCGGTGCTGCGCCATCTTCTTTATGTACTTGTTCTTATTGGCGCTGGCTTTCACATGGGTGGCATCGATAAAGGCCGCGTCGGCGCGGATAAAGCCGCATTCGATGGCTTCCGTCAGGATTTTTACGAATATCTTCTCAAACAGGTCGCTTTCTTTGAAGCGTCTTTCGTAGTTTTTACCGAAGGTCGAGAAGTGGGGAATCTTCTCTTGAAAGCCGTAGCCCAAAAACCAGCGGTAGGCAATATTCATTTGCGCTTCGCTGATGGTTTGACGCATGGACCTTATAACGTACAAGACTTGCAGCATAAGCAGCTTTATTAAGACCACCGGGTCGATGCTAGGTCTGCCGGTTCTGTGGCTGTATAAATCTTTTACTTCTTCGTAGATAAAGTCGAAGTTTATGCTGTCGTTTACTGCCCGCAAAAGATGATTCTCGGGAACCAGTTCACTGATGCAGACGAATTCGACCTGGTTGGTTGCCATCCGGTTTTTCTTTTTCAGCATCCTCATCACTCCCGGCGCTTGTCTTCTACCTATATTTTACCGCAAAAACCGGGTGCTTAGGGCCTTTCGTGGCATAAAACAGGGCTGCCGACAATACTTTGTCGACAGCCTGAGCTCCCGGATTTCTCCGGGAGCTTTCCTACTTTATCACCCACGTGCCGTCGACGAGGCGTACCGTTATGCTGTCGAATGGGGTATTGTCTTTGTCCACGGCCTGTATTTCGATTTCACCCCGCGATGCATTTATCATATAATCGTTTTGCGATTTCCAGCCCAGCGAGGAATGGGTAATAACGAAGCCTTTGGGGCCGTTCCGGGTTGCCCATTCGCCTTTTTCCGCGGCGCCAGGCGGGCGCGAATATACTTGCCAACCGCCGTCCGCCAGTTTCCATGTGTATATTTTGATGTATTTATGCTCGGGACCGTAGCGCTTTTCGACAAGCGGGACAAAAAGACCATCCCCGGCAGCGATTATCTCGGCGTACACAAGCTGGCCGATCGCGGTTGTCTGCACCAGGAAATGCAGTTTTTCCGCCATACTCACCTTGTCGCCGGACCGAGTCTGGGCGAAAACGGTCGTCATTGCGCCCATGTCGATTTGGTATGGGCGCAAGATTATAAGCCGGTGGCGTATTTCTCCCGCGCCGACCCAATCGCCGAAAACAAGTGCGAATTGTCCGCCGCCGCCGAGTATATCTTCCGGCTTGGCCGTCAGGCTGTCTTCCTCCTGAAGGGCGGCAAGCAAGGCGGCGTTTATCCTTTCGCCGACGCCGTACCTCTCGTTCGGGCGCAGCGAAGAATGGTAACCGCCCAATTCCGCCCGCAGCGCTTCGATCTTTTGGGAATATGAATCACCGGCCAAGGCGGTGCTTTGGCCTAAGCTGCCGAGAGATAATAAGGCAATTAGCAAGAAAAACAATAAATAAGACCGGAATTTGGTAAACACGGCCTCACATCCTTATGATATTTCCGGATGTAATAACAGCCATATTTACCAATTCCATACATAGAGCTAAAGTCCTTTAGTCCTCACACTATTTACCACTTGTCCCGTTCCTTGATTCCGAGCATCTCTCTTACCTCGGCCGGAGTAAAATAGTCACCTTCGTCCTGCGCTCTGTTAATCAATACCCCAAAATGTAGGTGGGGAGAATCGTTTGCTGTCCCGCTGTAACCGATTACCTGTCCTGGCTCTATTCTGATTATCTGTCCGTCTCCGTCTGCTTTTTCAACGGCAAGTTTAGACATATGGGTATACCATATATACTTCGCTTGCCTTCCATCTTTATAGGTGATTGGCGTATCAAGTTCAATTAACACACTGTAAGGAGTGTCGATTGGTTCCCCCGTCGCTGGATCGTGTCTCTGCCATTTGGTATGTCCTGCCTCAGCGTAAATTACTTTTCCCCCGGCTGCAGCTAAAACCGGAGTTGAGACTGGAGCGCTTATATCCAGACCGCTATCCGAAATATACCCGGCTTCCGTACCGGATGCTATTGGTCTCTGCAACCCGTAGGGTGACAATGCTCCCGCTTCATGAGACGATTTGTGCAAAGATTGAAAATTATCCTGAAGCTTAGTATCAGGCGGCTTCGGCTCTTGATATTTACTCTGGAGTTTCGGCTCAAAGACATATTTTCCATCTGTGCCAATACCCTCTTGCAATCCCGTCTCCCCATCATTCACGCCTGCCGTGTAGCTCAGCGGCCTATACGCATCTCCCCGGCTGGGAGAAAATATATCACCGATGCTTTTCCATAATGGTGACTGCCCTGGCACCTTCGACCCTTTAATTTCGAAACCGCCGTTTTCATTAGTCGTAATCGTCCTTGTCTCCGGGTCATACGTAATACCCTGCAAATCCGGCTTCATCTTCCATCCCCCAGGCGGCGCGGACACCCTCGGCTCAGGTCGCATTCTAGGCCATTCCTCCTCATCCTCCCCGTTATCCCAGCCGTTGAGATAAAACTCCTGCCCCGTGGGGATCGCGCTCTCGTCATACGGCTGGCCGAACATGCGCAGAATCCTCGCCTTCAGCCCGGGGTCAACCGGCCGGTACACCGGCTGCCGCCACTCCGCCGCCCGCCGCCGGTCACCCCCCTCCATCTTCGCAAGCTCCCACTCAATGTCCCCGTCGTCCATCCCCGCCAGACTCGGCTCATACCCCAGCGCCCTCATCCTCCTCAAATACTCTTCCTCTCTCGTCCTCATGGCATCTCCTCCTCGTTTCCTCGCCGTTTTACGGCGTAAAATTAAGAAGACCGCCCTTGGCGGTCTTCTTCACGCTACCATCATATCACACCATTTCGCCCAAACAGTCCACTAAAAGTCCACTTTTCGTCCAAAACGATTTAATGAAAAAATTTTTTCTTGGCTGGTCTAGGGCAAACTTCAGCCCCGCCCCTATCCCCCGCTTCATCCAAATGGTAAAATATGTATATAAACTTACCACGAAAAGGGGGAAATGACCGTGTGGAAAAAAGTGCTGATCGTCGCACTGGCCCTCGTTATCCTATCGGCCGGCACATGCCTCGCTGCCGGGAAAGAGGACGTCTACGTCAACGTCGACGCCCTGCAGCAAAAGCTCCTGGAAATCAACGACTTCATCCACGACAATCCCGAGACCGGCAACAAGGAATTTAAAGCCGCCAACCTTCTCACCCGGACGCTCGAACAAAACGGCTTCAAGGTTGAAACCGGCGTCGCCGGCCTCGAAACAGCCTTCGTAGCCACCTACGTCAACAAAACCGGCGGCCCGACCATCGGCTTCATCTGCGAATACGACGCCCTCGACAAACTCGGCCACGGCTGCGGCCACAACATCATCGCCTCCGCCGGCGTCGGCGCCGGCATCGCCCTCGCCAAAAGCCTCGGCGACCGCCCCGCCACCATCGTCGTCTACGGCACCCCCGCCGAAGAAACCACCAGCGGCAAACTCCCCATGGTCGCCGCCGGCCTCTTCGACAGGCTCGACGTCGCCCTCATGACCCACCCCGGCGACCGCACCACCGTAGGCGCCAAATCCCTTGCCCTCAACCTCATCGACTTCATCTTCGAAGGCAAAGCCTCCCACGCCGCCGCCTCGCCCGAAAAAGGCATCAGCGCCCTCGACGGCGTCATGATGCTCTTCAACGGCATCGAATACCTGCGCGAACACGTCCGCTCCGACGTCCGCATCCACGGCATCGTCACCGACGGCGGCGCCGCCGCCAACATCGTCCCCGAGCGGGCCGCCGCCCGCTTCTACGTCCGCAGCGCCGACCGCGGCTATCTCGACACCGTCGTCGAGCGCGTCCACAACATCGCCAACGGCGCGGCCATGATCACCGGCACCAAAGTAACCATCAAACAAATCAAAGCCTACGACAACAAAGTCATCCTCGAAAGCCTCAGCGAACTCCTCCTCGAAAACGCCAAAGCCGCCGGCGCCAGGCAGATCCTACCCCCGCCCCAGAGCACCGGCTCCACCGACTTCGGCTCCGTAACCTTCCGCGTCCCCGGCGCCGAACTTGGCATCGCCTTCGTACCCGTCGGCACCCCCGCCCACTCCCAGGCCTACGTCCAGGCCGGCGCCACCCCCGCGGGCCACGAAGCCGTAGTCGTCGCCGCCAAAACGCTTGCGGCGTCAGGCTACGACCTCATAACCGACCCTGAACTCCTCAAAAAAATCAAAGCCGAATTCGCGGCCACCAAAGCGCCCCAAAACTAACCGGCCAAAACAGCTAAAGGCGGGGACTCCCCCCGCCTTCCTCTTTCCCCGATAACCGTTCCTATCCCTTTTCCTCCGCCCTGCTGAGGCTCACTACCCCCGTTCCCAGGCTGACCCCGGCCAGCACCAGCACCAGCGCCACCAGGTGATTCCACTGCAAATCCTCGCCCAGCCACAGCGCCGCCGTAAACACCCCCACCACCGGGATGCCGTTCTGGAACAGCGTCGTAGTCGACGCCCCTGCCTGCTTGATCCCCATATTCCACCATACCGCGCCCAGAGCGGTATTCACGAAACTCGAAAACAGCAGCACAGCCACCGGTGCCGGCGCAAACGCCCCCTCGTAATACCACGCGTCATTCACGAACAGGCCGAGCACAATCAGCAAGCCCGACCCCATCAACATACTGTAGGCCGTCACCAGCAGCGGCGAAACCAGCGCCGTGCCGCGCTTGATAAACAGCGTCCCGGTCACAAACGCCAGCATCGACCCGAACATCACCATATCGCCGGCCAGACTCGCCGTCCCCCGCGTATCGCCGCCCACCACCAGCACCACCCCACCGAACCCCAGCACAATCCCCAGCACCTTCTGCCAGGTAAAGGGCTCGTGCAAAAGGCGGCTCGCCAGCAGCGCCACGAACAGCGGGCTCAATCCGAGGATGAGCGCCGCGTGGGTACCGCTCGTCACCGACACCCCCCACGACATCGTAGTCTGGTGAAGGAAAATCGTGAAGACCGCCGACCCGCCAGCCATCAACCACGCCTCGCGCGAAAGCCTATGATACCCGTGCCTATACATCACGACCGGAAACAGCAGCAGCACCGCCAGCGTCAGACGGATCGGCGCCAGCGCGAGCGGCGGAAAAAACTTCGTCAGATACTTGATCATTATCACATTTACTCCCCACAGCGTAGCCACCATGGCCAGCAGCAGGAAAATTCCGCAATTCGTCCGCTTAGCGTCCAGACTCGTTCACCCCTGTATCATTTTACCTTCGCCCGTCAGGCGGCTCACATATACTTCCACACCCCGGCCGCCTTACCCTGCGCCCCGCCAAACATTCTCCCCCTCACAGCCGAACGAGAAAGCCGCAACGTCAGTTGCGGCTTTCTCGTTAAACCTTACTTCAGCGGCTTCGCCAGCGTATCGGCCGCCAGGCACGCCATCAGCGCCGCCGCCAGCGGCAGCGCCTCCTCGTTAATATCGAAGCGGAAATCGTGATGTCCGGCCGCCAGTTCGGTCCCGACCATCACATACGCCGCCAGGCCGCCGCGCTTCTGCACCCGCTCCATCAGAAACGTGCAATCCTCGCTGCCGCCGATATTACCGGCCGGCAAAATCTCGGCAAACAGCCCGCTGCGCACAGCCACCTCGCGCACGCGCTCAACCAGCGCCGCGTCGCTCTCGCAGCCGGCCGCGCCGCCCATCTCGGTCATAGCCACCTTCACATCGTACATCGCAGCCGCGGCCTTGACGATCCGCACCGCCTCCGCGAACACATACTCGTTTATCGCGCTCGTCGTTCCCCGCGTCTCCAGCTTCAGCACCGCGTTCGCGGGAATGACATTGCGGCCCGTCCCGGCCTGCAGCACGCCCACGTTCACCCGCGAAGCCCCTTCGCTGTGGCGGGAAATCGCGTGCAGATTAAGGGCCGCCGTCGCCGCCGCCAGCAGAGCGTTCTTGCCCGTCTCCGGCGCCGCCCCCGCGTGGGCCGGCACCCCGGTGAACGCCGCGTCCAGCTTCGTCGTCGCCAGGAACCCGACAGTATTGCAGGCCATCTGGCCGGTCTTCCGCAGGTTAACGCCCAGATGCATGCCGAAAATTACATCCGCGTCATCCACCACACCGGCGTCCATCATCGCCTTCGCGCCGCGGACCCCTTCCTCGGCCGGCTGGAAAATCAGCTTCACCGAACCCGGCAGCTCACCCTTCAGCGCGGCCAGCACCTCGGCCACCGCCAGGCCCACGGCCGTGTGAGCGTCATGCGCGCAGGCGTGCATCGCGCCCTTATTTACCGACGCGAAACCCTCGCGGTACGGCCGGTGTCCGTCCTCCTCCGCCTCCACCGCGTCGTTGGCGTCCATATCGAAACGAAGCGCCACCGTCGGCCCCGGCTTGGCGAACTTCATCGTCCCCACCACACCGGTCTTGCCGCCCTTCATCTTCGCCACCCAGGCGGGGTCAGCCCCCTGGGCCAGCGCCCGCTCCGCCTGGCGCTCCAGCTCCGCGGCACTCGGCAGGCCCATCATGCTCCCGGCCGCCATCACCTCGTCGCCGGCCTTCACCTCATAGCCCAGCTCAGTCAGCGCTTCAGCCACCTTGGACGCAGTGCGGAACTCCGTCCAGGCCACCTCGGCGTAATGGTGGAAATCGCGCCGCCGTTCAATCATCTTATCCTTCAGCTTATTCGACAACTCGATGATCTTCCTGTCCATCGTCGGGCCCCTTTCTTATCGCTTACAGCAAAATAAACATTACCACGATCGCTGCCAGCACCATCGCCGGCCAGTTGCGGCGCGTGATCTCCATCGGATTGATGCCGGCCAGCCCCGCGCACACGATCGCCGCACCAGCCACCGGCGACATCGACCGTCCCAGTGCGCCGGTCAGGAAAGCCGTCGATCCCATCGGCAGAATATCGAAACCGAACTGCTTGGCATGCGGCGTAATCGCCCCGTTGAACGCCAGCGTCGCCGCATCCCCCGAGCCGGACAGCACCGCCACGATGAACGGCCCGAAAGTCGCCGCAATCTTCGCGATACTCTCCGAATGCTTCATGAAATCGATCAGCGCGCCCGTGAGGCCGATGAGCTTCATCCCCTCGTTGAACACCGCCGCGCCGATAATAATGCCGATAACACTCGCGTACGCCTCGCCCATACCGGCAAAAAATTGCTTGGAAGTATCCTGCGAGGTAGCGGTCCGCAAATTTACCAGGAAACCGAGGAATACGCCGATAATCATCGCTTCGGGCACCGTAAAGGCATGGATCAACTTGAAAGCCGGCACGGAGGGAACCAGCTTGCCGAGGCTGCCCGCCACCAGCATCAGCAAAGGAACGACCGGCACAATAGCCTTAACTATATTAACCTTAAAATCATCCACGCCGCCCACGGCAAGAGCCGCGCCCTCATAGCCGCGGTCCTCCTTGCGCAGCATCGCCACCGCAGTCAGCACCACGGCGACCACCACCATCCCGGCCAGCGCCGCTGTAGTGTGCCCGCCGATGACCACCATCGGATCGGAAATATTGGCCAACTTCGCGATATACGGATTGTGCATATTGCCGGGATTGAACGCGCTGCCCCACGTGCCGGCCAGCACCGCGCTGGCCGCGATCGCCGGATGCACGCCGGCGCCCATCAGCGTCGGAATCAGAATCGCCCCCACCGCCGCCGCGCAACCCGCCGCACTCGGCAGAGCGATATTGATCAGGAAAGTCACCAGCACCGCGCCGGGGATTAAAACTGCCCGCGCCTTTGTCAGCGGCGCCGCCAGCAGATGAACGAGATGCGCGTCGCACTTCGTATACTTCATCACGAACGCGAAACCCATTACCGTAGAGATTACCGGCACCAGACCGCCGTTGACCATCGCCTTCTGGAAAGCGGCAAACGCCGCCCACGGCTGTTGCGACAACAACGCCATCAACACCCCGGACAAAAAGAGTACCATCCTTGTCTCGTACCGCTTGATGATTGCCACGAACGTAAGAATTACAATCAATCCGCCAAGCCAGACCATACTACACCTCCTAAATTTATCGGCCTTGCAACTCTTATATATTCAAGCGGACCGAGGCGATTCCTTCTTCTCCCTTCCCCGGCACCGAACAAAATCCACTAACATATTATGTAATATAATGTAAACGATTGTAAAGTTGGGCTTTTACGCGGCAAATCAGTCTATTGATGACCATTCCAACCGCACCGGAACCTCCCTCCTAAAGTAAGCATATTATGTAAAAAAAGACAGTCGCCGCAAAGGAGGTGTTTACCTTGTACCAGCGCCCCTATCCCCTCTGGGAAGACCCCGAAATCGACGAATGGCGTGAAAACTACCCTGACGAATACGCCCCCCGCTGCTTCCCCATCATCGCCATAGGCACCATCGGCATCGTCGGCGCCGTAGCCTTATGCCGGCCCCGCCAGGGCTGCTACCCCTACGGCTGCTACCCATACCGCTGCTACCCCTATCGGTCCTGCACCCCCACTCACATCTGCTATCCCCGCCGCGCCTGCCTCCCCACCGCTGGCTAGGCCTACGCCCGTCGATCCTTTAGCCGGTCAGGCCGCGCTGCATCCGACGATCGAACGAGCCCGCGTTTCGGCGCACGGCACCGGCCCTTTGCCGCCTTCACCGGAATAACCGCCCCGCCGCCCCGCCATAATATCCGGTGAAAGGATGTGACGCCATGCGCAAAGACCAGCGCAGCCTGGAAAGCAAAATCGGCGATCCCGACACCGCCTACATCGTCATCTACCCCGACCCTGGCATCGACATCACCGCCTTCACCGACGACCTCCGCGGCCTGCTCAACAGCTACCACGTCCACGGCCAGGGCTGGACCATCGGCTCCAACATCGAGCTTGACGGTCAGCCTTTGGTCGGCGAGCGCCTCGACCATCCGGGAATATAGCCTGCGGCTGTCTATCAGACAAAAGCCGTTCCATATTAGGAACGGCTTTTCTACGTACACACCCGGTTGCGTCCCTGCTCCTTCGCGCGATACAGAGCCTCGTCGGCCTTCTTCAGCGCCTCGGCCGGCGTCCCTTGCCGCCCCCCGCCCTCCGCCGCCCCGATGCTCACCGCCACCGCAACCCGCTTCGCCGCCCCCGTGCCGCGGACCACGAACGCCCGCGCCGCGATCCGCTGCCGCACCTCCTCCAGGCATGGCCGCGCCTCCTCCAGGCCCATCCCCGGAAACACGACCACGAATTCCTCGCCCCCATAGCGGAACGACCGCCCGCCTCCGGGCACCTCCATCACCATCGCCGCCACCAGCCGCAGTACATCGTCGCCCACGTCGTGGCCGTATTTGTCGTTCAGCTTCTTGAAAAAGTCGACATCCACCATCGCGACCGTAAACCGGTCCCCCAGCCGGGACAGTTCCTCCTGCAGCGCCCGTCGCGACGGCAGCCCCGTCAGCTCGTCGCGATACGCGATCGAATACGAATCCTGGATCGCCGCCACCGTCAGCATCGCCGCCGCAGCCGCGAAGAAAAGCGGTAGCGCCGCCGGCTCGCGGAAATGGAACGCCGCCGCCACCGCCGGCAACACATACAAAAGCGCGCCCTCCACCGGCGCCGGGCGCCTTATTCTCTTCAGCGCCAGCACTATGGCCGCCGCCACGGTCAGCGCCGCCGCCGTTCGCGGCAACGCCGTAATCCCCGCCAACGCCAGCGAATCGCGACCGATGAACGCGGCCACGTCCCTGTCTTGGGAGGCGATCAGCACCGCCGCCACCAAAATCTCCGCAGCCACCGCCGCCAGCCTGGCCCGCCCTGCCGGCGTAACCAGCCCTTTCTCCCCCAGCAGCGAAACCAGCAGGATATTCAACGGCAACAAAACCGCCGCGCAATAAAAAACCGCGGCCTGATACAGTCGGGCGTCGAAACCGGCCGGAACCGGCAGATTCAACACCGTCTCCACCAGCGCCAGCAGCAGCAGCACAACAAAAACCCGGCTGCGGTTGAAGCCGGCGCTCAGCGCCATCCCCACCGCCGCCAGGATATAGGAAGCCATCGTCAACATCCCCGAAGCCGCCGCCGGCAGCGCCGCCCGTTGCCAGAAAACCAGCGCCGCCGTCGCCAACAGCGCCAGCGGCATGGTCAAAAACCGCCCCGCCAGCTCCCGCCACCTGCTCCGTTTCACGTCCGCCCGCCGGCGGTTATTAGCAATCCTCATATATCCTCGCATCTCCCGGGAAAAACCGTCTGCCAACCGGTACTACACACCGATCTCTGCAGTAAAGAAGGAAACACAATATCCACGCGCCGGGCGGGAACATCCTTTTCCCTGCCCAGCACCGTGACAAGCTTCATCCCGAAGTTTGTTTTGTTCCTTTATTTTTTCTGCGTAACCGGGCCAATTACCTGCCCGCCCGAGAAGGTTCCTCCCGGCGGCGCGTCGCTGCCGCCCCCTTTACCCCTCCGCCGCGTCTCCTGCGGCGGAGAGGCGCATCGGCATCCGCCGCAGTAATTTGTAAGATAAATTATGTTAATCGTATTACACTCATCGATACTTTGTCATAAATTTGTCACAAATGCTGGTTACAATTAGTAACAAAGGAAAGGGGGCGGCAAAGTGAAGAAATTTTTCCTCATGTCTCTCATCGTACTGGTAATATCCCTGACGGCGACCGCGAGCGCCGACGCCAGACACCATCCCGGGCGCAACCACGACTGGTCCCACGCCAAGTACCGCAACAGCAGCTGGCATCATACCCGCCACAGCGAAATAACCATCTCCTGGCACCAGCACCGCAATTATTACCCGCCGGCCAGATACCGCATGGAGCGCATCCATGACCGCGGCTGGCACGACCGCTTCCCCGGCCTGCGCGCCTATCGCTGGCACGACCGGCATAGCGAAGGCTTCTGGTACCGCGGTCATCGCGTTACCGAAGGCGTATTCTTCTACAACGACGCCGACGAACTGGTCAGCATCGGCT
The DNA here is from genome assembly GCA_032334055.1 of Selenomonadales bacterium 4137-cl. Taxonomy (NCBI): domain Bacteria; kingdom Bacillati; phylum Bacillota; class Negativicutes; family Acetonemataceae; genus Anaeroselena; species Anaeroselena agilis. The sequence continues at coordinate 1,122,947 of JAUOZS010000001.1, read as the reverse complement.
TCATGCACAACGGCGCCTTCATCTTCATCCGCGATGACAACACCGACTACGAAAACCGCGACAGCTTCTTCATCTCCTGGTGGAACAGGCGCTGACGATTCTTTTCCCCTCCAAAAACCATTCCCCTTCGGGAAGGCCGACTGCCTTCCCCTTTCCTTTTTGCGGCTAAAAAGGATTTTCTTCGCATTATACAGAATTTTTAGATAAAACCACAAACGGAGGCGATCACACGTGAACATCGTCTACGCCCTTATCGGCCCGCCCGCCTGCGGCAAATCCACCATCGCCAGAGAACTCTCCCGATACGGCGTTCCGGAAATCGTCAGCTACACCACCCGCCCCCCGCGCCCCGGCGAACAGGACGGCGTCGACTACCGCTTCATCGACAAAGACACCTTCGCCAAAACCGAACTAATCGAAAAAATCGCCTACTCGGGCCATTTTTACGGCCTCGGCAAAAAAGACGTATTGAACATCATCGAGAAAAACCCCGTCTCCGTCGTCGGCGTCGACCGCAACGGCCTCGAGCAGCTCAAAAAACTTCTCGGTCAGCGGGTTATATCGATATTCATCCTCATCGACGAAGGCACCGTCATCGACCGCGTGATCGCGCAGGGGGGCGACCTCGCAGCCGTCCGGGCAAAAATCGACTACGCCAAAGCCGCCGGGGAATTCGACAACTGGCAGATCGCCGACCACGTCGTCAAGAACACCGGTCCCCTCGAAAACGCCGTCCGCCAGGTAATGGCGATAATGAAACTCGTCGACCTCCAGCCGGTGACTCCACCACAACAATAACGCCTATCAAAAAACATCATTTATAAATTAAAGCCAAAGAAAAACTTTTCAAGGAGGTTTTTCCAGGTCGCCCGCATAATAGTATAAATATAACACCGAAAAGGAGGGCTTATCATGAAAGGTAATCCCAAACTCATCGAAACCCTCAACTCGCTTCTCGCCGACGAACTGACGGCCATCAACCAGTACATCGTCCACTCCGAGATGTGCGCCAACTGGGGCTACAACAAACTCCACGACCAATTCGAGAAACGGGCTATCGGCGAAATGAAGCACGCCGAAATGCTTATCGCCCGTATTCTCTTCCTCGAAGGCACCCCCATCGTCACCAAACTCAACCCCATCCACATCGGCGCCGACATCCCCAAACAACTCGCCAACGATCACGCCGCCGAAGCGGAAGCCATCGCCGCCTACAACGCCGCCATCCAGCTCGCCGGCGAAGTCAACGACTTCGCCACCCGGGAAATCCTTGAGTCGATCCTCAAAGACGAAGACGAACATATCGACAAAATCGAGGAACTCCAAGACCAAGTCGGCCACATGACCCTGCCGATCTTCCTCACCACCCAAATATAACCCCCGCAAAAAAACTCCCGAAGCTCTGGCTTCGGGAGTTTTTTTGCGCCTCGGCCCTTTACCGGCGCAGCGTGAAACGGTGCGACGATGGCCGCCAGCCCTCGTGGCCGATAAAAATCCCGTCCGGATTCGCCTGCGCGCCGTCGACCATCAAGGTGAACGCCACATAGCTGCCGCCCGCCACCCGAAAATCCAGCCCGTCCATCGCTCCGGCCGTGCGGAACTGAAAACGGATCGTCTTCTTATCGTTGTCCAGCCGGTAATGATCCCCGTACTCCAGCTTCCTGCCATGCACCGCCGCAAAATGTCCGTCCGTTCTGATAGAACCGCTGAACGGCCTCGTCGACACCCGCGCATGAACACGCAGATGAAGCCCGTCGCCATCGTGCCAGATGAAATACCCCCGCTCCGCCCCCTGCCGCAGAGCCGCCGGCACCCCCTCCGCCGGCGCGTGCCATGCCAGCGCCGTCCCGCCCGCAAGCACCAGCGCCGCCACAAACGCCGCCACAACCAGCAATCTTTTCACACCCATCACCTCTCCGTTTTTTACCACTATCCTATACGCCGCAGCCGCATTTTAGTACGACCCGGCGGCCATCGACGAAAAAGCGCAAGGCCGCGCCGACCCATCCCTCCCCTGGATAATTAATCCAGTTGCAGGATAATCGTCCAAAACGTCGAATTAACTCGAAAACAGGCGCGTTCGTTCATTATCTACCCAATTTGTCGAAATATCGCCCGACACGGAGGCAAGAACATGCTCATCCCCCGTAACGCCATGCTCGCCGCCATCCTATGCCTCATCCTCGCCGCCGGCTGCTCCGGCCCGGGCAGCGGCCCGTCGCCCACCAAGCCCGCCGCTGACGCCAAACCGGCCGGAACCGGGCGGTTCATCGTCGCCGGCTCGGGCACCAACCTGCCCATAACCGTAAAACTCGCCGCCGCCTACAATAAAAAAGCGGGCAACACCGTTGTCGAAGTGCCGAAAAGCATCGGCACCAGCGGAGCAATCAAAGCCGTCCAGGAAGGCGCCCTCGAACTCGGCCTTGTCTCCCGCTCCCTCACCGCCGGTGAAAAAGCCTCCGGCCTCAACGAAATCCCCTACGCCAAAGTGGCCATCATCTTCGCCGCCCATCCGGACGTACCCGACAATGACGTCACGCTCGACGACATTGTCAGGATCCATCGCGGCGAGAAAACCGCCTGGAGCGACGGTCGGCCCATCATCGTCCTCATTCGCGGCCTTCACGACAGCTCCAACCTGACCCTCTTCAAGCTCATACCCGGCTTCGCCGACGCCATAAAGGACTCAGTTAGCCAGAAACGCTGGCAGGTAATGTATCACGACATCGACATGGCCAACAGCCTCCGCACCAAACAGGGCGCCTTCGGGCACACCGACTCCACCGAAATCAAAATCAACGGCGGCATCAAACCCCTCTCCATAAACGGCGTCGCTTCCACCGACGACAACATCAGAAGCGGCCGCTACCCCTACGTCAAACCCCTTTCCTTCATCTACAAAGGTACCCTTACCGAGCGCGCCAAAGCCTTCATCGCCTTCGTCGCCTCGCGCGAAGGTCAGGCCGTCATATCCGAAAACGGCGGCACACCGCCGCAATAGGTGAGGACCACGTGATAAACAAAATCGGCTTCTCCAGACAATTCGCCAACCGAATGCGCATCCTCGCGCTGATGACATGGCTCGTCATCAGCGTTGCCATGCCCGTCACCTACCTTACGCTAAGCTACGACGAACGCCATCAGGCCGCCGAACTGCGCGGCCGGCTGCTCGCCGAAACAATCAGGCTCGCCATTCACGACAACCCCGAACTCTGGTACTACGACATCCCGCGCTTCGTCGAAGTCGCCCACCGCTTCCCCGAAGCCGAGCCCATCGTCTCCTTCCGGGTCTATACAGACACCGGCCGGCTCGCCTACGAAGGCAAGCCGGGACCGGCGGCCATCCTCGACATGACCACCCGCACCACCATCAAATACAACAACCGCGTCTACGGCACCCTAGGAGTGTGTTGCAAAACCCATTGAAATCAAACCGGAGATTCCCTTGAAACCAGGGAAATCAAGGCCTGACGGCGAATTTACCTGTAGAGGTGAACGCCGTGTTAGGAAGCCAAGATAAACAGACCAGCTTATTGGATTTAGAAGCGTGGCTGGATGGTCCGCTGGTCGATCCCGATAGCATTTACGGACTGTTTGCCCGGTGGGGCGAGCGCCTCATCCGGGAAGAAGACTTTGCCGACCTGTACAGTGCCGTTGGCCGGCCTTCGGTTTCTCCGGCTCTGCTGTCGAAAGTGCTGTTGTTGATGTATCATGACAACGTTTCGGATCGGGAAGCGGAACAGCGCGCCCGCTATGACCTGCGCTGGAAAAAAGCGCTGGGTCTGGGCCTGAACGAAACGGGCTTCGACCATACGGCCCTGTGCCGGTTTCGTACCCGGCTGCTGCTCAATAAGCAACAGAAGCTGGTTTTTGAACGATTTGTCCGCCTCGCCAAAGAAACGGGGATCTTGAAGGACCGGGGACTGCAGATTCTTGACTCCACCCAGGTGCTGGGAGCGGGCGCTCTCCAGGACACCTACACCTTAATTAAAAAGGCCATCCAGAAGATGTTCGCCGTAAGCAGTCATGCCGGCGGTACGGCACGGGACCGGTTGAACGCCCTTTCTTTGTCCTTGGATTACAGCCAAAACGGCAAGGAGAAGATCCGGTGGGATGATGCTGAAGCCAGAACCCAGCTCCTCCGCCAGTTGGTCGGCGACGGTCGCGCCATCTTGGATGCGCTCAAGGGGGCCGAATTGACGGCGGACGAAAAGACGGCCATGGAACTCCTGGGTAATGTCACCGAGCAGGATATTGTCACCGATGACACCGGTATCCATCTCAAACAGGGCGTGGCTCCTGACCGCATTCTTTCGGTAACGGACCCGGACATGAGGCACGGACACAAAACCTCAAGCGGCAGGTTCAACGGCCATAAGAGCCAGATTCTCATGGACGAAGCCAGTGAACTTATTACCGGCATCGATATCACTGCCGGAAACCGGCCGGATGGCGAGTCGGTCGATCCCTTGTTGGCGGGAACCCTCGTCAAGCCTGGCAAGCTGCTCGGGGATACCGCGTACGGCACACTCGAAGCCCGCGATCAGATGGCTAAACATCAAGTAACGCCGGTGGCGCCGCTGCCAGGGGCTCACGCCCCGAAGAAACGGTTTGGCAAACAGGACTTTACCATCGATTTTGGGCAAGGAATCTGCTGGTGTCCGGCGGGAGAAATCACGGCCACGGTCCGGCATCGCAAGGGCGGCATTGATGTGTTTGTTTTCCCCAAAGCGACCTGCAACCGTTGTAAGTTCCGGGACCAGTGCACCCGTCACGGCAAGGGAAAGACGATTGAGCTGCATTCGCAGGAAGAGCGGCGGCGGGAGATTCTGGCCGAGATGGCCACAGAAGAATTCCGAACGCTGTACGTGAAGCGGGCCAAGGTGGAGCGAAAAGTGGCGCACCTGATTCGCAAAGGAATGCGTCAAGCCAGATATATAGGCAGAACCAAAACGCTCCTTCAGGTCGCGTTTACCGCAGCAGTGGTGAATATCAAACGGCTCTATACACTTACCCGGGACCAAGTCTGCCCATCGGTCGGGCTCCCAGCGGTCCTGGTGGGTCAGTAAGGGCCATAGGGGATAGAATCAAACGTTATTCTTTCCGGCATATCCCTAAATTGAGGTGACGGGCCGCCTTTTTAACCATGATGGGTACTCAATGGCCACAGTATACAGGGGTTTCGAAACACTCTCCTAGAAATCGTCGAAAGCATCGATCACCTCTTCCTCTCCTCCTTCCTCTCCCTGTGCGTCTTCACCCTCCTCGGCGCCGCCCTCGCCTACACCATCTACCGCTTTCCCCTGGGCATCGTCCTCGCCGCCGAGCGGAAAATCTTCGGCGTCGTCGACGAACTCGAACACTCCTGCGACGACCTGCGCCTGCTCGCCAACCGCGACGCCAAAACCCGCCTCTACAACACCGCCTACATGATGGACCAGATCGAAACCGAGATCAGCCAGGCTGCAGATGGCGGCGCCCCCTTCTCCCTCCTCATGTTCGACATCGACTACTTCAAAAAATACAACGACAAATACGGCCACATTCAGGGCGACGCCCTTCTAAGCCGGCTCGCCGAACTACTCGCTCGCCTCACCGGCAACCGCGACACCCTCGGTCGTTTCGGCGGCGAAGAATTCCTGCTCCTCATGCGCGGCGCCGGCCCGGACGAAGCCCGCGAAGCCGCCTTCCGCCTCCAGCGGGCCGTCTCCACCCACGGCTTCCCCGGCGAAGACAGCCAGCCCGGCGGCCGAATCACCGTCAGCGTCGGCATCGTCACCTACAAGTCCGGCATGACCGCCGAGCAACTGATCCACCATGCCGACAACGCCATGTACGCCGCCAAAGAAGCCGGCCGCAACCAGGTCTGCATCAGCGACGGCCACTCCTTCACCAAAGACGGCGACAAAATCATCCGCATCGCCGACATCGCCTTCGCCAACCAGTCCATCGGCCAGTTCCTCACAGAACTCGAAAACGCCTCCCGCCGTCAGATCCCCTCCGCCCATGTCGCCACCCTCATGAGCTTCCTCAAAGTCCTCGAAACCCATGAAAGCGACACCGCCCAGCACTCCCTCCTCGTCAACAAAATCGCCATATCCATCGGCCAAAACATGGGCCTGTCCGACCAAGAACTTCTCCAGCTCAACTGGGGCACCCTCCTCCACGACATCGGCAAACTCGCCATAGCCGACTCCCTCCTGCTCAAGCCCGGCAAACTGACCCCCGAAGAATACGAAGCCGTCAAGCTCCATCCCACCTTCGGCTACGATCTCCTCAAAAACAACAACCACCTCGACGCCGCCAACAAAATCATCCTCTACCACCACGAGCGCTGGGACGGCGAAGGCTACCCTTACGGCCTCAAAGGCACCCAGATACCCTTCCTCGCGCGCATCTGCGCCGTCGCCGACGCCGCTGCCGCCATGGCCGAAGACCGTCCCTACCGCAAAGCCCTCTCCCCCGCAGCCATCGTCGCCGAAATCCGCCGCAACGCCCAAACCCAATTCGACCCCGGCATCGTCGCCGTCTTCGGCATCCTCGCCTCCTGCGTCCTCCCAGCCGTCGCCGACGCACGCCGCATGCGGGAAATCAAAACGGTCCCCGGGGCCTGAGCCCACGGGGACCTGTCTTTATCCTTCCTCCTGCTAACACTGTGCCGAAAGGACTGAACCAACTTGTCAACGAAAACAATCCTGTCGCTCGTCCTCATCCTGCTGCTGCCCCTGGGAGGCGGCGCAGCGGCGACCGAAATGCCGCCCTCGGTCGCCCTCGACGGCTTCTGGTACTACAACGGATTCCTGGCGGACAAAACGCCCGGCGCCGGCTACACCGTCATCCCCGCCCAGCCAGTAGCCCTCCATGCCGACCGCGACGCCGCCAGCCGAATCGTCGGCACCCTGCCCCCGGGCAAAGAAGCCACCCTCCTCGCCCTCTGCTACATCGCCCATCCCGGTCTGCATCCCGTTACAATCAGGCAACCCCTATCCTCCCCCGACGGAACGAAAACCCTCCAACCGGGAGAAACGGTAGGCTACATATCCATATACGGCGGCGACGCCCTCGCCGTATATCACCGGGGCGAAATCATCGCCGTCGAGGCGCTGGGCGTCGAACTACCACCCAACCGCAAAGAAATCCGCGAAGCGGAAAACCAATGGCTCTACCTCTCCGACCGGCAGGGAACAAGCGGCTGGTGCCAATACGCGACCGACGGACACAGACACAACGCGCGCTGGCGCATCAACACCGCCGCCGCGGTCGGCGGCAGCGCCGACCTAAACCCGATCGTATTCGGCAACTTCCCCCAATTCCAGCGTCTCACGACGCTCCTCACTCAACAATAATACCGTGCTATAACAACCCGCTCACTTTTTCGTCGCCTTCACCACAACCCCCTTGCCGTCCAGCTCCACCTCCGTGCCGGCCTCATAAAGCAGCTTGGCGACAACGCCTGTCGCAAACTTATTATAACCGGGCAGCTTCGTGTCCTTGTCCAGCGTGCCAAAGAGCACCTCACCCTTCTCGTTCAGCTTCACCGGCTTCTTGCCCTTAAACTCCACATACCCCGGACAGGCAACGTTATCCTTGAAATTATCGTTCAACAACTGCTGCCAGCCCGCCGGCCGCAGAAAACTATCATCATTCAGCGTACAGCTCGCCAGCATCCCGTTCTTGTGAAAACTGATCTCGCCGTCGGCCACCAGAATATGATTCGAATAATCCAGCATGATGCTTTGGGCGGCCCCGGAGATCGTCCCGAAAACAACCTCGCCCCGGTCGTTGAACACGACCCGCGTATCGCCCTTGAAGGGCAGAATCCGGTAGCGCGGCCCCGAATCGACATACATCGGCACATACATATACGTCGGCGGCGTATACGACATCCTGGCGGCCCCCTCGGATTTACCCGTCTCGTACGGTAGGCTTATGTCTTCCGCCAAAGTCCCCTCCAGCACCTCGCCGTACTCGTTCAGCGTAACGACCGTCCCCTTCTTGAACATCGGAATCTCGCTCCGCTTGGCCACAATCACCCCCGGCGGCGTTATCCGCGTGTTCTCCTCCAGCGTCCTGGTAACCTGCGCCGCGTCGGCCCCCGCATTATTCCCCATAACCAGCAGAACCGCCAGCGCCGCGCCGGCCAGCACCCGTGAAAAAACAACTCTCACAACAACACCCCGTTCCCTTTTGATCGCCCGCCGCCGGAAAACTACTGATATAGCACCGGCGCGGACCGCTAACAATATATGTAAAATTCCACACATGGCATTTATCTCCTCCCTGTCACGCGCAAAAAACCCGCAGGCTCATTCGCCTGCGGGTTCCGTCTTTCTTATGGTGCGGTAGAGTGGATTTGAACCACCACGAGGTTGCCCCCGCCAGCCCCTCAAGCTGGTGCGTCTGCCGTTCCGCCACTACCGCATAGTTTGGAGGGTATTGAGGTTTGATGGTGCGGTCGAGTGGATTTGAACCACCACGAGGTTGCCCCCACTAGCTCCTGAGGCTAGCGCGTCTGCCGTTCCGCCACGACCGCGTATCATCATTGTGCCGCCGTTTTTGGCGACAAAATTATCTTACCACAAGCCCCAGTCTCAGTCAATACCTTGTCCACTACCTTTTTTTGGTCAACCCCCACTCGCGGGCGTTCCAGAGGTTGCCCGCCTGGGTCGGGTTCGGTTTATAGTTTACCACCGTATCGCGCACCGCGTCAACATTCGAACGGAAATAAAGCGGAATCACCGGCGCCTCCTGCGCGATCAGCTCCTGAATACGGAGATACGCCTGCCTCCTCGCCTCCACATCCACCAGCCGCGCCCCCTGTTCGATAAGGCCGTCCACCTCGGGATTGCGCCAACCGGCGTAATTCTGCCCCTGATACCTATTGCCCGCCGACGGGATATTGCGCGAATGCCACAGACTGGCGTTATCGGGATCGAGCCCCGCCACCCAGGCAAACATCGCCGCCTCGAAACGGCGGGATCGCAGCACGTCCCCGAAAAACACCGGCGCGTCCACCAGCCGAACGGTTGCCTCCACGCCCGCCTCTTTAAGCTGCTGCGCCACCTCGCGGGCCACCGCCTCCCGCGTCTTGTTCCCCGTCGTCGTCACCAGATTGAAAGCCAGGCGCTGTCCATCCCTGACATAAACCCCGTCCGTTCCCGGCTTGAAACCCGCCTGCTCCAACAGCTCCCTCGCCGCGCCAACATCGCGGGCCGGCGGCTTCAGCACCGGATTATACGCCCACGACAGCGGCGACTGATCGCCCACCGCCACGCTGGCCGCACCCTTCACCACACTATTCACGATCGCCTGCCGGTCGAGCGCCAGCGCAACCGCCCGCCGCACCCTCGCATCCTTGAAAAGCGCGTTATCCAGATTGAAGTCCAGATGCTCCCAGATCATATTCGGCGTCATCACCGCCCGGACCCCGCCCACCGCCTTCACCTGCTCCAGATTGGCGATGCCCACGTTGCTCACGATATCGACCTCGCCCGCCTTAAGCTGGGTAAGCATGATATTGCTGTCCGGAATGATCTTGTAAACAATGCTGTCCAGATTCGGGCGGCCCTTGAAATACGCCGGATTGGCCTCCAGCACGATCGCCTCCGCCAGACGCCACTCCTTAAACCTGAACGGCCCCGTCCCCACCGGCCCGCGGTTAAACGACGCCTTGCCGATATCCTCCGCGTTCGCCAGCAGATGCCGGGGAAGAATGGTCGTGAACAACGTCAGGTAAGGCGCGTAATACTGCCGGAACCGCACCACCACCGTATTGGCGTCCGGAGTATCCACCGCGCTTATCATATCATAGCCGTCGCGCGAAACCACATTCACCCGCCGGTTCATGATCGTCTCCCACGTAAACTTCACATCCGCGGACGTAAAAGGCGCCCCGTCGTGCCAGGTTACCCCCGGGCGCAGGCGATACGTCACCGTCAGACCATCCGGGCTTACGCCCCCGTTCCGCAGCGTCGGCACCTCGCTCGCCAGATCGGCCTGCCACTCGCCCTTATCGTTCACCTGCACCAGGCCGCTGAAAATCAGGCTGCCCACCTCGGCGGTCGCCACCAGATCGGAGAGCAGCGGGTTAAGCGTATTCGGCTCCAACAGACTGCCATAAATAAGCTGCCCGCCTGGCACCATCTTCGCCGGCGCGGGCGCCTCCGGCGCCCCTGGCTTTCCCGCCTTATCGCGCCCGCACCCCACGGCAAGCAGCGCAAATATCAATAATACCGCAACCCCTAATCTCCCGTACCTCAAAAACCCTACCTCCCCAAACAACTTCCCCCATCGTCTCCACCAAGCGGGCCATCCGAGGAACACCGCCGCGGACGACCCTAACAAACCGCTTCCCCCGTTACCTGCCGTATAGCAAGCGGTAATGCTCCCTCGCCGCCAGCACCTTCTTCACATACTCCCGCGTCTCCTTATACGGGATCCTGTCGATGTCGCGGAAACCGCGATCCCAGCCCAGCTGGCGCATCCACTGGCTCACGTTGCCGCGGCCGCCGTTATACGCCGCCAGCACCAGAATCTCGTTCTCCTTAAACTCCTTCTTCAGCGACGCCAGATACCACGCCCCGAAACGGATGCTCGTATCAGGGTTGTTGAGCATCCCGGGATAAAACCCCTCCTGCTCCACCTGGCTCGCCACCCACTGCCCCGTCTCGGGCATCATCTGCATAAGTCCCATCGCCCCCTTCGGTGAACGGGCGTTGACGATAAATTTGCTCTCTGTGCGGATAACGGCCGCAATCAGGAAAGGATCGACCTCATACTCGGTCGCATAGTAAAACACCTTTTCCCGGTAAGGGAAAGGATAAATATACTCCCGCTGGAACCAGTCGCTCTGGTACACGATAAAGCCGGCCGCCGCCGCCAGCACGGCGAGCAGCGCCAGCACGGCCAGGGTGGTCTTGCGCAACACAATCACTCCGTCATCCATGCTCCTTATAAACTATGTGCAGTACCACCGATTAATGTCGCCTATCTCACGCCGGCCGGCGCCAGGCCGCCGCCACCTGCGCGGCGGTGCTTTCCGGGGCGCCGCTGTTGTCGATAACGATATCGGCCCTGCGGGCCTTCTCCTCCAGGCTCATCTGGGCGGCGACACGAGCCGCCGCCTGCCCCTCCGTAAGGGAATCCCGCTCCATCAGACGTCTTAACTGAGTGGCCGCATCCACGTACACCACCCAAACCTCGTCCACATACGCGTCCCAGCCGGCCTCATACAAAAGCGGCACATCCAGCACCGCCGCCGCGCAGCCTTCCCGCTCCGCCGCCGCCAGCGCCTCTTTCGCCGCCGCCGTAATCCGCGGATGGGTAATGCCCTCCAGGACGGCCCGCGCCTTACTGTCGCCAAACACCAGCTCGCCGAGCTTCCTGCGGTCCAGCGAACCGTCGGCCAGCAGAATATCCCGGCCCAGCCAGGCGACGATCTCGTCTCTGGCCGGCCGGCCGGGCTCCACAACCTCGCGGGCGATAGCGTCGGCGTCGATCACCCGCGCCCCCAGCTCGCGCAGCATGCCGCTCACCGTGCTCTTGCCGCTGGCGATCCCGCCTGTCAGTCCGATCACGCGCACTCCCGTCTCCTCCTAGTGCTGGCAATGCGGGCAATAATGCGTGCCGCGCCCGGCCACCTCGGAGCGGGCGATTGGCGTGCCGCACACGCTGCACGCCTCGTTCTTCCGCCCGTATACCCTCAGGTGATGCTGGTTGCTGCCCTTCTGGCCCGCACCGTCGCGGTAATCGCGGAAAGTCGTCCCTCCATGCTCGATACCCTGGGCGATGACGGCGTTCACAGCCCCGTAAAGCCGCGCCGCCTCCTCGTCCGTCAGGCTGGCCGCCGGCCGCTCCGGTAGAATGCCCGCCAGCGCCAGCGCCTCATCCACATAAATGTTGCCCAGCCCGCCAATCAGCTTCTGATTGAGCAGCAGCCCCTTGATCGTCACCCGCCGGCCGGCCAGGCTCTCCCGGAAATACTCCGGCGTAAACTCCGGCGACAGCGGCTCGGGCCCCATGGTTGCCAGCCCCGAAATGCGCCACAGCTCGTCCGCCGGCAAAACATACAGCGTCCCCAGCGTGCGGCTGTCCGCGTACAGCAGCGCATCGCCGCCGTCCAGCGTGAAAACCACCCGCGTGAAACGGTCGGGCGGCGCCCCCGGCGCGACATGATAAAGTCGCCCCGTCATCCTCAGATGCACCACCATCACCTTATCGTTGTCCAGATGAAAAAGCAGATACTTGCCGCGGCGGTCCAGCCGCGTGACGACCGAACCCGTCACCGCCGCCCGGAACTCCTCCGGGGACGGCCACTTCACCAGCCGCGGCAGCAGCAGCTTCACATCAGCGATCAGTCGCCCCGTCACCTTATCCGTCAGCGTGCGGCGTATAGTCTCGACCTCCGGCATCTCCGGCATATAAATCCTCCGTCTACTTGGCTTCCGCCCAGTTTTTCCCGTACTTGACGTCGGTCGTCAACGGCACCGACAAGTCCACCGTGCCCTCCATCGCCTCGCGGACGATTTCCGCCACCTTATCCCGCTCCGCCGACGCCACCTCAAGCACCAGCTCGTCGTGGACCTGCAGCAGCACGCGACTCTTCATGGCGGCATCCCTCAGGCGGCCGGAAACCTCCACCATCGCCTTCTTGATCACATCCGCCGCCGTTCCCTGGATGGGCGTGTTCATCGCTGTCCGCTCGGCGAACGACCGCTGGTTGAAATTCGTGCTGTGGATCTCCGGCAGATAGCGTCGCCGCCCGAACAGCGTCGTCACATATCCCTTCTCGCGGGCATCCTCTATCATCGCGTCGATATAGCGCTTCACCCCCGGATAACGGGCGAAATAACTGTCGATATACTCGCCCGCCTCCTTGCGGCTTACGCCCAGCCCCTGCGACAGGCCGTAATCGCTGATGCCGTAAACGATGCCGAAATTCACCGCCTTGGCCCGCGAACGCATCAGCGGCGTCACCTCGGCCTCGCTCACCCCGAACACCTCGGCCGCCGTCGCCGTATGGATATCCTTGCCGACCCTGAAAGCCTCGATAAGCCCGGCGTCGCCCGACATATGGGCAAGAATCCTCAGCTCGATCTGCGAATAATCGGCTGACAGCAGCACGTCATAGCCCGCATCCGGCACGAACAGTTCGCGGATCTTGCGGCCCGCGTCGGTACGCACCGGGATATTCTGCAGATTGGGGTCGGAGCTCGACAGGCGGCCCGTCGCCGTCACCGTCTGGTTGAAGCTCGTGTGCACCCGGCCGCTCGCCGGATTCACCAGCGCCGCCATCCCGTCCAGATAAGTGGACTTCAGCTTCGTCAATATCCGGTACTCCAGCAGCTTATCGATCAGCGGGTGCTCGCCGGCCAGCTTCTCCAACACCTCGGCGTCGGTCGAATACCCCGTCTTCGTCTTCTTCTGCACTGGCAGCTTCAGCTTCTCGAACAAAATAACGCCGAGCTGCTTGGTCGAATTCACGTTGAACTCCTCGCCGGCGATCCGGTAGATATCGGCCAGCAGGCTGTCCACCTTGCGGCCGATCTCGCCCGCCATCGTCGCCAGACCGTCCGTATCCACCCTGATGCCGGTCTGCTCCATCACCGCCAGCACCTCCACCAGCGGCAGCTCGATATCGTAATACAGCCTGTCCGCGGCCGTCTCCTTAAGCAGCCCGTCCAGCACCGGCTTAAGCTCTCCCGCCGCCGTAGCCGCCCAGGCCGCGTAGTCGGGGTGGCTGCGCCACTCCTTCTCCGGCCAGGCGGCCGCCTTCCCCAGGTACCGCTCCGACAGCCCCGTCAGCGGGTAATCGCTCGCCGTCGGATCAAGGAGGTACGCGGCCAGAAAAACGTCGAACGCCAGCCCCGCCAGCGGCTTCCCGGCCGCCAGGCAGGCGCTCGTCAGTGTCTTGCCGTCATACGTTATCTTGCCCACATTTCCGTCGGCCAACAGGGCCAGCACCTCGTCCCAGCCCTCCGTTCCCGCCGGCACGAAAACCGCGCGGTCCCCCGCGGCCACGCCCAAGCCCGCGAACGCCACCGCCGGCACCTGGCCGCTCGTCACCGCGTGGCAGCGCAGCAGCCCCTCGCGGCGGACGGCGGCCACAAGCTCCGCAACCATCGACGGCTTGTCCGCCACCTGGGCCGCCGGCGGCGCGGCGGGTGCCGCTGCCTGCGCCGGTCCGGCCCCGGGGATTATCGTGTCAAGCTTCGCCAGCAGGCTCTTGAACTCGAACTTCGTAAACAGCTCCCGCACCTTCGCCGCATCGGGAGCCGGCGTATAATCCTCAGGCGCGTCCGGCAGCGGCATATTGCACTCGATCGTCGCCAGCTTCTTCGACAGCACCGCCAGCTCGGCGTTATCGCGCAGCTTCTCCTGCAGCTTCGCCCCCGGTACCTTGTCGATATTCGCCAGCACATTCTCCACCGACCCGAACTCCGCGATCAGCTTCGTGGCCGTCTTCTCGCCCACCCCCGGCACCCCGGGGATATTATCCGACGTGTCCCCCATCAGGCCCTTCAGGTCGACGACCTGCTCTGGCGTCACCCCGTACTGGGCGTACAGCGCCTCGTGGTCAAACAGCGCCATCTCCGAAATCCCCTTGCGGGTCAGCATCACCTTCGTCGCCGGGCCGATCAACTGCAACGCGTCGCGGTCGCCGGTCACGATGATGACCTCATAGCCGCCCGTCGCCGCCCGGCAGGCCAGCGTGCCGATGATATCGTCCGCCTCGAAGCCCGCCTCCTCCAGCACCGCGATCCCCATCGCCGCCAGCAGCTCGCGCACCAGCGGGAACTGCTCGGCCAGCTCGGTCGGCGTCGCCTTGCGCTGGGCCTTGTACTCGGCGTACTGCTCGTTCCTGAACGTCACCCGGCCCTTGTCGAACGCCACCGCCACCGCGTCCGGCTTCACGTCCGCCAGCAGCTTCACCAGCATCGTCGTGAACCCGTACGCCGCGTTCGTATACTGTCCGGCCGCCGTAGCCAGCAGCGGCAGCGCGTAAAACGCCCGGTGCACCAGGCTGCTGCCGTCGATTATCACAAACTTACCGGGCATATCGCCACCACCCTTGAATTCACGGCTGCCGACAAGGCCCCTTGGGACCTTCCCGGCAACCTTTAGTCTTTTTATTTCTTTAACTGTTATAGTATTGGCTAGTCTCCCACAAATCCCTCTCAGATTTCCCTCTCCCGCCAGCTTAATCTTTCCAGGGGGCGGTTATCCCGGCGCACAACCAAAAGCGGGAACTAATCGTTCCCGCCCCTTTCGATAAACGGATATGTTAATTCTATGCTCCTGGCCTCCTGATTCCAATACACGTACGCCCGGAAAACGTCGTAAACCTTAGTAAGCTGGATGTACGCCTCCCCTCCTACCAGCGACGCCGGCACCTTCGTTCCCCGGACGCTCAGCGACCCGTCGGCTCCCCGCGCCACCTTCTGGCCGACAGCCTCCGCCACCGCCGTCACCGGCACCGCCAGCACGCCCTCCACCACCTGCACGTCGCCCGCCAGCGGCCGGCCGTTCAGGAACAAGCTCACCACATCTACCGCCAGCACGTTCTCCTCCTCGCGGAAAACCTGCTGCCCCCCGAACAGCGCCTGGGCGTCGTTCGCCGCAACGTAAACCTTGTCGCCGATAACAGCCACCGGCACGGCCCTCTTCGCTCCCCGCGCCATACCGTTGGCTCCGTCCCAGGACACCTTTGCTTCCAGGGCGCCCGCCACCGCCAACAGCGGCACATACATAACACCCTTCAGCGTCACCGCCCGCTCCGCCAGCATCCTGCCGTTCACCCGCACATTGTGGACGCGGGCGAACACCACCTGGCGGTCGGCCTCCTCGGCGATCATCGCTGCCAGTTCGCCGTCCGTCAGCAGGCCGCCAAGTCCGCGGGCCGCCAGCGCGTCGCTCACCTCGCCCGCCGTCAGCTCGCGCCGACCGTAAATATCGGGATAAACCCCCAGCGAAACCTCCCCGGTCCCTTCCACCCGAAGCTTGAACCGGTCGTAGGTCACCCTCACCGGCGTCCCGCAGGGCACCACCTCGTAAAGCTCCTCCACATCCGCCTCGCGCATCCGGATGCACCCGTTCGACACGGCCAGGCCGATCGCCCAAGGGGCGTTGGTGCCGTGGATGCCGTACATAGGCGCGAAACCCATCCAGCGGTAGCCCAGCGGATTATGAGGTCCCGAAGGAACCACCTCCCCCGTGCGGGGAGGAAACCACCATGGATCCACCTCCTTCTCGAAAATCGCGAAGTTGCCGAGCGGCGATGGCGTCGACGGTTTCCCGATGGCGACCGGGTACGTCTTTACCAGCTCTCCGCCCGCGTAAAACTCCAGCGTCCGGCTAGGCAGATTGAGCACGATGCTCGGCGACGCAAGATCGGGGTTAAGCCCGGCGGCCGCCGGCGCCAGGACGGCGAAAACGAACAGCGCCGTCAGCGCTGATACACGCAACAAAGCCAAGGGCATCCCTTCCCCAAAAGTTAGTGACCACTAACTGTATATGAAGGGTCCCTTGGCCGATATTCCACTTTTTCAACCACTATAAACCCCGTCCGCAGCACCTCCGCCAAGAGCGCAGCAGCCCGCCGGCCGCTGCCCCCTTCGGCTTCTAATGCAAATTCAGGATCTGCTGACGTACGCCGGACACTCGCTTCGCGCGGTTATCGAAAATAGGCAGATACACATGCACCCGCGTGCCCACCTTCTCATCCGAACTGATATTGACAAACCCGCCGTGCTCGGTCACGATCCGGTGGGCGGTCGGCAGGCCCAGTCCCATACGGTCGAGCTTTGTGGTGTAAAAAGGCTCGAACACCCGCGCCAATAGCTGCGGACCGACCCCTGCGCCCGTATCGGCGATCCCCACCACCAGCATGTTAAGCTCCGCGTTCAGCCACGACCTCAGCGTCAGCGTCCCCTCCTCCGGCATCGCCTCCATCGCGTTCTGGAGGATATTAACCAACGCCTGCTTCAGCAGATTACCGTCCGCGGTCAAAGTCGGCAAACCCTCGGCAAGCTGCTTGTCGATCGCCACGCTCTCCCCGCCCATCTGCTTGAAGACCAGCAGCAGCGCCTCCTCCAGCAGCCTGTTAACATTAACCCCCGGCGCCTTGCTGACCGGCGGCTTGGCGAACAGCACAAGCTCCTTGACCACATTATTGATGTACGAAACTTCCCCCAGCAGCATCTCCAGCACCTCGCGGCGCACGCTGCAACGGTCGTCCTCCACCCTGTTCATCATTATCTGCAAATAGCCGCTGAGCGTCGTCAGCGGCGCCCGCACATGGTGGGCGACCCCGGCCGCCAGCTCCCCCAGCGACATCAGCATCTGCGTCGTCTGGATCTGCTTGAGCGTCGCCTTCATCGCCGAAATATCCTGCACGATGACGATGACTCCGTTCACCCCGCCCTCGCCGTCGCGCAGCTTGAGGCTGTCCACGTGGACGTACGAGGTGTGGTCGCGTTTCGTCAGCATGACGTTGGCGGCATAAAAATCTTCGTATTCCGACACGGCGAACGCCCGCAGAAACTTATCGCCGCAGTGGCTAAAAGCCTCCTCCGCCCGCTTGCCCAAAACCTGGGAACGCTCCAGGCTGAAAATGCGCTCCGCCTCGCGGTTGATATTCTTCACCTGCAGCGTCGCGTCCAAATACATGATTCCCGCTTTGCCGGTCTCGAAAAAATCGCGGTAATCCTCTTCCCTTCCCAAATAAACAACCTTGTTGTCCCAAGCCTCCGCCGAATGCACCGACTAGTCGACCTCCTCATGCAACATCTGCTTGTCCAATTCATGATAATCATTCTTGTAAATATTTGTATTTCCTGCAAAAGGCAAAGAAATAGTTTTCGTAAAAATACGACATAAAATTCATTTGCTCTCGGGGAAAATCATAGCAAAAACCAATTAAGCCCTTATCTGTCAAGGCCATAATTACCAGTTATCGCCTCTTTAATTCGACATAATGCGTATATTATTCATCATTATTCGACTTTTTTCAGCACTACATCATCCGCAGCCCCTTTATATGCAGCCACCCTCGCGCCATTCGACAAAAAACGTCGCACCGCGAGCCTTAAATACATAATAAAAAGGCCCGGCCGACGCCGAGCCCCCCAAGCTACTCCCCGATATACTTCTGCCTGAAATACCCGGGATCGATCCCATCCGGCACCACCGCGTGAAACCGCAGCCACTCGCTCCCGGCCTCCCCCTTCGTCAGCAGATACGTCTTCGCCGGAAAATCCCGGTCGTCGACGAACATCAGCTCGGCGGTATCGAGCGCCTCCTCCATATCGTCGCGGGAAAAATCCTCGCTGTAAAAATACTGGTCGACCGTCAGCAGGCTGCCGTCGCCGTCGTACACCGCCCCGAAATACACCGCCCCGCAGTCCACCGTAAACTCGTACTCGCCCGTCACCGCCGGCGCGCGGCTGTCGAGAAACACCCCGCTCACCGGCACCCGGCTCATCTTCATGCTCATCCCGGCCCCACCTCTCTAGTCATTGTCCATAAAAATTATGACCCGCCGCCGCTCCGGTTATGCGTCCCGTCCCGCCAGGAAAAACCCGCCCCCGTGTAGAAACAACAAAAATCGCGGGCCCCAGCCGCCAAAAATTGCCCCAGGAGAAACAAAATGCGACATAGCTTCCTCATCGAACTACTGCTTTGGCTGGTTGTCCTCATCTGGGCCGGCAACTACACCATCGGCAAATTCGGCATGCGGGAATTCTCCCCCCTCCTCTTCACCGCCCTCCGCTTCACCATCGCCACCCCCCTCATCCTCCTTCTCCTCCATGCCCGCGAAGGCGGCCTCCGCTTCTCCCGCGCCGCCCTGCCCCGCGTCATCCTCGTCGGCGTCGTCGGCATCGCCTTCTACCAGACCGCCTTCATCGCCGCCGTCAAATACACCACCGTCGCCACCGTCTCCCTCGCCCTCGGCGTATCCCCCATCTTCACCGCCCTCCTCGGCGCCGCCCTCGGCCGGGAAAAACTCACCCGACCGGTGCTCGCCGGCTGCCTAACCGCCTTCGCCGGCCTCTTCCTCGTCATCAGTCAAAGCCCCGGCGCCCCCGCCTTCGGCCTCCACACCCCCATCGGCGACCTCCTCGCCCTTGCCGCCGGCCTCCTCTGGGGCCTCTACCCCATCCTCGCCACCCCTCTGCTCAAAACCCGCTCCGCCCTCTGGGTCACCGGCCACTCCTCCCTCGCCGGCACCGCCGTCCTCCTTGCCCTCGCCGCCCCCGAGTTACTCGCCGCCGACTGGGCCGCCGTCACCTGGGCCGGCTGGGCCTCCCTCCTCTACGCCGCCGTCCCCGTCACCGTCATCGCCCTCGTCGGCTGGTACCACGCCATAGAAAAAATCGGGGCCAACCAGGTCATGATCTACATGTACCTGATTACCCCCGTCGCCATAACCATCGCCGCCTTCACCATCGGCGAAAAAATCACCCTTCTCCAGGGCATTGGCGCCGCCGTAGCCATGGCCGGCGTCTTCCTCGCTAAACGCTCCAGCGCGTAGTGCTGCCGCGGTCGGTCGGCACGATCTCCAGCCGTGCCTCGATACGCTCCTTCAGCTCCGGCACGTGGGAAATTATCCCCACCAGCCGTCCGCCCGTCTGCAGCTCCACCAGCGCCTGCATCGCCATATCCAGAGCCTCCGGGTCAAGCGTCCCGAACCCCTCGTCCACGAAAATCGTGTCAAGGTGAACGCCCCCCGAAAACCCCTGCACCACATCCGCCAGGCCGAGGGCCAGCGCCAGCGACGCCAGGAAAGTCTCCCCCCCGCTCAGCGTCGCCGCATGACGGGCCACCCCCGTCCACGCGTCCTCGATCTCGATATCGAGCCCCCCGGCCTTCCCCCTGTGAATAGGGTCGTCCATCCGCCGCAGCGCATAGCGCCCGCGGCTCATTTTTTTCAGCCGGGCGTTCGCCACCCCCGTCACCTCGTCCAGCAGCGCCTGCAGCACAAAGCGGTGGAAACTCACCCGCTGCTGATTCTGCCCGTTCGCCACCTGGGCCAACCGGCCCAGCACCGCGTACTCCTCCTCCATCGCCGCCGTCTCCGCCGCCAGGCGGTCGAGCTCCTTCAGCCAGGCCTCCTGCTTCCTCACGCCCTCCTGAAGCCTGGTCTGCTCGCTCAGCAAATTGTCGCAAACCTCCCCGGACGTCGCGGCGAACGCCTCCGCCCCCGCCACGTCCGGCCGGCCAAGGCCTTCCACCGCAGCAGCCGCCCTTTCCGCCCGGTCGCGGGCCACCGCCAGCTCCCGGCCGTACCCGGCCAAATCATCCTCCGCCGCGCGCCGCCATTCATCCGGCCGGCCCGCCGCCAGAAAATCCTCCTCGCCGGCGAAGCCCGCCGCCGCGAAGCGCAGTGCCAACTTCTCCCGCTCCTCGCCCAGCTTACTGCCCACAGCCGCCAGCGCCTCGCCCGCCGCCGCGCGGGCGGCCTTCGCCGCCGCCACCCGCCTGCCGGCCTCCTCGGCCGCCGTACGCGCCTTCTCCAAAGATGCTGCCAGCTTATCACGGCGGGCCACAGCCTGCTCCATCGCCGCCTCCAGGCTGCCCGGCGCCCTAAACCCGGCCGGCACCGCCTTCTCCCGCTCCGCCAGCAGCGCCTTCGCCTCCCGTACGGCCGCCTGGGCCTCCATAAACGCCGTCTCCGCATCCCTGAGCGCCTTTTCCCGCTCGCCGGCCTCCTTCTCCAAAAGCAGAATTTCCTGCTCGCGCCGCGCCAAATCAGCGGCGGCCGCCCGGCTCCGCTCCAGCTCCGCCGCCAGCCCGTCCGCGGCCTCGCGCAGACTTTCGCCGCTCTCCTTCGCCCGCTCCCCAAGCAGCTCCTTCAGCTTATTGCCCCGCGCCGTCACCTCGCCCAAAGCCTGGGCGGCCTCCGTCAAAGCGCGCCGCCTGCCCGTCAGCTCGTCCTCCAGCCTGCGGACCCTGGCCTGCTCGGCCTCCAGCGCCGCCGTCTCCGGCATATCCGCCGCCCCGCGTGCGGGCGCCGGGTGATGCGGCGAACCGCACACCGGGCACGCTTCGCCCGGCGCCAGCTCCCGCGCCAATAGCGCCGCCTGCCCCTGCCGCCAGCGAATCTCCAGCCGCCCGTAGTCGTCGCGGGCCACCGCCAGTTCCTTTTCCAGCCCCGCCACCCCATCGGCGAGCGCGGCGTGGCGGCGCGACACAGCCTGCCACTCGCCCCGCATCGCCGTCAACTGCTCATGGTTGGCGACAAACTGCTCCGCCTCCTTCACGGCGCCCTCCAAAGCCGGCGCCTTATACGCCTCGGCCAGCAGCCTCTCCCGCTCTTCCCGCGCCGCCCCCAGCCGGCCCGCCGCAGCCTCCCGCGCGGCCTTGGCCGCCTCGTGGCCCACGGCCGCCGCGGCCGCCGTCTCCTCGGTCCTGGCGCAAACAGCAACAGCCTCGTTCAACCGGGCGCATTTATCGCCCATCCCGGCCAACTCCGCCACGGCGGCCTCGGCAGCCTGCCGCTCCGCCTCCCGCTGCCTTTCCGCCGCATAAGCGGCCTCGGCCCCCTCCTTCGCCGCCAGCGCGCCGGCCAAAGCAGCCTCCGCCGCCGCCAAATCCGCCGCCGCCCGCTCTTCCTCCCGGCGGCGTCCGGCCAAAGACTCGTACGCACCCGCCAGCAGCGCGGCCTGATTGGCCCCCGCTAGCTCCGCCCGCCTCGCCTCCATCGCCGCCGCCTGCGCCACAAGCCCGGACAACGCGGCCTCCGTCCTCTCCCGCTCGGCGAACTGCTCCTCCAGCCGCCTGGCGGCCGCCAGCCCCTCCTGGGCCGTCTGCAGCTTCCGCCGCGCCTCCGCCGTCTCCGCCGTCAGCGCCAAAAGCCGGGCCGTATCGCCCGCCAGCCGCACCGTCAGCTCCGCCGCCGACTCCGCCGCCGACTCCTGCAGCAGCCACTCGCGGCGGAGGGCCAGCTCCCGCGCCGCCTCCTCCACCCCTTTGGCCGCCTGCTTGAAATACTCCTCGATCCGGCGGTACAGCTCCGTCCGGAAAAGCGTCGCCAAAATCTTCTCCCGCTCCGCCGAATCGGCCAGCAGCAACCGGCGGAACTCGCCCTGCGGCAGCACCACCACCTGACGGAACTGCTCATACTTAAAACCCAGCAGCCCCTCCAGCGCCTCCGTCACCCGCCGCCAGTCGCTCGCCACCACCGCGCCCTCCGCCTCGCCGTCCGCCAGCCCCGTCCGCTTCCACAGCGTCGCCGCCGGCGGCAGCTTCGTCGTCCCCGTCCCGCGCCGCTTCAGCACCTCCTGCTCGGGCGCGCGGCGCACGCGATACACCTCCGCCCCCAGCGCGAAATCGAACGTCACCTCCGTCGCCACCGACGGCTCCACATAATCGCTCCGCATCTGGCGGCCGTCGCGCTCCGCCCCGCTCGTCCTGCCGAACAGCGCGAAACACATCGCATCCAGGATCGTCGTCTTCCCCGCCCCCGTCGGGCCGTGGATAAGAAACAGCGCCCGGTCCCCCAGGCGGCCGAAATCCACCTTCTCCGTCCCGGCGTAAGAGCCGAACGCCGTCATCGTAATCGTCAGCGGCCTCATGCCCCCACCTCCCGCTCCCGGCGGCCGAACGCCTCGATAAGCCCGGCGGCCGCGGCCGCCTCCGCCTCGCTCAGCCCCCGGCCCGTCACCTGGGCGAAAAAGGCCGCGAACAACTCCGCCTCGCTCTGGCGGCGGTGGTCGGTCCGCGTCGCGGCCGCCGCCGCCAGAGCCGGCTCCTCGAAAATACGGTGAAGCACATTCGGATACACCCGGCGCAGCTTGCCCATCGGATCGAGCAGCGCCCCGGCATCCTTCAGCTTCACCGCGATATAATCATCGGCGTGCGCATCGGTCGCCCCGCCGGCGATAAGCTCCTCCAAAAAACCCTCCACACAGCGCACGTCCCGCCGCGGCGTCAGGGCCACCTCCTCCACCGCCGCCTGCCCGGCCGCGTCCAGCTCCACCAGCGCCACCGACTTGCGGTGCCCCGCCTCGGCGAACGAATACTTCAGCGGCGACCCCGCGTAGCGGATATGCGCCCCGCCCGCCTGCTGCGCCTGATGCAGATGCCCCAGCGCCACATAATCGAACCCGGCGAACACCGCCGCCCCCACCGTCGGCACCGCGCCCACCGCCAGCGGCCGCTCCGATTCGCTCGCCACCCCGCCGGTCACGAACGCGTGCGCCACCGCCACCTTGCGGGCGCCGGCCGGCACAGCCGCGCAGGCCCGCGCCGTCAGCGCCGTCAGCGCCGCCTCGTGACCCGCCGCCTCCACCCCCAGCCGCTCGCGCACCACCGCCGGCTCGGCGTAAGGAATCGGGCAGAAATACACCGGGCCGTGCTCGTCGGCCACCGCCACCGGCGCCGCCTCCGCAGCCACCTGGCCCACCACATGCAGCCTCTGCCGCGCCAGCACCCGCCCGCCGAAGCCCAGCCGTTCCGGGCTGTCGTGGTTGCCCGCGATCACGATCACCGGCACCTTGCAGTCCAGCGCCAGCCTTGAGAGCGTCTCGCCCAGCAGGCTCACCGCCTCCGGCGGCGGCACCGCCCGGTCGTACACGTCGCCCGCGATCACGATCGCGTCCGGCCTCGCCTCCCGCGCCAGCGCCACGAACTGCTCCAGCACATACGCCTGATCGTCCGTCAGATGAAGATTATAAAAAATGCGTCCCAAATGCCAGTCCGCCGTATGCAAAAACCTCACCGCGCCACCTCCGCGCTCCCGCGCCCCCTCATCGCCTTACCCACCAGTCCGGGGTCCCGTACGGCTTGCGGATACGGAAAAGCTCCTCCCGCTCCGCGATATAGCGCCGCTTTATCTCCTCCAGCAGCGCCGCGTGCTCCGCCTTGCCCGCCGGCGAAAACCGCCCGTGGCCGCGGGCCGCGAACTCGATCGCCACCTTGCCGTCCTGCGCCTTAAGCTCCCCCCGGGCGTCGCACATCACGCACCGCACCGCCCCCGAAGGCGCGATCTGCAGCAAGCTGCTGCCGCACTCCCGGCAGGTATGCACCCCCGGCAGCGACAGCTCGGCCTCGCCCCCCATAAGTCTCCCGGCCAAAGCCCGCGCCTCGGCCAGCACCTCCGGCCGCGCCGCCTCCCCCGGGCTGGCGGCCCGCACCAGCATGCACCCCGCCACCTCCAGATGGAGGAACCGGGCGAAATTCAGCACCATCTCCCGGCCGTATCCCTCCCAGCCCGGGATGCCGTACGACACCGCCGCCACACACCGCTTGCCGGCGAACGCGGCGTTATCGGCCAAAATCGAAATCAGCCGGTCGCCCACCGCCTTCACGCTCGTATGGGCGCCGAGGAAATACACCGGCGCCGCGATTATCACCGCATCCGCCGCCTTTATCCTCGCCAGCAAAAACGCCAGATCGTCCTCGATCACGCAGCCCTTATCCGCCGGCAGACACGCGTAGCACGCCCGGCACGGCCCGATATCAAGCTCCGTCAGGCGGATCATCTCCCGGTCCGTATCCGCCGGCAGCGCCGCCAGCATCTCACGCGCCAATATCTCCGAATTGCCAAGTTTGCGGGGGGACCCCACAAGCGCCAACACCCTCATAAATTCTTCCTCCAATTTCAACTATCCAGGTTTCCGTTCCTAGCCGCTTATTTCGCCCCCGCCCCGCCTTCTTCCTTGTCCCCCTCCCGCCATTTGTCCCCTTGCCCGTCCCGCCGCACCCATAGTACAATTATTGTGTCATCTCCGACCAAAGGAGGCTCCCCATGCTGGAATTCATCCCCTCCTCCGACTACTGGTGGCGTTACTTCATCTACGGCGCCCTCTTCCACCTCGCCGCCCTCACCCCCATCTGCAAAACCGAGCGCCACGCCAACGCCTTCCGCGTCATCGGCTACGCCCTCGGCGCCCTCCCCGTCCTCCTGCGCGAAGGCCTTCTCCCCGCCGTCCTCATGCTCGCCTTCCTGTATGGCTTCACCTTCGCCGCGCAATACGTCATAAGCATGTTCAAAGGCCGCCCATAATAGCAAAAACCGGCGCAAAGCGCGCCGGTTTTTTTCATGTCTCGCCGCATTCTGGGGAAACTAACACCGGAAGGCGGCCGAACCGCCTCCGCACAACATCGCCGGGAGGAACGACAATGGACGACAAAAATCCGGCCACCCCAGCCCAGGACGACCCGCTGGCCGTCACGACCACCAACCGCAAAACACAAAACTCCACCCCGACCCTGTATCCCAGCGTAGACTTCGTCAACAGAACAGAACCATAATCCCGCTCAAATACCACCGGAGGTGAACGCAATGGTCGACGTCAACATCACCGACAAGCACCGCCGCGACGGCAAACAGCCGCAGCACGCCCCCTGGGGCGGCAAGCAGGCCGACCTGCTGTCAAATCCCAAGGCAACCGCCGTCTTCCCGCCCACCGAAAAAGTGACCGCCGTGCCCAAGGAAAATACCACCGAAAGCGACGAGGGATAACGACATGAAAAACAGCGGCGAACAGCACGACAAAGACGGCCAGGAATCCAGCCGCGCCTCGACCCTGGTAAAAAACGCCGGGAACAGGAAAATCGGGCAAAGGACGAAATAACGGTTGCTAAATGGCGTCCCCGACATTTGATATCGTCAAGAAGACCGCCAAAGGCGGCCTTCTTATTTTTATGCCTTTATTTCCCGGAACTTCGCCGCTAAGTCCGCCAAGCTCCCCATACTACTATTATGCAAAAAAGGAAAATAACGGCCATTCGCCGAATAGACGTTCGGTAGGAATCAACTTTCGGGAGATGATCGAAGTGCGGGGACACCCTCGGCTATGGGTATTCCCTTCAATCGTGCTTGTTATCACGGGAATCAAACAAGGGGATTGGATTCGCAGTCTTGTTTTTATCGCAGCACTGTTGTTCATTCTCGGATGGTATCTGCGCAAAGTTAACAAGGTCACGGTGAGTACGGTCGGTCTGGAGGAAGACGACGGGTCTTTCATACCCTTTGAGTCCGTTATCCGTATCGATCGAGATAATGATTATGATCCCGTGATAATCACCACGGCAACTGGCGAAAAGCAACGCAAAATAGCTGACCGCGAACTTGCCGAACTCGCCGGAACAACTCTAAACCAATGGGCGGTTGACGGCAAGATGATTACCGTAACCCCTGGAGAAGCTGGACAATCTCTAAAAATTAATTATGCGCCACGGGGAAAATATTGCTTATATAGAGGTAATCTTGACTTTTTCGTTGTTAACCTCTCGACCGCGGTTGTTTTTCTCGGTTATCTGTGTGGCCTGCAAAATGTAAGTCTTGCCGCCATGGCGGCGGGAGTATGTTATTGGTTATTCTTTAAATTCCTGAACGTTTTTCGCGAAGTTGAAATGTCAGTCTTAGGCGGCACTATTATACTAAAGGGTGAAAACCTAGTTGAACACCGCCTGAAGTTCGGCGACGTCGCCGCAATAGAGCGAGGAATCTTCCAGGTGAAGGTGACGGCCAAGGACGGCCAAGTATTGCGCTTCCCGCAAGGCTTCGTACTCCTGCCCGAGCTGATCGAGGAATTCGCGTCGGAACGATCGTCATCCGCCAAATAAAATTCATTAATGGCTGCCCATTAACAATTCAAATTCCGGGGGTGGCATGCATGAGCTTGCGAAAAATCGCCTGGATTGTTTGGGTCACGCGAAAGTGAACTTTCGGTTCGCTGTTGCCCTGCTAGCAAGGCCGACGTTTCCGCTTGAAGTGGGCTGCACCCAATGCCGGAACGCTCGCCTATGCATTCCCCGTCTTAAATAAGACCGCCAAAGGCGGTTTTTTTATTCTTAAATGAAACATTTCTGAAAAACCTACGGGTAACAATGGAGTTTTGCCTTGCACCGAGCTCAATGGATAATAAAGGAAATTGATATTCCCATGACGAAATATTCGACAGATGTGATATTCACGAAGTAGGGAAACCCTCGGGAGAGGTAGTATGCAGAAAAAAGGACATCAAGTGTTTGGCACGGCGCTGATAATGGGTGGCGTGCTAATCAGCGCCAAGGTGCTGGAGTGGCATATGATCGAGGTGCTTGGCCCAATATCCGTATCGGTTGTCAGGATTGTAATCTGGGCGGCTTTTGGGGCGGCGGCTCTTTGGGCAGTTTACTATTTTGCGGATAAACTTCGGGAAAAGCGGCTCATGGCTGCCGCGCCGGCGATTATATTAGCTACGGCTTTTGCGGTTGCGTGGTTGGCTCCGATGAGTGAATTCGTCAGGGAGGCGAATTTTCGCGTAAATCTCGTCGCCCGGGAACAGGTGGTCGCGATGGTGCGTGCAGGTGAACTGGCAGACACCGATCTGCGAGGAAAAGTTGTTTTGCCGGACAGGCTTTCTTACTTGTCCGCCGGCGGCGAAATCGCTGTTTTCAAAGTACCTGATCGTGTTACCGTGTTTTTCTATTCTCACCGCGGCATCTTGATGTCTGCGGGCTTTGCGTACGTCTCGGACAACGTTTTCGGGGAATACGACTGCGGCCACCTATTTGGCAAACGGATAAAGTTGCAGGATTATTGGTACTACGGTGAAAGCCGTCTCTAGCAAGATATTTTCCGAGCGGCAGGACAAAAAATGAGCTATCGCAGTAAAATCCCGGACTTTGTCCGGGATTTTTTATTTGGTCCACCATACGCCACCGTGCCTTACCTTGCTAGCGGAGAGCGCAGGCTTTGCGCCGAAGCTCCGGCCGAACGCGCCGTAAGGCTCGGGCCGACACAGCCGTACCGTCGCCAACAGTCTCCGTGACTGATGGCTCCTCGCCCGGCCGTCCATGGCCGGGCGTACGTTCGTGTTCCCGGCCTTCGAGCCCAACGGCGCGGTAACGACCTCCGCAACGGCGCAGTAAGCCTGCATTCTCCGCCGCCTATGTTGCTCCTTCGAAAATATTTTTTCACATAAACACCACCTAGACGAAAAGTGGACTTTTGGTGGACTGTTTGACAAAAAAGCGTGATATGATTGATATCGTCAAGAAACCTCCGCAGGGCGGCTTTTTTGCCGAATCAGAAATTAATTTATTTTACAGACTCGAAGGGAGCATAACTTAGTTTTCTCCATTCTCCTTGACGTAGGGGAGCATTATAAAAGGCTATGCTTATATTATGAAAAAACCTGTACAGATATATTCACTGTATAGGTTTACAACTCATTCTTTATTGTCTGGCCGTTTCCAACAAGCCGATGTAGTATTTCTACCTCTATTATCCAGACAACTGATTCTTCCATCTGGAACAATAGAAAATATATCTTCTTGTAATTCGCTTAATATTACTCCAATAGTTCGATTGATAGGGTCACCAACATGATATTTGCCAGTTAACTTTTCCACAACATCCATTGTGCTAAAACTTCCACTACCACTTCGCAGAAGCTCATTAATTATTTTCCGCATATCCTCTAAAGAATACCCTAAAGCGTTTAAGTCTTTAATTGAAGATTCAGCAATGGAGTTCTTATTAACTGACTCAACTTCGCCTATCGCAGTATCTACCAAGGTTCCTTCAAGAATGGCTACAAACTTTGTCTTTGCGACATCCAAAAATGTTCTAGTATTATAAATATGACAATGCATTCCCGCTTTTTTATAAACTTCGTCCAATAGTTCTAATCTGGGGCCTATAGTTTTTCCCTCATATTTTGGCTGCCACCAATCCTCTTTATTATCATCTGTAACTAATATTATGTTTGTATGATTTCCTTTTGCATATTCAATAATCTGAGACCAAATTATAAAATCATTATACTTTTCAGGTTCTTCCTTTGCTTCATCTTTATACCCCGGTGGAATTTTATGCTTATATCTATTTTGAGCTTCTTTGTATAAGCCATTCAACGACTCATCATTATAAGGCTTCCCGACCCTTCCATCAAAAAATATAAGTAATTTTTCCAGCACAACATCGTTCTTCAAATAGTCTATATCTTCATTCTTTGATTTGTTCAATTCACGCTTTATATCTTTCTCAGTTTTTTCAATTATCTCTAATATATTAGATATTTTTATTGCAACATGCCTATCCTTATATTGGTTTAGCTGATTCTTTATCGCATCAAACTTCATCTCATCAATAATAGTTTTATATAGTTTATCTTGATCCGTAATAACCTTAATGCGATTTTTAAAAAACTCCTTTACAACTTGATGGGGCAGCCATACTCTCTCTTTGATCCTATCTAATATTGTAAAAAAGACATTTTGAGTTTCTCGACTATATCTATACATATTCAATAAGATATTAGTATCGAACACAAAGATACCGTTCTCCCATAATAAGTCAAAATCTTTCTCGCTTTTTGGTAAATAACCCGGGAAACAACTTCGCATAACAGCGGCTCCTTTTCTAGTTATGTTATCAACTTAGAGATCATTAAAATAAGACACGTAATCAACTTTATATTGGCCTTCCGGAAATAAGTAATCATATAAGTCAATAAAATAGTCGTCTGTCATACTTGCTATATAATCAACCACTATCTGGTTTGGCTCTTCTTCTTGATATGGCGCTTTATAATTTAAACCTTTTCTTATGTTATCCACAAACCCAATATGATGTTTAAAAACAACGGATTTTTTCCAATTGTTCTTTAAATCGGAAAATAATTTTTGGTAAATCTGCTCAAACATGGGTCTAATGCTTTTGTTATATTTTTCTCTGACCTCTGGATTTTTGTATATGACCTCATAATTCTGGTTCTTAGACAATTTAAGCTGAGTATAATATTCTTCATCTAATTTTATGTAATCTTTTCCATAACTATTTTCAATAATATTTACGACCAGATTATTAATAATTTCTGCATTGCGTTTTCCTAACGAACCTTGATTAAATATGGCATCTGAGGAAATAAGTTTAGCTCTAAAAGCATCCTGTCTATCCTTACCTATATATGCAATCATATCGCAAACGCGCACAACGCAACCTTCTAATGTCGCCGGTATCATCTTTTTGATTGATGTTTCATCAAAATATGCTTGTTCCAACATCGCATCAAAGGATTGAAAATCGTTTAATCCGCTAGGACGATACTCTTTCAATTCAAATTCACCATTATGACAAAGAATACCATCTAGGGTTTGAAGACTAATATTATATGGGAAAATCCCATCAAGTACTCGTACGCTATGCACATTATGGTTAAAATATCGCCCTGTATTATTAAGGTACAATTCCTTAAGAAAGTCTTCGCCCGCGTGTCCGAAAGGTGTGTGTCCAAGATCATGACCAAGAGCAATTGCTTCAATTAAATCTAAGTTAAGACCTAATACTTGTCCAATATTTCTTGCTATCCTAGAAACCAACTGAACGTGCAACGCTCTACGTGTTATATCGTCATTTTTATAAAATGAAAACACCTGCGTCTTATCAGCATATCTATTATAGAATGCACTATGCATTATTTTATCTATATCTCTCGTGAATGAAGGGCGCCATATAGTATTAAAATCTTTTTTATTATCTCTCCTAATGGCTTTACTGTTTTCAAAAGCGATCTTAGGTTTATTATCCTCTGCAATGTCATTTTTAATTTTTTCTTGTAATTCTTTACTAAGTTGTAAGTAATTCGCCATGCTACACCTCTTTAGCGAATGTCGTAATCCAGTTCACAATCTAGGAGAAACTATTTGTATAGTTCCCAGAGAAGCTACGAAACTCCTGCCAGATTCTACGATTCGGGCAGGAGTTTCGACAATAATTTCTATTTATAAGATGCTGACCGTCTGCCGGAAAAGCGTCAGCACCTCGTCAGATAGGCGCCCATCATCCACATCTGCTTCTCGAAAAAGCACATCGCCTCGGCCAGCAGTCCGACAGTGCACTGATCAGAAGTTTCGCTCGCGACCGCCTCGATCTTCCTCACCATTTCAAGCATGGTGCAAAAATCCTCGATAATTGTCTTCGCCACAAAGGGCGACGGATACTCGTCGCCGGGCAGCTCGCATATCGTCCCCGCGGCCAGATACTCCCGCATCGAGGCCAGCGGCACGCAGCCGAGCGCCCTTATCCTCTCCGCCGCCTCGTCCAGCTTTTCCGCGACCGCCTCATAAAGCTCCTGCGTCTTTGCGTGAAGCGGGAAAAAGCCCGTACCCGTCACGTTCCAGTGAAGATTGTGCAGCTTGATATAAAGGATGTTCAGGTTCGCGAGGTAAATATTCAGCCCTTCGACGATTCTCCTCGTCTGCTCGGGCTTGAGTCCGTTGGGGCAGTATCCATCGGGGCAACAGTTCTCTTTCACTATAACGCTCCTTTCATCAATCCAGACAATACTCTTTTACATAATATGCATACTTTTTCTTATCTGTGTGGGGCGGCGGACCGGCCTGCAAACATTAAAGTGGGGCGGATTCCTCCGCCCCACTCGCTAATTCCTGCCGATATTCTCCATAATCTGCTTTGTCTGCTTCGCCTTGTTCATCGTATATAGATGGATGCCGTCCACCTTATTCGCTAAGAGGTCGACAATCTGCTCCGAGGCGTACTCGATGCCCGCCTTCTCCATATCGGCCGGCACGCCGCCGTATTTGTCCATCAGCCGCTGCAGCTTTGCCGGGATGGCCGAGCCGCACAGCGACGTTATCCTTTTTATCTGCGACGCGCTCAGCACCGGCATGATGCCGGCGATCACCGGGCAGGCAATCCCCCGTCCCCTGATCTTGTCCAGGAAACCGTAAAAAGTCGCATTGTCGAAAAATAGCTGAGTAATAAGCAGATCGACCCCCTGCTCCACCTTCAGCCGCAGATACTCCACATCCTGGTCGATATCGCGGCACTCCAGATGCCCTTCGGGATAAGCCGCGGCCGCCACGCTGAAAAAACCGCGCCCCCGCACATGCCTGACAAGGTCCTTGGCGTACGGAAAGCCGTCCGCGGGCGGTATGAACGGGCTATCCCCTGCCGGCGGGTCGCCGCGCAGCGCGAGGATATTCTCCACCCCCAGCGCCTGCAGGCGGTCGAGAACGGTGTCGATCGTCGCCGGCGTCGCCCCCACGCACGTCAGGTGCGCCACCGTCTCCATGCCGTAATGATTCTTGACCTTATCGACGATCTCTATCGACCGCGCCGAACTCGATCCCCCCGCCCCGTAAGTCACGCTGATATAGGCGGGGTTGAGCCCCTTCAGCTCCTCCAGCGTGGCAAAAACGGTATCAAGCGGGAAATCGGGCTTGGGCGGAAAAATCTCGAACGAAATAACCGGCTTGCCGGTAAACAAATCGCGAATCTTCATCGTAAAGCCCCCGTCCCTACTGTAAATAAATATGTAATAGGGGAATAATAACCCGCGACCGTCAGTTTGTCAATACGCTCTACGCTAAAAAACGCCAACAGGAAAACTGAGGAGGTGGCAAAATGGTAAAACCCCGCAACCCGGAAAAAGACCCCGCGGCCGTCAGGGCCAACGCGCAGGAAGGCTACGGCGCCGGCAACCCGGAACCGGCCCAGTTCAAGGCGGGGGTGGGCAAAAACGGCAAAAAGCCTTCCTGAAGCATGGGCCCGGGCGCATTTTAACGAGACAATAGCGGAGGTGATAACATGGGCTTCAAGGACCTGCCAGGCGGCCAGAACGCCAAGGCCAAAAACAGCCGCGTCGAGCTGTCGAGCGACATATCCCCCCAGAAAAAAGAATCCCCCAAGGAAAAATAGTCTCTCCCACGGGGCGGCCTGGGCCGCCCCGTTCTGTTTTCAACTCCGCAAAGGAATATGTTGGTTTATGTCGAAGGAAATTTACATAAGCGTGATCCCGCCTTCAGGGGGTAAATATGCAGCATCAACTCGCCGCCGACAAGCACGTAGTCACGAGGCTCCGGGCAGGGTTCCATAACCAACTGCTCCAATTCCTCTTCCACACCAGCCGTGACTTCCTCTTCGTCATCGAATACCGCGGACCAGACAATCCGGCTGTCCTCCTGGAAGTCAACGATATCGCCTGCGAAAGGCTAGGCTACTCCCGTCGGGAACTGGCGGACCTCTACCCCGGAGGCATCATGACTCCCGCAACGGCAGCCAAGCTGCCGTCCGTGCGGTCCAGGCTCCTGGAAGGGGAAGCCGTGCGGGAAGAACTGGTCCTCGTCGCGAAAAACGGCGTGACGATACCGACCGAACTCAACGCCGACCTGATCCACTACCGGGGCAAGAAAGTCATCCTGGGCATCTGCCGCGACATCGCCGACCGCCAGAGCCTGGAAGGCGCCTGGCAACATCTCCTGAAAGGCCTCGAAGCCGAAGTTTCCCAGCGTACCGCCGAACTGATGGACATCAACCGTCAGCTCCAGGCGGAAATCCTCGAACGCGCCGTCGCCGAAGAAGCGCTGGCCGATAAAGAGCGGCAGCTCCGCCTCCTCACCGACAACATGCTCGATACCGTCCTCCAGGTCGACCCTGCCGGCATAATCAAGTTCGTCACCCCCTCCTGCCACACCATGCTCGGTTACCCGCCCTCCGCCGTTCTCGGCAAACGCATTGTCGACTTCATCCACCCCGACGACGTCGAAGTCGTCGACGCCGACTTTCGGCGAATACTGACCACCGGCGCGCCGGTCGGCGCCCAGTACCGGGTGCGCCATGCCGCCGGCCATTGGGTGTGGGCGGAGAGCATCTCCAAAAGCATAGCTGACGAACAGGGCAATATCCTGGGAACGGTCACCTGCTGCCGGGACGTCACCAGCCGCAAGCGCATTGAGCAGCAGCTCAAATACCAGGCCATCCGCGACCCAGTCACCGGCCTTCACAACCGCACCTACTTCGAGATCGAGATGGCCCGCCTGGCCGATCCCGCCCTCCACCCCGTCGGCCTGATCATCTGCGACCTCGACGGCCTCAAATACATCAACGACACCCTCGGCCACGACGCCGGCGACCAACTCCTGGCCAACCTCGCCGAGCTCATCCGCGACCCCTTCAACGACAACGAAGTCGTCGCCCGCATCGGCGGCGACGAGTTCGCCATCATCCTCCCCAACGCCGACGAAGCCTCGCTGACCGCCGCCCGCGCACGCATCACCGCCGGCATCGAAGCCTACAACGGCAAAAACCCGACCATCCCTCTCTGCGTCTCGGTCGGCATTGCCATCACCGGCCCCACGCTGAGCATCAACGGCCTGTTCAAAGAAGCCGACAACTCCATGTACCGGGAAAAACTTTTGAGCCAGCACTCCAGCCGCAGCTCAGTCGTCCAGGCTCTCAAAAAGGCGCTCGAAGTACGCGACTTCGTAACCGAAGGTCACGCCACCCGCCTGCGCGACCTCACCCTCCGACTGGCGAAAGCCTGCGGCTTCCCCGACTATAAACACACCGACCTACGCCTGTTCGCCGAGTTCCATGACATCGGCAAAGTCGGTATTCCCGACCATATCCTCTTCAAACCCGATCACCTTACTCCGGGGGAACTCAAGGTTATGCGCAGTCACGCCGAAATCGGCCACCGCATCGCCGTCTCCACCCCCGACCTCGAACCGATCGCCGACTGGATCCTCAAACACCACGAATGGTGGAACGGCAAAGGCTACCCGCTCGGCCTCAAAGGCGCGAAAATCCCGCTCGAATGCCGCATGCTCGCCATCGCCGACGCCTACGACGCCATGACCAACGACCGCCCTTACCGCAAAGCCATGCCACCGGCTGAAGCGCTGGCCGAAATCGAACGCTGCGCCGGCAGCCAGTTCGACCCGGACCTCGTCGAGCGTTTCACCCGCCTGATCGCCCAGGACTAACCGCCCTCCGCCGCTCCAAAATATGAAAAGCTTCCGGATATTATCCGGAAGCTTTTCCCGTTCCCGGCGTAATTTCTTCACCGGGTCACCTCGATCGCATAGTTGGCGCCGGAATTGTTGTCCCAGTGGCCGGCGCTGTCGTGGAAACAAAGGTTGAGCGAATCGGCCGCGGCCACCGGAACGGCGGCCGAGAAGCCATTGGCGGTGCGCACCATTTTGTAGTCGAGCGACCCTTCCCAGGCATCGCCGAAACCGAAGCGGACATACAGCCGATCCGCGCCGTTACTGGCGAGAAGGCCGCTGTAGGCGACGTGGACGGTTTCGCCTTTGGACGGGAAGGCGGGGCGGACCAACAGGCCGTTGGCGGCGTATTTACGGTTGATGCGACGGGTCATGGCGGTCATCCTCCCCTTCTGGCATTGTCTGGCATTAGCGTACGTTTTTCTGGCATTTCGCCCTTGCAGGCTTCTGACATTTAGTATGCCCACCGCCGGCCGGATTGCTACCGGCCAGATTTTGCCGTCAGAACTAATGCTTTTTTCCTGCCAATTGGGTTAACGGCCATATTTTTCCGCCAGGGCGGCCAGTTTGGCGGCGGTTTCCGGCGTTATGTCGCCTTCCTCATAGCGCCAGGCCCAGTTGCCGCCGCCGACCGTGCCGGGGGTGTTCATGCGCGCCTCGCCGCCGATGCAGAGGATGTCCTGGAGGGGGATGATCGCCAGGCAGGCGGTCGCCTGGTAGGCGGTTTCGATGTACCGCCAGCAGACGTCGCCGTCCGCGTCGCTGTCGCCGGTGCGCGCCCGGTGCCAGCCGAGGATGGTGTCGTTGTCGTGGGTGCCGGTGTAGACGACGGCGTTGTCCTCGCCGTCCGGCCAGTCGCCGCCCTCCAGGGCGAACTGGAGGATCTTCATGCCGGGAAGGGCGAATTTGTCGCGCAGGCTTTCGACGGCCGGGGTGATGACGCCGAGGTCTTCGGCGATGACGGGCAGACGGCCGAAGTGCTTTTCCAGGGTGTCGAAAAAGGGCGCGCCGGGGCCTTTGACCCATTCGCCCCGCTCGGCGGTCGCTTCGCCGTAGGGTACCGCCCAGAAGGCCTCGAAGCCTCGGAAGTGATCGATGCGGACGGCGTCGGCCAGCCTGAGCGCCTGGGCGAGCCGCTCCCGCCACCAGCGGTAGCCGTCGGCGGCCATGGCGTCCCAGTCATAGAGGGGGTTGCCCCACAGCTGGCCGGTGGCGCTGAAGTAGTCGGGGGGGACGCCGGCGACGGCCAGCGGGCGGCCGGCGGCGTCGAGGCGGAAGAGGTGACGGTTGGCCCACACGTCGGCCGAGTCGTGGGCGACGAAGATGGGCAGGTCGCCGATGAGCTTGACGCCTTTGGCGTTGGCGTAGTTCTTGAGGGCGCGCCACTGGGCGAAGAAGCGGTACTGTTCGCGGCGGCGTCGTTCGAGGTCGTCGGCCAGCAACGGTCCGTAGCGCTCAGCCGCGCCCGGCTCCCACTCCGTCCAGGGCAGGCCGCCGAAGCGGTCTTTAAGGGCGGCGTAAAGGGCGTAGTTGTCGAGCCACAGGGCGTTTTCGGCCAGAAAGGCTTGGTAGCCCGCTTCGTCGACGGCGATCGCCGGCGAGATGAGGGCGGGGTTGCCGGCGAAGGCCGAGGCGCTCTGGTAGGGGGACGCGCCGAGGCCGGGAGGGTTCAGGGGCAGTATCTGCCACCATTTCTGGCCGGCGGCGGCCAGCCAGTCGACGAAGCGGTAGGCGGACGGGCCGAGGTCGCCGCCGGGCAGCGAGGTGGGGTGCAGGAGGACGCCGGCGGCCCGCGCAAAGGCGGGCGGGTCTTCGCGGCGCTTGAGGAGGAGGGCGCCGGACAGCGGACCGAGGACAAGGCTTAGTTTACCGTCGCGAACGGGAACAGGCGAGTAGTCGGCGAGGGCGTTGTAGAGCTCGCCGTCGGCGTAGTGGCCGAGGTCGAGGTCAAGGCGGACGGGCTCGTGACGCGAGCGGTTCAAAAGAACGACGGCGGTGTTGGCCTTTTCGGGGCGGCCGAAGGCGTCCTGGCCGCGACCGATGCGGCGGAGGTAGCCGTAAACGTCGCCCTGGGCATACAGCGGCAGCCATTCGCCGCCGCGAAGGACGGCGTGGCGATGGCGGAGGGCGGTGAGCTTGCGGTACCAGGCGAGGAGGTCGCCGTCTTCCCCTCCCCAGGGATAGGTGCCGCGGTTGAAGGGGTCGGTGTAGCCTTCGATGCCGGCCTCGTCGCCGTAGTAGACGCAGGGGGCGCCGGGGAAGGTCATCTGGAAGAGGGCGAGGAGCTTGAGGCGCGCCAGACCCAGGCGTCGCTGGGCAGGCGGCAGCCGGTAGCGGGCCTGGTCGATGATCGACATTCTTTCCGGGTCGGGCGCCTCGCCGAGGAGGGTGAGGGCGCGTGGGACGTCGTGGCTGCCAAGGAGGTTCATCGAGGCGTAGAAGTTTTCACGGGGGTAGTTCTCGTACAGGCTCATGAGGGCGGCGTGGACCTCGCCCGCGTCTCGGCGGCCGAGGGCGAAGTCGAGGAGGACGGCCCGGAAAGGGTAGCCGGTGGCGGCGTCGAGGCCGTCGCCGAGGAAGTATCGCCGCCGGGCGCCGTAGCTTTCCTTGTTGGAGGCGTCTTCCCATACTTCGCCGATGAGGACGGCGTCGGGGTCTTCCTCTTTGAGCACGGCCCGCAGGCGGCGGATGAATTCGTCGGGCAGTTCGTCGGCGACGTCGAGGCGCCAGCCTTTGACGCCGGCCCGCGCCCAGTGGCGGGCGACGCTGTCCCGTCCTTCGATGATGAAGTCGACGTAGGAGGGCTCGAGTTCGTTGACGTTGGGGAGGGTGCCGATGCCCCACCAGGATTCGTATTCGTCGGGCCAGCGGCTGAAGCGGTACCAGTCGTAGCAGGGGGATTCGCGCGACTGGTAGGCCCCAAGCTCCGGATAACGGCCGTCACGGTTGAAGTAGCGGCTGTCGCTGCCGGTGTGGCTGAAGACGCCGTCGAGGATGACCTTCATGCCGAGTTCGCCGGCGCGGGCGCACAGGGCGGCGAACAGGGCGTTGTCGCCGAACATCGGGTCGATGGCCTTGTAGTCGCCGGTGTCGTATTTGTGGTTGCTGGGCGATTCGAAGATGGGGTTGAAGTAGAGGACGGTGACGCCGAGGTCCTTGAGGTAGGGCAGTTTGGCCAGGACGCCGCGGAGGTTGCCGCCGAAGAAGTCGTAGGCGAAAATTGCGCCGGTGCGCGGGTCGCGGACGTAGAAGGGGATGGCGTCCCAGTAGGGGTGGATGAGGCTGTTGCGCGGGGGGTTCACTATCGCGCCGCCGGGGTTGCCGTTATAAAAGCGGTCGACGAAGATCTGGTAGATGACGGCGTCTTTGAGCCACTGCGGCGTTGTGGCTCCCGGCCGGTGAACGGTTATCTGCCAGGCGGCCGGGGTGTGGTCGTAGAGTTGGCCGCAGCCGCCTTGGCGGGCGGAGTTATTGCCGTAGCGGAAGGTGCGGCCGTGGCGGTGAAGGACAAAGGAGTACCACAGCAGGCCGGGGTCGGCGGGGGCGACGATTTCGGCCTGATAGACTCTGTGGTCGCCTTCTTCGCGCCACAGGGCCATGGGGATGTCCTCTTCGCCCCCGGCGTCCCGCCAGAGGCGGAGGACGGCGGCGTCAGGCCGGTCGGGGGTGCGGACGGCGAGCCGCAGGGTGACGGGGGTGCGACAGGA
Organism: Selenomonadales bacterium 4137-cl; assembly: GCA_032334055.1. Taxonomy (NCBI): domain Bacteria; kingdom Bacillati; phylum Bacillota; class Negativicutes; family Acetonemataceae; genus Anaeroselena; species Anaeroselena agilis. The sequence continues at coordinate 1,084,497 of JAUOZS010000001.1, read as the reverse complement.
AACAGCCCCGAAAGGGCTGCGGTAGAACTGATTGTGCGAATCGTGGAGGAGCCAGTCGTTGTCCATGCTTCACCTGCGCTCATGAATTAGCTGGGGCCGCTATTTCCCAAAGTCGTTCCAGTAGGCATAGGCTTCGTACATCTGCGACAGTGTGCCTGCTTTATCTCTGGCCTCGATCATGCCCTTGGCCCTGGCGATGCTTAGGCCCAAGCCCTGGATGTCGTCGCGTTCGACGCTGAACTGGATGCGTTTGGTGAGGATGCGGTGCGCTTTGTCGAGTTTCTCGACATCCTGGCGGGCGGCGTCCCAGTCGTCGGCGCCGACGTCGGCGGCGATCTTCTGGATATAGCGCGGGACGTCGTCGTCTTCGCCGGTGGGCAGCTTAAGGTAGAGGCCGCTCTGCATGACGGCGACGAACAGGACCAGCACCACGACCGGGACGGCGTAGTAAAAGAATCTGATCATAAGTACTCCTAGCTCGGCCCGGGAAAATCGCCCGGGTCGGTTATTTTCACCCTGTCTTTGTAGGGATCGATGAATAGCTGCCCCTGGGGGTCGACGAGCAGCATGAAGATTTCCTCCGGACCCCGGTAGCCGCGCGCCGCGAGCTCGGCCCGGAGCCAGCCGTGGTCTTTGCCGAGGTCGCGGAGGTTCTGGGTCATCACTTTGCCGTCGTAAATGATTTCGACGCACATTCCCCCGTACTGGGGGGTCATGTTGAGGTCCTGGGGGGTGACCGGCTGGTGCTGGGCCTTCTTCAGCACCGACAATTGCCCGTCAGTTTCCAGTACCGCGTAGGCCACCTGGCTGAGATCGAACACGCCCTTTTCCCTGAGCTGTTCGAGAAGGTCGGTCGCCCGGTAGCGCATGGTGCGCATGGCGCCTTCCATGATGTTGCCGTTCATGACGAGGATGGTGGGCTCGCCGCTGATGTATTTGGCGGCGTAGCGAGACTTGAGGGTGATGTATTGGAGGATGAGGACGCATACTATCCAGGTTACCAGCCCGACCCAATGGGGCCAGGCCCGGCTGGTGAGGTCGGTGGTCAGCGACGAGGCCGTCGAGCCGACGGTGATGCCCAGGACATAGTCGAAGAAGGTCAGTTGGCTTACCTGCTGCTTGCCGAGCAGGCGGGCGAAAATCAGCAGCGAAAAGAAGCCTATCAGGCCTCTGACCATTTCGACCAACGCTTCGTTCATTGTCAACCCCCCGGTGTCCTTGCTCCGGCCGGAGTCCGGCAGGATGTTATATCTTCCCCGCGACCGGCGGCCCCTATTCGCCTGGATAAATCGGCCGATTGCGTCTCACAATAGTCCCGTGAGAGGCCTTTGAAGCAGAATACCAGTAGGGGGGATAGGTTTGGAGCGGTCGGCGGGGGAAATCGCCCTGATTATTACGGTCAACACTAGTGTAAGCTACGTTTTTCTGCTGTTCGTGACCCGTATGCTCGGAAGGAAGGACATTTCCCAGCTCACCTTTTTCGACTTCGTCAACGCGATAACGATCGGCTCGATCATCGCCAACATCGCGATGGACCCCGACAGTCCGATGTGGTACGGTATTTTGAGCACGGCGGTCTGGGGCGCGTGGGTGATGGCGACCAACCTCCTGACGCTGAGAAGTCTGCCGGCCCGCAAGATTATCGACGGGGAGCCGATCGTGGTCATCCATAACGGCAAGATTCTCGAGGAAAATCTCGGCCGGCGCTACTATAATGTCAACGATGTGCTGATGCAGCTCAGAAACGAGAACATTTTCGATCCCAAACAGGTCGAGCTGGCGCTGATGGAGGCGAACGGCACGCTGAGTATCCTGAAAAAGTCACAGTTTCAGAACGTGACCAACCAGGATATCAATATTTCCCCCAAGCCGCAGCCAGGCTCCCTGCTGGCCGGCATGGAGCTGATCGTCGACGGTCAAGTCCTCCGCAAAAATTTGCGGTTTTCCGGCCTGACCGAGGAGGAGCTGCTTAAGAGGCTGGCGGCGCAAGGGGTCAACGATGTGCGGGAGGTTCTGGTGGCCGCCGGCCTGCCGGACGGGACGCTGTACGTGGACAAAAAGAAGGACGGCGAACGGGAGGGGTTGAAGAACCAGGACAAGTTGCTATGATGCGCAAGCCGCCCTCGGCAGGGCGGCTTGCTTTTTCAGTTATCAAGAATTAATTGTACGTGGCGTTGGAGAGGGTGGCCTGGAGGGCCGGACGCCGGGAGAGGGTGCAGCCGCCTTCGGCGCGGGCGAAGTCTTCGTCGGCGCTGCAGTAGCAGCGGACGGGGGCTTCGGGGCGCAGCCGCCAGATGTCGACGGCGTATTCGGTGAAGGTGCGGTCACCGGAGAATTTGCCGGAGTGGGCGATGTTGCGGACGGACATCGAGAGCCAGTGCCGGCGGTCGCGGTAACGGCGTTCGAGTTCCTTCTGGGCGTCGACGTAGGCGGCGAAGTCCTTGAGGACGAGGAAGTGGTCGCCATGGTGGAGGAAGGAGTCGAAGATGGGGCGGTATTCGTCGGGGCCGCCGGGCAGGAAGCCGTTGACAAGCTGGTCGAGGACGGTCTTTACCCGTTCGTCGCCGCAGTAGATGTCCCAGGGGTTGTAGCCGCCGCGCTCGTAGATGTTGAGGACTTCGTCGGCGGTGAGGCCGAAGGTGATGATGTTGTCCTCGCCGACGGCGTTTCTGATTTCGATGTTGCCGCCGTCGAGGGTGCCGATGATTACCGAGCCGTTCATGATGAATTTCATGTTGCCGGTGCCGCAGGCTTCGCGGCTGGCGGTGGGAATCTGTTCGCTGACGTCGGTGGCGGGGAGGAGTTTTTCGAGGAGGGAGACGTTGTAGTTTTCGAGGAAGACGACTTTGATTTTGTCGTTAATGGTTTTGTCGCGGTTGATTTTGTCGGCGAGGGCGTTGATGAATCTGATCGTCAGCTTGGCGAGCCGGTAGGCGGGGGCGGCTTTGCCGCCGAAGATGAAGGTCCGGGGGGTGAGGTCCATGCCGGGGTCGGCTTTGAGGCGGTTGTAGAGGTGCATGATGTGGAAGGCGTTGAGGGTCTGACGTTTGTAGCCGTGGATGCGTTTGACGTGGGTGTCGAAGATCGAGTCAGGGTCGATTCTGACGCCGGTGGCGTCGAGGATTTGGGCAGCCAGCTTGCTTTTGTGCCAGCGACGGATGGCGGCGAGTTTGTCCTGGAAGGCGGGGTCGGCGGCGTGGGGCAGCAGGCCGAGGAGGTCGCAGGGGTACTGGACCCATTGCTCGCCGACGGTTTCGCCGAGGAGGGCGGCGAGCTGGGGGTTGGCTTTGATGAGGAAGCGGCGGTGGGTGACGCCGTTGGTTTTGTTGTTGAATTTGTCGGGGTAGAATTGGTGGAAGTCGCTCATGACCCGTTCCTTGAGGATACGGGTGTGGAGCTGGGCGACGCCGTTGACGCTGTGGCTGCCGGCGATGGCGAGGTGGGCCATGCGGATGGTGCCGTCGGCGATGACCGCCATGGCGCGGATGTGGTCCCAGTCGCCGGGGTAGCGCTGCCACAGTTCGCGGCAGAACCGTTCGTTGATTTCGTTGACGATGACGAAGATGCGCGGCAACAAGGCCTGGAAGAGGTCGACCGGCCAGGTCTCGAGGGCTTCGGGCATGATGGTGTGGTTGGTATAGGAGATGGTGGCGACTGTGAGGCTCCAGGCTTCGTCCCAGCCCATGCCGTGCTCGTCGATGAGGAGGCGCATGAGTTCGGGGACGGCTAAGGCGGGATGGGTGTCGTTGATGTGGACGGCGACGTGGTCGCTGAGACGGGTGAGGGGAATGTCGCGGCGCGCGAGGTCGGCGAGGATGGCCTGGAGGCTGGCGCTGGTGAGGAAGTAGTGCTGCTTGAGCCTGAGCACCCGGCCGTCGCGGGTGGAGTCGTCGGGATAGAGGACGCTGGTGATGGCTTCGACGTCGTTTTTGTATTCGATGGTTTTGAGGCAGTCGTTGCGGTTGGTGGCCGAGCAGACGAAGTCGGTGCGGTGCGGTTCGGCGCTCCAGAGGCGGAGGGTGTTGACGGTGTCGTTCAGGTGGCCGACGACGGGGACGTCGTAGGGGACGGCCAGGACCGATTCGTAGTTTTCGTGACGGTAGCGGAGTTTGCCGTTGAGCTCAGGCGTGACGGTGCCGCCGAAACGGATTTCGACGGCTTCGTCGGAGCGGCGGAATTCGTAGATGAAGCCGGTTTTGAGCCAGTCGTCGGGGACTTCGATCTGGCGGCCGTTGACGAAGTCTTGTTCGAAGAAGCCGTAGCGGTATCTTAGGCCGCAGCCGTGGCCGGGAAGGCTTTCGGCGGCCATCGAGTCGAGGTAGCAGGCGGCGAGGCGCCCGAGGCCGCCGTTGCCGAGGCCGGGGTCTTCTTCGCTTTCGAGGATGGCGGCGAGATCGACGCCGAGGTCGAAGAAGGCGGCGGCGACGGTGTCGCGAAGGCCGAGGTTGATGAGGTACATGTCGGTGAGGCGGCCGAGGAGGAATTCAATAGACAGGTAGTAGACCTGCTTCCCCTGCCGCTGCCTGCGGCGCGACAGCAGCCACCGCTGGCCAATATAGTCCCGGATCAGGCTGCTGAGGGCCTGGTACCTCTCGCCGTCGGAGGTCTCTTCGAGCGGTTTGCCGTGCAGTTTCGCCACTTTGTCCAGGTACTGCCGTTGGAATTCTTCTTTGTCGATGTTCATGGGCGACCTCCTTGACGACGAGTTGATCATATAGTGCGAGGTAGCGCTGCGCCGACCGTTCCCAACCGTAGTCGCCGCTCATGGCGGTTTTAACGAGGGACCGCCAGACGGGCCGGTCGCTGTAGTGGGAGAGCGCCCAGCGCAGGGTGTGGAGCATGTCGTGGGCGTTGTAGTTGGCGAAGCTGAAGCCGTTGCCTTCGCCGGTGTAGCGGTTGTAGGGGCGGACGGTGTCGCGCAGGCCGCCGGTTTCGCGGACGAGCGGCAGGGCGCCGTAGCGCATGGCGGTGAGCTGGGCGAGGCCGCAGGGCTCGAAGAGGGAGGGCATGAGGAAGAGGTCGGCGGCGGCGAGGATGCGGCGGTACATGGCGTCGTCGAAGGGGAGGACGGTGGCCTGGCCGGGATGGCGGAAGGCGAGGTCCCGGAAGAAGGCTCGATACCAGTCTTCGCCGTCGCCCATGACGACGAGCTGCAGGTCCATGGCGAGGATTTCTTCGGCGACGCGGATGATGAGGTCGAAGCCTTTCTGGCGGACGAGCCGGGCGACGACGGCGACGAGCGGCGTTTCGGCCCTGACGGCCAAACCGAGGGCTTCCTGGAGCCTGAGTTTGTTGTCGCGTTTTCCTTCCAGGCAGCCGTCCGGTTCGTAGCGGCGGAAGATATGGGGGTCGACCGCGGGGTCGTAGCTTTCGCAGTCGATGCCGTTGAGGATGCCGGTGAGGTCGCCGCTCCGCCGCCTGAGGAGGCCGTCGAGCATTTCGCCGTGAAAGGGGTGGCGGATTTCTTCGGCGTAACTGGGGCTGACGGTGGTGACGCGGTCGGCGTAGACGATGCCGGCTTTCATAAAGCTGACCTGGTCGTAGAATTCGAGGCCGTCCGCGGTGAAGTGGTCCCAGCCGAGGTCGACGACGTCGCCCATGACGGTTTTGGGGAAGACGCCCTGGTGTTTGAGGTTGTGGATGGTGAAGACGGTGCGGGCGGTGCCGCCGTGGGCGGCGCGGTAGGCGGGGATGAGGCCGGCGTGCCAGTCGTGGCAGTGGATGATGTCGGGCCTGAAGCCGAGGTGGGGCAGGGCGGCGTGGACGGCGCGGGCGAAGTAGGCGTAGCGCTCGGCTTCGTCGTAGTGGCCGTAAAGGTACGGACGGTCGAAGTAGTAGCGGTTGTCGATAAAATAAAAAGGCACGTCACGGTGCCTGTAGGCGAGGAGGCCGCAGTACTGCCGCCGCCAGCCGACCGGAACGGTCGTCTCTTTTATGAGGGCCATTTCGGCCCGCAGGCCGGGCGGAATGGAGGCGTACAGCGGCATGATGACTCTGGCGTCGACACCCAGCCGCCGGAGCGCTCCCGGCAGGGAGCCGACGACTTCGCCCAGACCGCCGCTTTTGGCGAAGGGGGCGGCTTCGGCGGCGGCGAACAGCACGTTTGTCATGGGCGGTTGTCGTCCCTTCTTTCGTGGTGGTTTTTTGGCACGTCGGGATTATTGTATGCCGCCGGCGGGTATGTTTATGCGGCCGGGAAAAGAAAAAAGCCCGCGATGGGCGGGGATGGATAGGCCGGACGCAAAATTTTTTTGGCAAAAAAGCCACTTTGGACGAAAAGTGGACTTTTAGTGGACGGTTTGACAAAAAAGCGTGATATGATGGTATCGTCAAGAAGACCGCCGGAAAGGCGGTTTTCTTATTTTTATGCCGGAAAACGGCAAGGAGGAGAGAGTATGAACGCGAAAACCAGAGAGGAAGAGTATCTAAGGAGGATGAAGGCGCTGGGGTATGAACCGGATTTAAGGGGGATGGACGACGACGACATCAAGTGGGAACTCGGCAAGATGGAGGAGGCCGACCGGAGGCGGGAGCCGCCCCCTGAGCAGCCGCTGCGGACGGTGTACCGCCCCGTGGACCCCGGCCTGAAGGCGCGGATACTTCGCATGTTCGGCCAGCCGTACGACGAGAGCGCCATCCCCAAGGGGCAGGAGTTTTATCTCAACGGTTGGGACAACGGGGAGGATGAGTACAGATTGCAGAAGAAACCTGCGCCGGATATGTTGAATCCGTTGGGTGGCGGAATGAAGCGTCCGGAAGAGCCGCTCAATTATTGGGATACGGTGCTGAAGGGGAGCCAGAGCAACGGTAATATTTTTGAGCCATATCTGAAGCCGCTTACCACTTTTCCGGAGCAGAATAGCTCGGTGCATCCCACCCGAGATAATATGTATACTCAGTATAGTTACGAACCAAGCGGACATGACGCGGGGGTGCATATGAAGGGCGGAGATGGCGGGACTAATAAGGATGTGGATGACAGCGGCCAAACCAAAGAATCCGGAGATCATTACATCCTCTACAGTCAGGAAGATCAACGTTTTTACTGGATTAATGGGCAGACTGGAACAGTTGTCAATTCATGGGCAGGCAGCAATAAGTTCGTTCCCGGAGTGAATGAAAATGGCGTACCGCGAGAATCGTTACCTATTGGGACATATGAGGTGTCTGCGGAAATCTCGGACGGCAAGTATGGCCCTGCGTACGGCACATTCTACATCACTACCGGCGACCCCCGCGGCAGGGATATACACGGCGGCGGAACAGGGCTAGACGATCCATACGCCCCAAACCACGAATTGTTACCTACACACGGCTGTCTAAGAATGCAAAACGCTGACGGTACAGATCTTAGCCGGCGTATTATCGGCCAGGGCAACAAAGTACGCTTGGTTGTGATTAACGGGCCGGCAAAACTTAGCGGTAACGATCTGAGATGATGGCGGTGACAAAATGAAACCTGGCCAATCGGCCAGGTTTCATTTTGTCCGGTTATTGTTGATTTACACTTTTATGCTCTATAGCCCTTACCCAAAGAAAAGACCGTACCAGCGAGATGAAAACGTCACAATTCTTTTCGGCCAGGTCCCTGGGGGCGGTTAGGGCAAGAATTACATAGTTATTCCATTTTTCACCGGGATCGATATAGCAGAGGAAGTCGATCTGATTGTCGTTAATAATGTATTTTCTTGAAGCATGCTCGTATTTGAGGTTGGAGATATCAAAGGCTTCGAAGGCTATCCTTTTTTTCTTCTGGGAAAAGGCGTCCATATCGGCCTGGATGTGCTGGGAGACGGTGAGGCCGTTCTTGGCGAGAACCCGAATATACATAAGGGCTGGGGAGGAGTTGAAATCGTAGCCGGGCATGCGGAAATAGACGTTAACCCGGTAGCGGTTGGCGTCGTTGGTTATTCCTTCCCAGCCGGACGGCTCGGTTACTTTGAAGGCAAAGTCCTTGCCGTGAACAATGAGCGCGTCCTCTGCGAAGGCAACACCGCCGAAGCAGAATAAAACAAGCAAGGTAAGGAGCGCACACTTGACGATTCTCATGCCGTTTAACCTCTTAAAAACCGCATTCCATTTAGTTTAATATTTTGACAAAATAAGGCAATTTCCTCTTTTTCGCCAATTATCGCCGGGCGTGCCCGCTCCCCTGTCCCTGGAATGCCGGAGCCGTTCAGAAGTGCCCAGATGCAAGGCGCACCGGAGGATGACACCGGAAGCGTACACGAACGTACGCTGAGGATGGCAGCCGAGGAGCAACGCCGCAGATGGGTGCTTAGGGCGGCTCCCCTGTTATTTGCCGGAAAACACCGGGGGGCGTTTTTGCTGGAAGGCAAGTACCCCTTCCCTATGATCTTCGGTCGCGGCGCACACGGTCTGGAGGTCGGCTTCGTATTCGAGGACGGCGTCGAGGTCGAGGTCGAAGCTGCGGCCGATGATTTTTTTCATGCAGCCGAGGGCGACGGGGGCGGCGGCGGCGAGGCGGGCGGCGAATTCGCCGGCGACGGCGGCGAGGCTGTCAGGGTCGGCGAGACGGGTTACGAGGCCGAGGGCGAGGGCGGTGTCGGCGTCGATGAGGTCGGCGGTGAACATGAGTTCTTTGGCTTTGTGGGGGCCGACGAGGCGCGGCAATAGGTACATGCCGCCGCAGTCGGGGACGAGGCCTACTTTGGCGAAGCTTTGGGCGAAGCGGGCGGCGCGGGAGGCGATGACGATGTCGCAGGCGAGGGCGAGGTTGAAGCCGGCGCCGGCGGCAACGCCGTTGACCATGGCGATGACGGGTTTTTCGAGGCCCATGATGAGGGCGGCGAGGTTGCCGGTGTCTTTGATGAAGCGGCGGAAGGCGATTTTGTCGGCGAGGGAGGAGAGGAAGGCGAGGTCGCCGCCGGCGCAGAAGGCTTTGCCGCTGCCGGTGAGGATTATGCATCTAACTGCGGGGTCGGCCTCCAGGGCGCGTAGGGCGGCGGCGAGGCTGTCGACGAGGTCGCGGTTCAGGGCGTTCAAGACTTCGGGCCGGTTGAGGGTGAGGGTGGCGACGCCGCCGTCGCGGGTGACGAGGACGGGTTCGCTGGCCATTTTTTTGCCTCCTTTTTATGGATGAGAGGGGCGTCTCCCCTCCCCTATTATCGTTCTTCTTTGTGTTGCCGGGACCGTTCAGAAGGTCCCAGATGCTAGGCGGGCCGAGCATGGGCAGCGACGCGTACTCGAACGTACGCTAGCAAGCACGCGCAGGACCAAGTGCGTCCCTCTTAGCGCTTTAGCGGTTAGAGGGACGGCCTACCCCTTGCTGGTGCAACGCAGATGGGGCCTTATCAACGGTCCCCTTGTACCGCCTGATACATTGCTGCAAGAAATTCGGCGGCGTTGGGGATTACTTCTTCGTCAATGTCGAAGGCGGCGTTGTGGTGGCCGCCGCCGACGGGGGTGCCGAAGAGGGCGACGAGGGCCTGGCCGCCGCGGTCCTGGATGTGCTGCATGAGGAGGGTGACGTCTTCGGAGGCGTTGAAGGCGACGGAGGGGACGATGTGTTTGACGCTGGGGAGGCTGGCGGCGATTTTTTCGGCGAGGGTTATCATGGCGGGGGTGTTTTCGGCGACGCTGGCGACGGCGGCGGGGTTGATTTCGACGCCGAGGCCGTACATTTGGGCGGCGCCGTTGATGATTTCATGGGCTTTTTCGACCATGTAGGCGTTGATTTCGTTGGTGACGCCGCGGGTTTCGAAGCGGAAGTAGGCTTTGTCGGGGATGACGTTCCAGGTGGTGCCGGCGGTGTGGTAGCCGACGTTGATGCGGCTGGCGCCGAGGCCGTGGCGGGCGATGGCGTAGAGGTTGGTGATGGCGGCGCAGGAGCCGAGGAGGGCGTTGTTGCCCTGGTCGGGGCGGAGGGCGGCGTGGATGGGCCGGCCGGTGTAGGTGACTTCGAAGCGGTTGAGGGCCATGAAGCTGTGGACGTTGAGGCAGATGTGGCCGGTTTCTTTGACGGCAAGGCCGATGTGGCCGCTGAAGAGGTAGTCGAGGTCGTCGATGAGGCCGCTGGCGATGATGGCGGCGGCGCCGCCGAGGTTTTCTTCGTTGGGCTGGAAGATTATTTTGACGGTGCCGCGGAGGGTGGCGCGGTTGTCGGCAAAGTGTTTGGCGAGGAGGAGGCCGATGGCGGCGTGGGCGTCGTGGCCGCACATGTGGGCGCAACCGGGGTTGGCGGAGGCGAAGCCTTCGCGGACGGGCCGGTGGGCGGGGTCGGCGGTTTCGGGGGTTTCGTTGGCGTCGATGTCGAAGCGGAAGCCGACGGTGGGGCCGGGGAGGGCGCCTCTGAGGATGGCGATGACGCCGGTGTGGCCTTGTTTGGCGGGGGCGAGGTATTTTTCGCTGGCGCCGGCGGCGACGGCCTGGGCGTAAGCCCGGGCGAGTAGGTCGGCGTCGGGCGGCATGAATTGTTTGTCGGGGGGGATGATGTCGCGGCCCATTTTTATTTCGTAGCCCCAGGCAGCGAGTTTTTCGGCGATGAAGGCGGTGGCGAAGAGTTCGAGCCAGGCGGGCTGGGGACAGCGGTGGAGGGCGCGGCGCCATTCGATGGCGGCGGCTTTGTTGGCGGCGATGGAGTCGGTCATGGGGACACTTCCTTTCGGGAATTGGTGTGGTAGGCTTTTGGCCGTTGTTTGTATATTTGTCCGCCGGGGTGGAAAAACCTGCCGCGGGGCGAGAAAAAAGGCTCCCGCTGTTTTCGGAAGCCTTCTTGGGGCGGCGGCCCTTGCCTGCGGGCGCGGTGTTTACTTGAGGAAGCCGTTGTCTTCGAGGAGTTCCATGGCTCGTGCGTAGGTTTCGATGACCATCGTGGGGCAACGGAGCATTTTGTTCCAGGGGTCGTCGTTGAGGATGGTGCGGCAGTCGGTGCCGCCGTAGGCTTGGACGTATTTGTCCTCGAACCAGTCCACGAGGTTCTGGGCCATGACGTTGAGGAGGTGGTTTTCCTGTTCTTGCGGCTCGCCTCGGCCGGCGTAGAGGCCGAGCAGGCAGACCGCTCCCGTGAGTACGCCGCAGATTCGGCCGCAGTCGCCCAGGCCGTTCGCGAGGCCGTGCATGGCGCGCACGAGGTCCGGGTTGGTTTTGCCCTGGCGCTCGAGGCCCAGGATGATGAGGATTTGGCTGCAGTGAAAGCCTTCCGCCCGCAGTTTTGTTATGCGGGCCATTTCGTCGGCCATGGTGATCCCCTCCCCTGTTAGCTTCGGGTGTCGCGGTGGTTGACGAGTTTGAGCCGGTAGCCGGTGCCGCCGCACTGGATGATGTTGAGGCAGGCGTAATCCTGGCCGAGGCGGAAGAGGTTGGCGACCGGCATGCCGAGGATGTGGCACAGCAGGACGCGGTTGGCGCCGGCGTGGCCGATGATGGCGATGTCGCCCGCCGATGAGGCGAGGATTTCGCGAAAGGCGGCGACGACGCGCAGGGCGCAGTCGGCGAAGCTTTCGCCGCCGGGGACGCGGTAGTAGGCGATGTCGGCGCCGCGGGCCCTGAATTCGTCGGGGTAGCGGCGGGCGATGTCGGCGAAGGCGACGCCTTCCCATTCGCCCAGCGATATTTCCCGGAGGGCGCGGAGGGCGATAACGGGAACCTCGCTGCGGGCGGCGACGATTTCCGCCGTGCGCCGCGAACGGGCGAGGTCGCTGCAGTATATCGCCGTGAGGCCGGCCTGGCCGAGCAGGTCGCGCAAGGCCCCGGCCTGGCGTTCGCCTTCGCCGCTGAGCGGCGGGTCGAGCTGGCCGAGGTAGCGCCGCTGGTCGTCTTCGCGGTGGATTTTGCCATGCCTGCACAGGTAGATTGTTCTGGTTTCCATAGGCTCAGTTCAACTCCACGATCGCTCTTTTGGCGGCGCCGGGCTCGAGTTCGCCCCGGCAGCGGCCGACCGTTAAGGCTACGGCCAGGTCGCCGGCCTGCCGCGCGTGCCGGATGGCAGGCACGGTTTCGAGGGCGGCGCTGAGTTTGCGTTCGCCGCCGGGGGCGGCCGCCAGGGAGGCGGTTATTGTCAGTCTGGTGGCGCGGCGGCGGTTGTCGACGGCGGCGGTGAAGCCGGTGAGGCCGGGGATGGCGAAGAGGGCTTCGTCGAGGTCGGCGAGGGTGAAGCCGCCGTGGCCGCCGAGGGCGACGAAGCCGTCCTTGCGCCTGGCGACCGGGGCGAGCCGCCTGAGCGGCGAGCCGCAGAGACACGGCCCGGGGATTATGCGGGATATGTCGCCGGTGCGGTAGCGGATGAGGGGCATGCCGCGCCGGACGAGGGTGGTGACGACGACTTCGCCTTCTTCGCCTGCGGGCATAGGGACGCCGGTCGCGGGGTCGACGATTTCGAAGAGGAAGTCGGCTTCGTGGAGGTGGCAGCCGGCGTGGGCGGCGCAGTCGGTGCCGCCGCCCAGCCCGAGCTCGGTCATGCCGTAGTGTTCGAAGACGTCGCAGCCCCAGATGCGCTTGAGTTCGCTGACGACTATGCGGGGAACGTGGTCGGTGCTGAGGAGGACGCTTTTGACCGGGAGAGCAAGTCCGTCGCTTTCCGCCCAGCGGGCCAGCGCGAGCACCTGGGCGGGAGCGCCCACCAGGCAGCCGGTCTGTTCGCGGGCGATGACCGCCAGCGTCGCCGACAGGGAACGAACGAAGCCGTGCGGGACGGGGCGTATGCCGCCGCGTTGCAGGGCGGTGGCGAGCAGGTCGCCGACGCCGCCCGGCCGCTCGCCGGGCAGGAGGATGAGCACTTTGTCGCCTTTTTCGACCAGGTTGGCCATGCCGTAGCTGAAGAAGGCGAGGGTGGCCTCGCGGTCGGCGGGGGTGAAGTAGAGGCGCTTGGCCGCGCCGGTGGTGCCGGAGCTGTCGAGGGTGACGACCCGGCTGATGTCGCTCTGGGATACGCACAAAAAGCGCGGACCGTGCCGCCGGAGGTCGTCGGCGGTGGTGAAGGGGAAAAGGCTCAGATCAGCCAGGCTGTCGAGGCTGGTCCCGGCGCGGCCGGCCAGCAGGTCGCGATAGAACGGGCTGTTGTCAAGCGCCCAGTCGACGGTGGCCCGCAGCTTGGCCAGTTGGTAGCGTTCGAGCTGTTCGCGGGAGAAGGCGGTCCCGCCGATTTTTTCCGCCGCCCAGGCGTCGAGGCGCGTTCTGGCTATGGCGCTCACGGCGTCACGCTCCGGGGACGGTACAGCGGTTCGCCGCGCATATCCGTCAGGTTGTAGGCGCAGAAGGGTATCAGCCGGCCGTCCGGATGGAGGACGTGGAGGGGGCAGTCCTTCAGTCTGGCGGTGTCAATGGTGCCGCTGTCCTGGAACGCCATGGCGGAGATGCAGAGGGACCGTTGGTCAACGGTGTCCAGAAAGGCGTCGAGGCTGCCGGTGTCGACCCCCGGACAGCAGGCGGGGCTGTCGGTCCGGGCGCTGCCGGCCGCCGACCACCGCCTGGCGACGAACGACCGCGCTTTGCGGACGCCGTCGGCGGCGGGTACAGACTGGCAACAGCCCTTCCCATCCCCGTTGTTCAACAGTTTCAGTCCTCCGTCCGCCGCCACCAGGTAGTTGGCGTGGAAGGCGCAATAGGCGTTTCTGGCGCCGGAGGGCCGGAAGTCGCCGGTTTTCATTTTGCCGCCGGTCTGGGCCTCGATAGCCCGCATGAGCTCGGGGAGGGTGAAGCGGTCGGCGTCGGCCGGCGGCTGCGGGTAGCGGCCGAAATAGCTGACCGGCTGGAAATGGACGCCGCGCACCGCCGGCATGAGGCTGACGGCGAAGTCGACGAGCCGGCCGATCTGGGCGGTGTTTATTCCCGGAACAAGCGTGGGCACGAGCACCACCCCGAGGCCGAGTTCGGCGCAACGGGCGATGGCGGCCTTTTTTATCGCCAGCAGGGCTTTGCCCCTGATTTTTTCGTAGACGGTGTCGTCGAGGCCGTCGAACTGCAGGAAGACGCACGACAGGCCGGCCTGTTTCAGCCTCAGCCCGTAAGGCTGGTCTTCCGCCAGCCGCAGGCCGTTGGTGTTGAGCTGAAAGAAGCTGTAGCCCAGCGACTTGCCCAGGGCGATCATTTCGGGCAGGTCGTCCCTGAGGGTCGGTTCGCCGCCGGACAGTTGGATGTTGTAAGGCCCGCCGTGGACCAGCAGCCGCCGGTACCAGCTTTCGACCGTGGCGAGGTCGGGGTCGACGGCTTTGCCGCCCGCGCCGGCGAAGCATACCGGGCAGCCAAGGTTGCAGCGCTGCGTTACTTCGAGCAGGACGCAGCAGGTTTGCCGGCGGTGGCCGGGACAGAGGCCGCAGTCGAACGGGCAGTCGTTGTCGGTCGCCGCGTCGCCGGCCGGCGGCTGCGCGGCGGCCCCCCAGGACAGGTACGACGGCGGGCCGCGCCAGATTATCGTCCGGAAGCGGCCGTGTTCAGGGCAGGTTTTCTCCTGGTAGACGTCGTCGCCGGCGGCGACGTTGCGGGCCGGGATGCGTTTGAGGCATACTGGGCACAGGCTTGCGGCCGCGCCGAGGATGGCTTCTTGGTTGCTCATGTTTTTTCACCGCCGTCCGGCAGAGGGAAAGCCTCTCCGATTATGTCCGCCAGGCCCGTTTCCAGGGTCTGTTCGACCGCCGCGGCGATCAGCCGCGCCCGGGCCAGGCGGTTTTCGGCCGCCGTCCGGGCGGCCGCGTCGGCGAACTTTTCCCGCGAGCAGGCAAACCGATCTTCGAGCGGGACGATCGTGTCGTTGCGCACGAGTTTGTCGGCCAGATGGACCACCGCCGCCTCGTCCAGCGGCTGGCCCGCCGCGAAGACGATATCGTGATGGACGGCGATGATGGCCGCCACGCGCGGGTAGCCGAGGCGCTCGATCAGTTTGGCCCCGCGGGCGGGATGATCGGGGCGGCCTTTGGCCAGGTCGTGGAGGAGCGCCGCGGCGGCGACGAGGTCTTCGTCGAGGCTGAGCCCGGCGCCGTTAAGGCGGGCGGCGAGCCGCCGGGCCACGGCGGCCACGGCGCGGCCGTGGCTTGCCACGGCGTCCGGGACGGCGAGCCGTGCAAGAATTTGCCGGCATTCGCCGCCGGTCGGCCAGCGGCGGTCGGCGTAACGCCCGACAAATTGATAGTCGGCGGCGGTGTCGATGTCAAGCAGGATTCCTTCGTCAAGCACCGCCACTTCGCTGGCACCGACTTCATAGCGCTCCAGCAGGGAACGCAGGCCCCCCGCTCCGTCCCAGGCCAGGATGGCCGGCGACAGGCGGGCGGAGATGAGCGGCGGGTGACCGCGCCGGCCTGCGAAGACAGGGTAGACGACGTCGGCACCGGTTTTCCGGCCGGCCCGGGCCAGCAGCCTGATTGTCCGGCTTTTGACCAGGGGGATGTCGGCCGGCAGGAGGAAGAAGGCGTCGGTTTCGCGAGGGAGGGCTTGGACGCCGGCGACGACGGAGGAGAACATGCCCTGTTGATAGTGTTCGTTGACGACTGTCCGCACCGGCAGGTTGGCCAGCACCGCGAGCAGGTCGGCGGCGCGGTGGCCGACGACGACCGTGATGTCGCCGACGCCGGCCCGCCGCAGGCCGCCGACCGCCGTTTCGAGGACGGTCGAATCGCCCAGCGGCAGGAGCGGCTTGAACCCCGGCGCGCGCGATGAGCGGCCGCCGGCGAGGACGAGCGCGGCCGGGCTACCCGTGCCGCGCACTTTCCCGTTCCGCCCGCACCTTGATGAGCTCGCCGACGATGCTGACCGCGAGTTCCTCGGGAGTCTCCGCGCCGATGTCGGTGCCGATCGGCGAGTGAACCCGCCGGAAGTCGGCATCGCCGAAGCCCTGCCCGGCAAGGACGGCGTAAATTTTATCCCGCTTGCGCCGGCTGCCGATCATGCCGATATAACCGGCGCCGGTGCGCAGGGACCATTCGAGGATGTTTTTGTCGTACAGGTGCCCGCGGGTGACGATGACGAGATAGCTGTCGCCGTCGATCTCCAGGGCGGGCAAGCGGTCGAACGAGTCGAGCACGAGGAGTTCCGTGGGCGCGGGAAAGCGCGCGCGGCTGGCGTATTCAGCGCGGTCGTCCAGCACCACTGTCCTGAAGCCGACCGTTTCCGCCAGGGGGGCGATCTTCTGCGAGACATGGCCGGCGCCAAAAATATAGGCCACACCGGTAGGGCGGACGGGTTCCACGAGGAAGCGCTGCCCTTCGAGCACTTCGGCGTGGATGGCTATTTTGGCCGGACCTTCGGTGAGCTTGGCGAGGAAGGCCGGCTCGCCGTCGAAGCGGCCGACGAGGCTGCCGTCGTGTCTTACGAGGCATTGCCGGCGGGCTGGCCGGTATGCGCCCTGCCCGTCGCCGAGCGCGGTTATCAGCCAGGCCTTTTCGCGCCGCCCGATGGCGTCGCAGATGCCCGCGTAGACGGCGCGGTTGTCGTGGTCGGCGGCGTCGATGAAGTCCAGCAGCACTTCTCCCTGGCCGCCGCAGATCATGTCCATGCCGGCGACGTCGCGGCCGCTGAGGTCAAAGGCGTGCAGGATGCTTCGCCGCGAGCGGAACGCTTCGGCGGCCAGCCGCACGGCGTCGGCCTCCAGCCGTCCGCCGCCGATCGTGCCGACGGTCGCGCCGTCCCGCGTGATCGCCATTTTGGCGCCGGCGGTGCGGGGGGCGGAACCGCTTTTGTCGAAGATGGTCGCCACGACAAGGCTTTCGCCGGCGGCCAGCCGGGTCGCGATTGCCTGAAAGAGTTTTTTCATCTTATCCTCCCAACAACTTACTTAGGGGCGTCTAGTCGTTATCGCAGCGGTGGGAGTCGGGTCCCCGGCCGGTGACGTCGATCATCCGGGCGACGGCGGCGTCGGACAGGAGGGCGATTTCGCAGGGTGCGCCCGCCAGCGTCTCCCCGGCGAGGATGACGCCGTTGTCGGTCTCGATGTATTTTACCGGCAGATTGCGCCGGAAGGTTCTGCCGCTCTGTTTGTCGACGACTTCGACTGTGATCGAGTCGGCTTCGATAATGGTGAGGCCGTCGCTCATCTTGTCAACCTCCCGTTCTTCGTTCATTTGTCTTCGAGCGCCGCTTCGACCTGCTGCATCTTGCCGGTGGCCAGCGCCTCGGGGATATAGACCAGCCCGCAACGGGGGCATTTGGGCAGCTTGACCGGAAAGTTGCTGCCCATGTACGACAGGGTCACGTCGCCCTGGACAAGAGGTTCGCGGCACTTTACACATACGAGCTTTTGTTCGTCCATGTGGCTCCCCCGCTAGTAAAGTATTTCTATCCGGTGACTGTAGGCGTTGTGGACCAGGAAGCCGCCGTCCGCGGGCGAGTACTCCACCCAGTAGGTGACGGCGGACGGCCGGTGGCAGGCGAGGAAGCGCCCGCTGGCGGTATCCGCGAATTTGTCGCCGGTCTCTTCCGCGTGGGCGATGACCTGGGCGACGTCGCTGTCGAGGATCATCCTGTCCTCCAGTATGCGCCGGACGTCCGCGGGAACGATCAGCTTGATTTGGGCGGGCGGTTCGGTCACGGTTTCACCCCACAATTCCCTGAGCAGCTCGCGTTTGAGGCGCGCCCGGTTGTCCCGGCGCTCCGAATAGCCCGGCGCCGGCCGTTCGGCCGGTTCGTCCCCGCCAGTCGCGAACAGCAGGTCCAAAAGATAGATGGCCCGTTTGCCCTGGCCGGCGAAGTTGTCGCGGCACATGGCGCAGTAGGTCAGGTAGTCGGCCGGGCTTTCCCCGACGCGTCTGGAGACCGTTTTGCGGGCAACCTCGCGGTCGGCGAAGAGCATCAGGCCGCCGTAGCCGCAGCAAACGGTCGTCTCGCGGTTGAACGGCAGTTCTTCGACTTCGTGGCCCAGCCGGCCGAGGAGGCTGCGGATGCTAAGGTGCAGCGGCGTTTCATGCCTGGTGGTGCAGCTGTCGTGGACGGCCAGCTTCCTCGCCGGCAGCCCCGCCGCTCCTGCCGGCGGGCCGATGCGGTCGAGGAGCGTCCAGAGCGTCTCGACCGGAACCTCGGGCAGGTTGTGGTAGAACATGTTGTAGCAGGTGGGGCAGGCGGTGACGACGGTGGGGCGGCCGAGACCGCGCCAGGCGTTTTCCGTTTGCCGCAGCGTTTCGCGGAAGAGTTCCTCCCGGCCGGCCCAGTTGGCCGGGGCGCCGCAGCAGCCGAGCATGAGGCCGACGCCGCCGTCGAGCTTTCCGCATAGGTATTCGTATATTTTCCTGACAGGCTGCGGCGAGGACGCCGCCTGCTGACAGCCGGGGAAGAAGACGAACCGGCTGCTGCCTGAGCCCGGCTGGTGCCTGGCGAGGGCGAAGGCGTCGCCGGCGCTGAAGGCCATGTCCCGCAGGGCGAAGTCGTGGACGGACGGGGGCATCTTGCCGCGCTCGACCATCATCCGGCGCGCCTCCAGGCAGACCCCGCCCATATCGAGGCTGTTGGGGCAAAGCTCGGCGCACTGGCCGCACAGGGCGCAGGTGTTGATCATTTTATTGGCGTGATGGATGCCCATGACGATCGACAGGTTGTTGTACACCTCGCGCACGTAGCGGCGGGGATACGAGCCGTAATGGGCCAGGTATTCGCACGCCTTGACGCATTCGCGGCACTCGCACAGCAGGCAGCGTTCCGCTTCTTGCCGGGCTTCGTCCGCGGTGTAGCCGGCGGCCGGGTCGGCCGCGGTGACGGCGGGCAGGGGCTCGATGCCGGCGATGTTGGTGTAGAGCGATGTCGCGTAGGGGCCCTCTTTGTCCCGGCCGGCGGTGAGGGACGCGCCCTGCAGCAGCCGGTCGACGGAGGCGGCGGCCGCTTTGCCGTCGGCGATTGAGGCGATGGGCGAGCGTTCGCGGCTTTGGCGGCGTAAGCTGCCGCCGGCGAAGATTTTGGGGTGGCCGGTCGCCAGGGTGGCGGGGTCGACGGCGTCTTGAGCAATGCCGAGAGCGCGGCAGGCTTGCCCGCTCCCGACGCCCAGATAGACGGCGTCGTATTCGGCGGCGAGGCCGGCCAGCGAGACGCCCGGACCGTCGCCGCTTACGGGCGAGCCATAGCGGAATTCGACCGGCAGCCGGGCAAAGATGGCCAGATCTTTTTCGACTACCTGGCGGGGCAGTATTTTATCGGGAACATCCCTGATGCTTCCCCCCGGCTGACCGGCGGCTTCGAAGACGACGACGGGATAGCCCTTGCGGGCCAGCTCCAGGGCGGCGGTGAGGCCGCTCAGGCCCGCGCCGACGACGGCTACCCGGCTGGTTTTGGCCGGGAGGGCGGGGCTGCGGGGGGCGGGCTGGTCGCTCCGGACGACGCAGATCCGTTCCAGGGCGTTTATTTCGATGGGGTCGCCGATTTCGCCCCGTTTGCAGGTTGGCCGGCAGGGCTGATCGCAGATGCGGGCGATGATCTCCGGGAAGGGCACGGTTTTTTCGAAGACCGCCTTGCCGGCGGCCCAGTCCCCTTTGCGGACGGCGGCGACGACGCCCCGCACGTCGACGTGGACGGGGCAGCCGGCGGTGCAGCCGGGGGGATTTTCCTGGATACATTTCGCTTCTTGCGCGCGCAGTTCTTTTTGGTCCATAATACCACTCGCCTGTTTGCGAATTTTTGGCCCCGTTAAGGGGCAACCGGGAACGAACCGGTAGTCGGCGGACTATCCAGTTCGTTCCCGGTTGATGCGCTGGGAATTACTTGCCGGCGGCCGCCTGCCCTTGGGCGGCGAGCGCTTCGAGGCCGGCCTTGATTTTTTCCGGCAGGGCCGGCACGGCGTAAAGGCGCACGCCGCAGGCGTTGTAGATGGCGTTGAGGATGGCGGGGTGCGGGGCGGTCAGCGGCGCCTCGCCGACGCCGGCGGCGCCGGAGGGGCCGTTCGGCCGCGGGGTGATATTGTAGATTATCTCGATGTCGTCGGGGATGTCCTGGATGAACGGCAGGCCGCAGCCGACCAGGCTGGTGTGTTTCTTGAGGTCTTCGAAGTCCTCGGTGAGGGCGAGGCCGATGCCCTGCGCCAAGCCGCCGCAGATCTGGCCGTCGACGGTGGTTTTGTTGGTGATCGTACCGATGTCGGCGATGGTGGTGAACTTGACCACCTTGGCCTTGCCGGTCTTCATGTCGATCTCGACTTCGGGCATGAAGAGTTCGTACATGTAGATGGGGAACGGGTCGCCCTTGGCGGTGACGGGGTCGCAGGGAGTGCACATCGAGGCCGCCCACTTGCCTTCGTAGCGGAGGGGGAGGTTTTCGGCGACCATTTCGTCATAGGTGCGGAAGGAGCCGTCAGCCTTCTTCATGGCGTTGACGAGCATTTCACAGGCGACGCGGATGGCGTTGCCGGTCATGACGTTGCTGCGGCTGCCGCCGGCCGGGCCGCTGTTCGGGGTGAGCGCCGTGTCGTTCATGAGCAGCTTGATCTGTTCGGGGGTGAAGCCGACCGGCCGGAGATTCTCGTGGGCGTGGGTCAGCGCGGCAAGGTCGGCGCCTTGGCCGTGGTCTTCCCAGGAGCTGGCAACCGTTACTCCGTCCTTGGTCAGTTCGACCCAGGCCTCGGAGCCATCGGGGCCGTCGAGGCCGCAGCCGTAGATACCGAGCGACAGACCGACGCCGCGCTTCTTTTCGGGGGTGGAAAGCTCCTGGCAGCGTTTTTTTGCTTCCTGCCACAGCGGCCGCAGTTTGTTGATCATTTCTTCGAGGCAGAATACCTCGGGCACCTGCTGGGTGGGCGTGGTCGCGCCGGGGCGATAGATGTTCTGGAAGCGCAGTTCGAGCGGATCAATGCCGAGTTTTTCGGCCAATTCGTCCATTGCGATCTCCGACGCCAGGAAAGCCTGGGGCGAACCGTAGGCGCGGAAGGCCGAGCCCCAGGCGTGGTTGGTGCAGACGGTGCGGCCTTTGCCGCGGATGTTGGCGATATCGTAGCCGGCGCCGGTGAACTGGGCTTGACGGAGGGTGAGCAGGTCGCCGAACTCGGAGTAGGGACCGTGGTCGATGGTCCAGTCGGTTTCCATGGCGAGCAGCTTGCCGCTTTTGTCGGCGGCCAGTTTGCATTTCACGAAGCCGGGGGAGCGCTTGCCGGTGTAGGTGATGTGCTGATACATCGTGTAGGCCAGCGATACCGGACGGCCGGTGGCCAGGCAGGCTACGCCGAGGAGCGCCTCCATGGTGGGGCTGAATTTGTAGCCGAAGGTGCCGCCGGCCGGGTTTTGGACGAGGCGGCATTTTTCCGGCTCGACGCCGATGCCGGCGACGATCATGGCGTGGTGGAGGTGGATGCCGATGCTCTTGGAGTGGATGGTGAGCCGGCCTTCCTCGTCAAAGTAGGCGCTGCCGCAGTCGGGCTCGATGGTGAGGTGCGGCTGGCGGCTGCAGTAGGTGTCGACCTCGACGGTGACGACGTCGGCTTTTTCCATGATCGGCTTGGTGTCCTCGCCTTTGACCACGCCCTGCTCGAAATAGATGTTCGGTGTGCCGGGGTGGATCTCCATGGCGTCGGGGGCCATGGCGGCGGGGGCGCTCATGTAGGCGGGCAGGATCTCCAGGTCGACCTTGACCTTCTTGGCGGCCGCCCGGGCGTGCTCCACCGTGTCGGCGCAGACGATGGCGAGGGCGTCGCCGAACTGGTAGACCTTCTCGTCGCAGAGGATGGGCCGGTCCCAGCCGTCGCCCTTGTTGGTGGGGAAGGTGATCAGGCCGGTGATGCGGTTTTTGCCTTTGACGTCCTTGTGGGTTACGACTTTGAAGACGCCGGGCATTTTTTCGGCTTCACTGGTGTCGATGCCCTTGATGTTGGCGTGCGAGACTTCGGCCTGCACGAGCGCCAGCCGCAACGTGTCGGGCGGCATCTGCAGGGCGACGTCGGCGCCATAGTCCCAGGTGCCGGTGACCTTGCGGATGGCCGACGGCCGGTGGTAGGTGGTGCCGTATATTTTGTTGCCGACAGGCTTGAACAGCAAATCCTCTTTCTTGAGCTCGCCGCGGAGGACCTTGGCGGCGGCCATGACGGCGTCGACAAGCGGCTTGTAGCCGGTGCAGCGGCAGGCGTTGCGGTTCTTCTGGAACCAGTCGCGGATTTCTTCGCGGGTGGGGCTGGGGTTGGTGTCCAGCAGGCCCTTGGCGGACATGATGAAGCCGGGGCTGCAGAAGCCGCACTGGGCGCAGCCGTAAGCCATCCAGGCTACCTGCAGGGGATGGAGGTTCTCGGGAGTACCGATGCCTTCGATGGTGAAGATTTTGGCGTCATCGGGCACTTTGCTCATCTTGACAATACAGGAGCGGACGACTTTGCCGTCGAGGATGATCGAGCAGCTGCCGCACTGCCCCTGTCCGCAGCCGACCTTGCAGCCGGTGAGCAGGAGCTGTTCGCGCAGAACGCTGGCCAGGCTCGCTTCCGGATCGACGATCAACGTCCGCGTCAACCCGTTGATATTTAGCACCTTTTTCAGCACACTTACCATCTCCTTCGTTTATTGGTTTTCCCTGTCCCCGTGTCGGCGGGCCGTTTCCTCCCTCCTCCATGCCTTGATTCCACGCTGGGCTATTCTCTTTGCCGGCGGAAAGCCGAACAAAAAAACAAGCAGGCGCGAAAAAGAAACCAGCGCGTTGCTTGTTGCGTCCGGCAAGCACTGTATTTCCTTTTCGGCCATGGGGCCGAGCGGTGTCGCCCCACGAAAGAACGGTCGGATTGGATAACCGGGCGGGCGTGAAGAGTGCAGCCGTTATTAAATATTGCAAGTCCCGTGCCAAATGGGACCTTCGCCCCGCACGCTTGCGGGCGGGACAGTCCTGCGGGCCGGATGTGCACCGGTGTAGCGACGGTGTTACCTTTTTGTGTATAAAGGTAACACTTTTTCTACAACAAGGTAACAACCGGGGTCAGTTTTGGATGGAATAGACGTGCATCTTTTTGTAGAGCGTTTTGCGCGAAACCCCCATCTCCCTCGCCACCCGGCTGACGTTGCCGGCGTGCGCGTTGAGCAGTCCCTGGATTTTGTGTTTTTCGGCGTCGCGCGCCAGCTTCTGCCTTTTTTCCCGGCTGTCGAGGACCTGGAGGGCGGGCGCCGCCGCCGGGAAGGTCCTGTGGGCGGGATGCGCGACAAGCTCGGCGGGCAGGTGGCGCAGGACGATGCTGCCGTCTTCGCTGAGGCTGGCGGCCCGTTCGACGACGTTTTGCAGTTCGCGGACGTTGCCCGGCCAGTTGTAGCGTTGCAGGCATTCGAGCACTTCGGGGTCGGCGCGGTATTGGCAGCCGCGGTCGCGTCCGAGTTGGTCGAGGAAGTGGGCGAAGAGCGGCCTGATGTCTTCGACGCGATTTCTGAGCGGCGGGATGGTGATGGTCATGACGTTGAGCCGGTAGTAGAGGTCCTGGCGGAATGAGCCTTTTTCGACTTCGTGCAGCAGGTTCTTGTTGGTGGCGCAGATGAGGCGGACGTTTACGGGGATGGTTTTGTCGCCGCCGATGCGGGTGACTTTCTTTTCCTGGATGACGCGCAGGAAGGCTATTTGCTGTTCGAGCGGCATGTCGCCGACTTCGTCGAGGAAGAGCGTCCCGCCGGCGGCGAGCTCGAATTTGCCGGGTTTGCCGCCGCGCCGGGCGCCGGTGAAGGCGCCTTCCTCGTAGCCGAACAGTTCGCTGCCGATGAGTTCGCGGGGGATGGCGCCGCAGTTGAGGGCGATGAAGGGGCCGTTGTGCTGGAAGCTGAGGTTGTGGATGGCCTGGGCGAAGATTTCTTTGCCGGTGCCGCTTTCGCCCTGGAGGAGGATGTTGGAGGTGGTGGTCGCGGTGAGGGTGGCGAGACGGATGGCGTCGCGGATGGCGGCGCTGTCGCCGACGATGTCTTTGAACTGGAGGGTGGCCGAGTAGCCGCCGAAGCGGTTGACGAGGTTCTGGACGTGCTTGATGGGCCTGAGGATGATGATGCCGCCGGTGACGGCGCCGTGCTCGTTGACGATGGGCTCGCACGTTACCAGGCAATAGCAGAGGCCGTCCCTGGTGTCGACCATTACTTCGATGTCGGTGTATTGTTCGGCGATGGTGAGGGTCTTGCCTTTGGAGGTCGCCCGGCGCTCGAAGAGCGTGTTGACCGGCTTGCCCTGGACGTCTCTGCCGAGCAGCTTTTTGGCCGCGGGGTTGAGTTCGATGACGGTTTCTTTTTTGTCGACGATGATTACGCCGTCGGATACGGAGTTGAAGAAGTTTGACAGGCGGTTGTTTACGAGGGCCAGTTCCTGGTTTTTCCGCCTGATGCTGAGCTGGGCCATGATGGCTTCGGCCGCCGCTACGACGATGCCCAGGGTGTGAAGGTGGGAGGCATGGGAGGCTCCCGACATGTCGAGGACGCCGATGATCCGCCGGTCGGCGTCGAAGATCGGCGCCGAGGAGCAGGTGAGGCAGTGGTGCTTGCGGCAGAAGTGCTCGGCCCCGGATACCTGGAGGGGCGCGCCGGTCTCGAGCGCGGTGCCGATGGCGTTGGTGCCGGCCTCGGTTTCGTGCCAGCTGGCGCCGCGGAAGAAGTCCTCGGTCATGGGGTTGCTGATGGTGTCTTCGTCGCCGAACATTTCCATGATGATGCCGTTTTCGTCGGTGAGGACGACGACGAAGCCCGACCCCTGCACGAATTGATAGAGGTTGGTCATGAAGGGTTTGGCGATTTTGATGAGCTGGTCTTTTTCGCGTAGCAGTTTGCCGAGGGAATGGGCGTCGAGTTTGCTGTGGGGGGTGGCACTGTGGGGGTCGACGCGCGCGGTGACGCACCTGTGCCAGGATTCGATTATCTGCGGCCGGACGATGTTGCCGTGGGGACGCCCGGCGATGAAGCTTTCCCAGGCGCGAAGCACGGCGTCCTTGTTGCTTTGTTCGGCAGACATCTCAGCCACCTCCCCGGCGTTATGGAGTTATACTTCTGCGCCCGGAATAAATCCCCTGCCTTGCGGGAATACCCGGCAGCCTAATTTGCGCGCTCAATGGAAAAGGCGCCCCCCTTACGGAGAGCGCTTTGCAGGCTGGGAGCTTGATGGAGATTATGCCGGGCTCGCGATAGAGGTTATAACGATATGCCTTTAACGCTAATCAAAATACCGATAACGGAACGATCCCGTCGTTTTCAGAAGAAGCGGAACAGTGTTTATTTCGGCGATATCAGTCCGAGTTTCTCCATGACGGATATCAGTTTTTCGGTGTCGACAGGTTTGGCCGCATAGGCCTCACAGCCAAATTCGAACGACTGGTTTACGAAACCCGTCTCGCCAAGGGCGGTGATCATAATCACCTTCGCCTGTTTTTCCGGGGCGATGCTTCGCTCTTTTTCGAGGCTGCGGATGGTTTTCAGCACCTTTACCCCGTCCACCTTCGGCATCATGATGTCGAGGCATACCAGGTCGTAAGGGTCATTGTCCTTAAGCGCCATCAGAAAGGCGTCCAACGCTTCCAGTCCGTCGACCGTCAGGTCGCATTCCCCGTACTGGGAAAGAAATTTGAACAAAAATTTTCTGCTTACCGAATCGTCCTCGGCAACAAGAATGCGCATTTATACCCCTCCTTTAAGATAGAATATTGGTCTTCCGAAAGATTTCGACGCTCTTTTGAATTCGCGTTGTGTAGTTTACCGCTTCTTCCATTTTAGCGCGCCTGGCCGCCAGTTCGGCTTTGAAGGCCAGCGCCTTGATATCTTCCAGGCCGGCCGTGTTGGCGAGCCCCTTAATTCTGTGGACTAAGCCCTCAAAGAGAGGGGCGTCGTCGGCGTACGAACCGGCCATGCCGTTAAGGCGCTCTATTTCGTCGATGATTTTTGCCTGCTCAAATATGGTCGAAGCTTGCGCGCCCGTGGTCGGAGGCGCGATAATCCGCAGAATCTCCATATCCAGACTTGTCACCCGCTGCAGTTTCTCCTGCAGTTCGACGATCTGCACCGGCTTGGCGATATATTCGTCAAGCCCGGCCGCAAGATACTTTTCCCTGTCTCCGGACAACGCGTGGGCGGTAACGGCGACAATCGGCGTGTAACGTCCGCTCGCGACGCCTATCTCCCTGATCCTGCGGGTCGCCTCGACCCCGTCCATATCCGGCATCTGGATATCCATGAGAACGACGTCGTAATGGTTGCCTGCGTACAGTTCGAGCGCCAGCCGTCCGTTGTCCGCGCACTCCACCTGATGTCCCAGTTGCCGCAGATACTTCGTGACAACCAGTCTGCTTACCTTGTCGTCTTCCACCAGCAAAACGGACAACTTTTCGGTAGGCGGGTTTATTCTCGCCGGCGTTTCCGCGGTGCGGTCCGCATCGTTACCGGTTGCAGCGGTGAGGCATACGGAAAATGCAAATGTGCTGCCTTTGCCTTTTTCACTTTCGACCCAAATGCTGCCGCCCATTAACTCAACGAGCCGTTTGGAGATCGCCAGGCCGAGGCCCGTGCCCCCAAAACGCCGGGTGATCGAACCGTCCACCTGGCTGAAGGATTTGAACAATTTGTCCCTTTCTTGTTCGCTTATCCCGATGCCGGTGTCGGTCACCGAAAAAACCAGTTCGACTTTTTTGTCGTCCGCCGTCCCCACTCTCTTGACCGCCAGCGTCACGTGCCCGTGCTCGGTAAACTTTATCGCGTTGCTCAGCAGGTTGTAGAGTATCTGCCGCAGGCGCAGCGGGTCGCCGGCGACAAATTTCGGGACGTTTGCCGACATCGTATGTCTCAGGTCGATGTCTTTGGTCAGCGTGGCCTGGGAGTGGACCTTGATGACTTCTTCGATAAAGTCCCGGATGTTGAAATTCACTGTTTCGAGCGCCAGTTTGCCTGCTTCCATTTTGGAAAAGTCGAGAATATCGTTGATTATGCCGAGCAGGACCTGACTGCAAGATTTGGCTGTCATGAGGTTATCCCGCTGCTCAAAATCGAGATCGGTCAGCAGCGTCAGTTCGATCATGCCGTTGATGCCGTTGATCGGCGTCCTTATCTCGTGGCTCATGTTGACCAGAAATTCGCTTTTTGCCCGATAGGTGGCCTCGGCCTCGTTTTTGGCCTGTTCGAGCGCTTCGAGCGCCAGCCGGCGTTCCGTGATGTCGGTGACAAGGGCCACGACATTGCCTTTCGCCGGGCTGTAAAGGGTCATCGACACCCACTTGCCGGCGACATGCGAGAAAAATTCCATGTCCGCCCTGTCCCGCTTGCCAAGGGCGATTTCCCCGTAAACGGCCAGCCTGTCAATGTGCTCCCTGGGCAGATCGGGGAACAGGCCGCGGAAGTTTTTACCGATGATTTCTTCTTTTTGGCGGCCGACCATTTTGGGAAAGGCTTCGTTGACCTCGATATACTCGAAGTCGACGGCGTTTTCCCCGCCGTCGAAGATGACGCGCACATAGGCGAAACCGACCGGCATATTCATGAACAGCGAGTAGTATTCGGCCCGGCTCGCTTCCAGCAGCTCGGCGGCCCGCTTCCGTTCGGTTATGTCGCGGGCGGCCGACAACAACAGCCGCTTGCCGTCGACCTCAAGGCGGTGGCCGACGACTTCGACGGCGATTTCACGCCCGTCCTTTGCGGTGTGCACCGTTTCCAGATGCATTTGCCCGGAGGAGTTGGTTTTCTTGTAGAGCGCCGCCAGTTCGGCGCGGGGGAGGGTCTTGTCGATGGCGGCGAGCTCCATGCCGATAAGCTCTTCGCGGTTATATCCGAGCATGGCGCAGGCAGCGTCGTTGACCTCTATAAAAACGCCCGGCGCCCGGTCGTCATCACTTTCTTCCATCAGTGTGACAGCATCATTCGCCTTGTCGAAGAGGAGGCGGAATTTCTCTTCGCTCTGGCGAAGCGCTTCCTCGGCCTGTTTCCGCTGGGATATGTCGCGGATAACGCTCAGCAGGACTTCCCGGCCGCCGATGACCGTCCCCTGGGCTTTTACCTCGACAGGGAACGGGCTCCCGTTCTTGCGGTAGTGGGTGGTTTCGAAATAGATGCCGCGGCGGAACCCGTCGCCCAACTGCTTTTTAACGGTGTCTTTTTCGCCCCGCAGGTCGAAGATGGTTTTCGTGAGGATTTCTTCGCGCGTGTAGCCGTAGGCCTGTATCGCCGCTTCGTTGGCCTCCAGAATGTTGCCGTCGGCGTCGACGAACAGGAAAATGTCGAGAGCTTTCTCGGACAGCACTTTGTAGCGGCCGAGCGCTTCTTCGGCCTCCCTGCGTTCGGTGATGTCGATGCCCATGCCGATAAAGCCTTCGGGAACACCCTGCGGGTCGGTATACAGCCGGTTGATGCAGTAGAGCCACCGATATTCGCCGCTTGCATGCCTTATCCGGATTTCGCCCTCAGTCAAGATATCCGTCTGCGACTGCCGATCCGGCCGCCCGAGGATTCTTTCCCGGTCCTCGGGGTGGATGAATTCGAGCCAGCCGCAGCCGGCCGCCTGCCGGGGCGTCTGGCCGGTCATCAGGCACCAGTACTGATTGGTATAGTTGATGCGGCCCGTCGTATCGACTCGCCACACGGCAACCGGCAGATTTTCGAAAATTCCCAGGTAAAAATCCCTGGCTTCGATAGCGGCGATTTCCTTCTTTTTCTGCTCGCTGATATCGACCATTGTCATGAGAACGTGGGTGTCGCCGTCGACCGCGAGCGGCGAAAAGTTGGTCCGCAGCCAGACGGTCCACTCCCGGCCGGCCCTGAAAAACGTCTTTTGACACTCCATGCCGTTTATGGCTATGCCTTCGGACGCCAACATGGCCGAGCGGCGCAGGTCGCAGTTCTTGCATTCCGCGCCGAAGCCGCAGCCGCGCTCGTCTCTCAGCCTTTCCTTGCAGCAAAACGCGTTGCCGATAAATTGGTTTAAAGCCTGTTCTTTCCGGGCGCCGATGATGTTAAGGGCGGCGTAGTTAACTTGAACGATCTTGGGCCCCGGGCCGAGGATGAGCATTCCCACCGGCGCGGCGTCGAAGATCCTTTTTAGGTTGCTCTCGTTGTCCTCGTTCTTCTGCTCCAGGATCTTGTAGCTGGTTACGTCGCGAAACACCACCACCGCCCCTTTGCCGTCGTTTGCGGCGATAATCGGGGCGCAGTTGGCGGAAAGATATTTCTTTTCTCCGTCCGGGGTTATAAACTCCGTCCGATTTTCGAGGCCGACCGGCTCGCGCAGCTTCAGGCAACGCTCGACAGGGCCCTTTAACCGTTTATGCGTTAAGGCGTCAAAGAGGGGGACCGCTTCGTCGAAGGGCTTGCCGATGATGTCGGCGGTCGGAAGGCCGATAATCGACGCGGCGGCGGCGTTGGCGTAAATTATCCTGCCGTCATGGTCGGTGGCGATGACGCCGTCGCCGATTGCGGCCAGAATCTCGGCAAGATGTTTGCTGTCGCTCAGGCGGGTTAAGCCCATTATTATCACCTTTTGCCTGCTATTTCTCGTTCGCGTCGGCTTAGTTTTTCCTCAGCCGTTCAGGAGTGAGCAGAGGAGCTGAGGGATGTTTTCGAGCGGGACCATCTTTTCCACCGCTCCGATGTTATGCGCCACTTTCGGCATGCCGAACACCACGCAGCTGGCTTCGTTCTGGCCGATGGTGCGGGCGCCGCTCCTTCGCATGCTCAGCAGCCCTTTGGCGCCGTCGCATCCCATCCCGGTAAGGATTATCCCCACAGCGTCTTTGCCGGCGGCGGCGGCCACCGATTCGAACAACACGTCCACCGACGGGCAGTGGCCGCTGACTTTCTCGCCTGCGAAACAATTGGCGACATAACGGCCGGCAGTTTTTTTGATCTTCATATGCTTATCGCCCGGCGCGACGAGAATCCTCCCCGGTAGCACGATGTCTCCCGTGGCGGCTTCCTTGACCTCGAAGCCGGTCTGGCTGTTGAGGCGTTCGGCAAACAGGCGGGAAAAGATAGGGGGAATGTGCTGCACGATTACGATGCCGGCCATGCTCGCGGGCAGATTTTTTACTAAGTTGAATATGGCTTCCGTTCCGCCGGTCGAGGCCCCGATTGCCACGATCGCGTCCTTCGCCGCCGTGCCGGCCGGCGTGGCGGCTCTTTGTACGACAGGGTTCCTTGGCGATACGTTGGCGCTCGCCGCTGTCTTTACCTTTGTAATCAGGTCGGTCAAAAAGCGCTCGATGCCGCCGGGCGACCTGACGCTCGGTTTGGTTACGAAGTCTACGGCGCCGGCGGCCATCGCCTCGAATACGGTCTCGCTGATGGTGGTGATGACTATGACCGGCAGCGGATACTGGGGCAGGAGCCGGCGGATGAATTCGATCCCGTTCATTTTCGGCATCTCGACATCGCAAGTAATGACGTCGGGGGAATATTGCAGGATTTTGTCGCGGGCGTCGAAGGGGTCTACCGCCGTGGCCACCACTTCGACGGCGGGGTCGGTGGCGAGGCCCCTGGCGAGCATCTCCCGGAACAACAAAGAGTCGTCGACAACAAGCACGCGGATTTTCTTCATCAGTACCGTTCCTTTCGGTAAACGGCCGGCATGATGTACTTGTAGCCGGTCTGATCGCGGTTCAGCGATTCGGAATGCCCGATGAACAGGTAGCCGCCGGGCTCGGTCAGATCGTAGAACTTCCTGACAAGCTCGTTGCGCGTCCTGGCGTCAAAATAGATCATGACATTGCGGCAGAAGATGACATGGAATTTCTTCTTGAAGGGAAAACTCGCGTCCATCAGGTTCAAGCGACGGAATATGACCTCGTTTTTTATCGTCTCGGTGATTGCCCTCCGCTCGGAGTCGAGTTTTTTTGTATAAGCCGCCCGCCAGGCAGCCGGTAGCGTGGCGACGTCGTCCTGGCGGTAAATGCCCTGCCGGGCTGTATTAAGCGCGGTTTCCGAGATGTCCGTCGCCAGCAATTTCGTATCCCATTCGTTTTTCCCCAGGCCGAAATACTCGTCGATAATCATGCTGAGCGTATACGGTTCTTCGCCGGTCGAGCAGCCGGCGCTCCATATCCTGAGATCCCGGTCTTTGACATGGGCCTGCAGGTAAGGGAGCACGACAGTCCGGAAGTAATCGAAATGCTTTGTTTCCCGCATGAAATAGGTATGGTTGGTCGTGATTCTGTTGACGAGCGTGGAGGCGGCGCTGCCTGTTTTATCGGCCATAATGTGGCCGAAGTATTCCGAGAAGGTGGCGAACCCTTGTTGTGAAAGCAGGTTCCCCAGTCTTCCCAGAACCAGCGACTTTTTCTCCTGCCCCAGCCTGATGCCGTATTGGCTCTTTATGTACCGGGCCAATTCCTCGAATTCGGTTTCGGTTATCGTGACCATGTTCCTCACCCGCGGCTCGCAGAGAGAGCAAGCGGCGCTCTCTCTGCGGGGCTATATGTTTTAGTACTTGCCGAACTCCGCGTCGCTCAGGACGATTTTCGCCGGCTTGGCGACGCTGCTGTTGCCTTTTTTCTCGGCCATGTTCTCGAGCGCCCTCATGATTTCGGGGCTGAGCTCGCTCAGCCGGTTCGGCCCCGAGCCGATTTTCTTCAGTTTGAATCTCGCCACCGCTTCTTTCAAAATCTCGGCCTGCCCGGCAAGCTCCTCGCTCGCGGCCGCGCTCTCCTCGGCCGTGGCCGAGTTGGTCTGGACAACCTGGGATACCTGCATAACGCCCTGATTTACCTGGGCGATGCCGGCCGCCTGTTCGTTGGACGCCACCGCGATTTGGCCTACGAGTTCGGCGACTTTAGTAACCCCGTCGACAATCTGGTCGAGTGCGGTCGCGGTCGCGTTGGCGATGCGCGTGCCGCCTTCCACCTTTTTGATCGAGCCCTCGATCAACGCCGTCGTTTCCTTGGCGGCGTTCGCCGACCGGGCGGCGAGGTTCCTCACTTCCTCGGCGACCACGGCGAAGCCTTTGCCGTGCTGGCCGGCGCGGGCGGCTTCCACGGCGGCGTTGAGCGCGAGGATGTTGGTCTGGAAGGCGATTTCGTCGATGACCTTGATTATCTTCGAAATGCTGGCCGACGATTCGTTGATATCGTCCATCGCTTTGAGCATCCCCAGCATCTGGGAGTTGCCCTCGGCCGCGTTGTCCTTGGCCGCCTCGGCCAACGTGTTCGCCTGGTTGGCGTTGGCCGCGTTCTGCTCGGTCTGGGCCGCGATTTCTTCGAGCGAGGCTGTTAACTCTTCGATGGAGCTGGCCTGCTCGGTCGCCCCCTGGGAAAGCGCCATGCTCGAATCGGACATTTGTTTCGAGCCGGACGCCACCTGATCGGCTGAAGCGTTGATGTTGCTCATTGCGTGGTTGATATTGTCGGTCATCGTCTGGAAAGCCTTGGCCAATTCGCCGACTTCGTCTCTGCTCCTGACGGTGATGGAAACGTCCAGATCACCGTCGGCCAATTTTCCGGCGACGCCGACCATTTCCTTCAAGGGCCGGGAAATCAGCCGGGAAACGAAAACCCCGAGCACCATGGCCAGAAGGACGCCGATCGCGACGAAGGCCAGCATGATCATGGTGGCTTTGTCGGCCGTTTCTTTGTTACTGGCCGCTTTCTGCTTGGCCAAATCGACCTTCATATCCCCCAGCTTCGCCAGGCTGCCCTCCAGAATCTCGGCCATTCTCATACCCTTGGTCTGCATAAGCTGGTTGACCTGGTCGATCTGGCCCGCCTGAATCATGGTGAACAGTTCTTTGCAGTAGATATCGTATTCGGTGACGGCGACTTCGAGCGTTTTGTGGACCTTGCGGCCCTCGTCGCTCACCAGGGTCTTGCCGACACTGGCGGTTTCGCTTTTCATGTCTTTGATGCGGTCGTCAAATTGTTTGATGTTGGCGGCGATGATTTTCGCGTCTTTGTTGAGGATGGCGTCCCTTACGTTAACGCGGCTTTTTTGATAGGCCTCTTTGATTACACCCATTTGCTCCAGCGGTACCGAGTAGTACTCAAACAGGACTTTGTCTTCCCGTGCCAAGATGAAAAGGTTGTAAACCCCCACCGCGCCGACGGCGCCGGCGATAACGGCCACAACGAGGAAGGATATAATCAGCTTGTTGGCAATTTTAAAGTTCTGAAACCAGTTCATCGATCCTGGCCTCCTTATTATTTCGTAACGATTCCCGGCTAGCCGATCTTTTCCAGCGCTTCGACTTCGTCGTCGTGCAGCAGTTTATCGCAGTCGAGCAGCAGTTTGACATCGCCCCCTACTTTGCCGATGCCTTTTATGTACCTGTTCTGGGCGGCTTTGAGCTCGTTCGGCTGCACGATGTCCTCGTCGCGGATGGATAAAACCTCGGATACGCTGTCGACAATGAGGCCGACGGACGTATCCTTGATATCGACGACGATAACGCAGGTGCGGTCGTTATATTCCCGAAAGGGTTTCCGGAACCTGAGCCGGACATCCATCACCGGTATTATTTTGCCGCGGAGGTTGATGATTCCCTTGACGTATTCCGGCAGCTCGGGCACCTCCGTGATCGGCTGGATGCCGATAATTTCGGTGACGCAGGCGATTTCCAGCCCGAAAAACTCGCTGCCGATGGAAAAGGTCAAATACTTGCCTTTCTGGGTGTCTTCCTCCTGTTCCAGGAAATCCCGGGCCGCTTCCATTGACGCATCCCCTTTCGCTGTTTAGTGGGCCCCTTGCCGATAGCCCATGTTGACCATGCCCCCTACATCGAGGATCAGGCTTATACTGCCGTCGCCCAGCAACGTGCAGCCGGCGAGCCCCTCCACCCGTCGCAAGGATTTTATGTAGTTGGGAAGGGCTTTGACCACCACCTGCTGTTCGCCGATTAATTCGTCGGCAAACACGCACAGGCTGTCGCTGTCGCTGTCGACCATTACCATGATGCCGTCGGTAAATTCGCTCGCCGCCTCTTTAACGTTGAAGAGGCGATGCAGCCGTAGAACGGGATAGCAGTTTCCGCGCACCATGATCATTTCGTTGCCGTCCGGGTCGGTGATGATGTCTTCCCGCCTGGGCTTGAACGATTCGCGTATTGATGTGATCGGCAGTGTGTAACGGGCGTTTCCTACCCTGATGGTCATGCCGTCCACTATCGCCAGCGTCAGCGGGATCTTGAGCGTTATCGTGGTGCCGGCCCCCTGCTCGCTGTCGACGTAAACGGAGCCGCCTACACTGGCGATGTTTTTCGTCACCACATCCATGCCGACGCCCCGGCCGGAAAACTCGGTAACCCTCTCCTTGGTCGAAAACCCCGGCAAAAAGATGAACGAGTATATTTCCTTTGCGGATAATTCGCTCTCGTTTTTCTGCACCAGCCCGTTTTCCCGCGCCCGGGCCAGGATTTTCTCCTTGTCGAGGCCCCGGCCGTCGTCGCGCAGGACGATTAGTACATCGCTGCCGGCGTTCCTGGCTTCGAGCGTTATCTGGCCGGCAGGCCGCTTGCCCTTGGCCTCGCGCTCCCCGGCCGGCTCGATGCCATGGTCGACCGCGTTGCGGATCAGGTGCATCAGCGGATCCGATATCCGCTCGATGATATTTTTGTCGACCTCGGTTTCCTCGCCTATCAGTTCCAGCTCAACCTGTTTGTCGAGCTTCTTGCACATGTCGCGGACAACGCGCTGCATTTTCAGGAACGTAGTCGCCAAAGGCACCATGCGGACCGACATTACGATGTCCTGCAGTTCGCCGGTAATCTTGCCGAGCAGCCGGGCGGCCTTCTGGAAATTGTCCAGTTCCAGGTCTTTGAGGTCGGTGTTCTGGGTGACCATCGCTTCGGCGATCACCAGTTCACCCATAAGATCCATGAGGCGGTCCAGTTTGGTAACATGGACGCTCACCATGCTCTGCGGGGCGTTTGCCTGCTCCCGGTCCTCGCACCCCACGGCGGCCGGAGCCTTTGCCTGCGCCGCGGCCTGTTCCCCGTTTTCCGATTTGAACGGATTGTCCTGGACCTTTGCCAGATCAAGCTCTTTCAGGAAAATTGTCCTGTTGAAATACTCCCGGACCTCCTCATCGCTTTTCCGGGTGGAAAAGGTGACGAGAAAACCTTCCTTGCCGATCAGGTCCGCCGTGCCGTCGTCATCGATGATGTTGTGCGGCGAGTATGCGATTTCATCAGCCAAAGCTTTGAGACCGTGAACAACCGTGTAAGCGCGGATATTCTCCATCTGGCAGCCATCCTGGAAGAACACTCTCGCCTGATAGTACTCCTTGGACTGCGCCTCTTTCTGGGGACCGATGTAGTATTTCTGGTCTTCGACCGGTCTGGTTGTTGTTATAGTCTCCGGTGCACCGCCGTGATTTTTCAGGTCGGCAAGTAACTGTTGTACGCCGCTTTTCAGCTCGTCGACGTCGCCGTCGGCCTCCGCTCCGCTTTTGATCTTTTCGACTTCGTTTTTTATGAAGTCGATACCGGCTAGCACCAGGTCGGCCAGCTTCGGGTAGTCGACCTTGTCCGGCTTGCTCTCACGGAGGAAAAAGAAGGCATCCTCCAGCGCATGTGCCAGGGCGGAAATATTGTCGAACAACATCATTGCCGAGGAGCCCTTGACGGTATGCATTATCCGAAATATCTCATTGACGTCTTCCTGACTGAAGCCGGATTTTTCGTTTGCCAGGACAACCTGCTCCAGTTGTTCCATCAGTTGCGTCGTTTCGAATATATACATTTCCAGCATGGGCTCAGAGATATGGTCGGCCAAGATTATCCCCCTTCGCGCCGTATTACATCGCCAGAACCTTTCGCACGGTTTCCAGCACCTGTTCTTCCTTAAAGGGCTTCACGAGGAAATATTTCGCCCCGCACATCACCGCGTCTTTGATGATGTCTTCCCGCCCCATCGCCGAGACAACGACTACTTTGGCGTCCGGGTCGGAGGCGGTGATCGCTTTCAGGGCCGTGATCCCGTCCATTCCCGGCATGGTTATGTCGAGGGTGACGATATCCGGCTTCAGCTCCTTGTACTTCATGATGCCGTCGGCGCCATCTTTGGCCGCGCCGACAACCTCGAAGCCGTTTTTCTCCAGCATCAGTCGCAGAGAAAAACGTATGAATTCCGCGTCATCAACAATTAATACCCTGGGCATATCCTGTCCTCCCCGTTTTTTGGTATAAATGCGGATAATACTATCCCCACTTCCGACAGCACCTTCTCGCGCAGCGAAAACCCATGCCCGGAAAGTTGCCATTTCAGGCAGACCGAGTGGAAAATGCCGCCGAGTGCGTCGGCAAGCGCCTCAGGATTGGTATCTGCCAGATCGCCGGCCGCGATGCCGGCGGCGACGATCTCGACAAGGAACCGGTGTCTGCCGGCGACGATCTCTCTAACTTTTGCTCCCAGCTCCGCGTCGAAAGACAGCACGCCGTACAACTGGCTGATGGTGACAAGGGCCGGGTAGTTCTCGTAGTTGGTCGCAAACGCTTCTAACACAAAGGCTATCGCTTCACTTGCCGTGCTGTTGCGGAGCTTTACTGTCGCGAAGATATCAGCGTCGTATTTGGCGAAATATTCGAGAACAGCCAGTACTATCTCGTTTTTGGTCTTGAAATGACGGAACAGCGTACCCTCCGATATCTGCTGCCGCTTGGCGATTTCCTTGGTCGATAGCCCTTGGATACCAAGCTCGCCGATTATCTCGATCGCTGTTAGAATAACGCTTTCTCTGCGATGAAGAAATTTAGACGTAATTTTTCACCCCCGGTGCGAGTGCTCACTCGCTTTTAATTGTAAGGATCAACGTATTCTTTTGTCAAAACATAAATTTACATTATTTACTTTTTTTGATTCTTTTCGAGCTTTTTTTCTCAAGAATAGGCGCCGCGCTCAGTAATAGCTTGCGAGGCGGCATGTGAACAACAAAAAAAGCGATAAGCTCCCAAATAATTGAGAGCTTATCGCTGCTGGTGCCCGGGAAGGGACTTGAACCCCCACGCTGTTGCCAGCAAAAGATTTTGAGTCTTCCGCGTCTGCCATTCCGCCACCCGGGCATGGATGGGTTTGTGTTATAATAGAGTCGACCGGCTGTTATGAACAATAGTTATAATACCATCGCCGCAAGGCGTTGTCAAGTGCGGCGGGCTTCGGTCCGGCCCGCGGAGGACGGTGTATGGAGGATTTGGTGATCGGTTCTGACCGGCTGACGGTGACGGTGACATATAGCCGCCGCCGGACGGTGAGGATCAGGGTGGCGGCGGCCGACCGCATCGAGGTGGCGGCGCCGCTGAGGTTTCCGGAGGCGGAGGTGGCGGCGCTGCTGAGGGGCCGGGAGGCCTGGATAGCGCGCCAGAGGGCGAAGCTGGCGGCGGTGGCGGCGAATCCGGTGAACGCGGCGGCGGAGCCGGGGGCGAAGCTGCTGTATCTCGGGCTGGCGCGGCAACTGACGGTGCTGTGGGGCGGCGTGGGCCGGGCCGAGGTGACTGTGGAGGACGAGCGGATTTTTGCGCGTCTGCCGGCAGTGTCGGCGGCGGAGCAGGCGACCGCGCTGGCGGCCGCGCTTAGGCATTGGTATGTGGAGCAGGCGCGGGCGGTGCTGACGGAGCGGACGGCGCAGTGGGCGGAGGTTTTAGGGGTGCGGCCGCTGCGGATTTTTATCCGGGAGCAGAAGAGCCGCTGGGGTAGCTGCTCGTCGCGCGGCAATGTAAATTATAACTGGCGGGTGGTGATGGCGCCGCCCGCGGTTGTCGATTATCTGGTTATCCACGAGCTTTGCCATATGCGGGAGGCGAATCATTCGGCGGCTTTCTGGCGGCTGGTGGAGGCGGCCGACCCGGATTACCGGGAGCACCGCAAGTGGCTGCGCAGCCACGGGGCGCTGCTGACGCGGCTGTTCGCGGACGACGGCTAGGGTGTTTTCAACGGTGCCGCATGCCTGGCGACAGGCGATGACGCGGCGGCCGGAGAAGATATAATGGATAACGGGGCGGTCGCCGCCCCGCCAAGGAGGAATGGCAGTGAGTGTAGTGTTTGATCCCGTGACGGTCGGCCCGCTGAAGCTGAAGAACAGGTTCGTCCGCTCGGCGACGCAGGATTTCATGGCTGAGCCGGACGGCGCGGTTTCCGGGCGCGAGGTGGAGCTGTACCGCGCGCTGGCGGCAGGCGAGGTGGGGATGATTATCACCGGCCATTCGTATGTGCAGCAGCCGCTGGGCCGGGCGAGCGTGAGGCAGAACGCGATTTTCGACGATCGCTTCGTGGCCGGCTACCGCCGGGCGGCGGAGGCGGCCCACGCCCATGGGGCTGCGCTGGTGCTGCAGGTGTCACATGCCGGCCGCCAGACGCCGCCTGATTGGCCGGAAGGCCAGGCGCCGGTGGCGCCGTCGGCGGTGACGGACGGTTCGACCGGGATGACGCCGCGGGAGCTGACGGAGGAGGAGATCTGGTCGCTGGTGGACGCGTACGCGGCGGCGGTGGGCCGGGCGAAGGCGTCCGGCTGCGATGGGGCTCAGCTGCATGTGGCCCACGGGTATCTGCTGTCGTCGTTTATTTCGCCGTATACCAACGGCCGCACGGATAAATGGGGCGGCAGTCTGGAGAACCGCGTCCGTATCCTGGGCGAGATCATGCAGCGGGCCAGGCGGGCGGCGGGCGACGCGTACCCGATCCTGGCGAAGCTGAATTCGACTGACGGTATGCCCGGCGAGGGGTACCTGACGCTCGACGATGTGGTGGCAACGGCGAAGGCGCTGGAAGCCTGGGGCGTGGCGGCGATCGAGGTGAGCGGCGGCATCCGCGAGGCGAAGGGAGTGATGTCGGCGCCGGGGATCGCGCGGCCGGAGCAGGAGGCGTATTTCGCGGCGGCGGCGAAGGCCGTGAAGGCGGCCGTGAAGGTGCCGGTGATTCTGGTCGGGGGCCTGAGGTCGCTGGCGGTGATGGAGCGGGTGGTAGCCGACGGGTCGGCCGATCTGGTGGCGCTGTCGCGTCCGCTGGTGAAGGAGCCGGACTTGGTGGCCCGCATGAGGCGGGGTCAGGCGAAGGCTTCGTGCGTGTCGTGCAACGCGTGTTTTAATACGGCGGGGCTGAAGTGCTGGCTGCCGGAGAAATAGGGTTACAAGACCACCGTATAAAAAAAGAGACCGTTAGAAGCGAGGTGCTTCTGACGGTCTCTTTGTGTTCCCGGACTGCCGGGATTAGGCTAGAAAGCTCCAGATGCAAGGCGCACCGTAAGAGCGCGCCGCGCAGCGTACACGGACGTACGCAAGCAAGCGCTCTGAGGAGCAACGCCGCAGATGGACTTTCTGGCCCATCCCCTTGTTCGCTTATCAGCCCA
Source organism: Selenomonadales bacterium 4137-cl (assembly GCA_032334055.1). Lineage (NCBI taxonomy): Bacteria > Bacillati > Bacillota > Negativicutes > Acetonemataceae > Anaeroselena > Anaeroselena agilis. Next base: position 1,045,420 of record JAUOZS010000001.1, on the reverse strand, counting down.
TGATGGCTTTGAGGTCTTCGTCGGGGGTGGTGATGAGCTGCAGTCCGAAGGTTTCGTTGAGGACTTTGAAGACGCCGGGGGTGATGAAGGCCGGGGCGGTGGGGCCGACGCGGATGTTTTTGACGCCGAGGTGAAGGAGGGTGAGGAGGATGGCGACGGCCTTTTGTTCGTACCAGGAGAGGACGAGGGTGAGCGGCAGGTCGTTGACGCCGCAGTTGAAGACTTTGGCGAGGGCGACGGCGACCTGGATGGCGGAGTAGGCGTTGTTGCACTGGCCGATGTCAAGGAGGCGGGGGATGCCGTCGATGTCGCCGAAGTCGAGGTGGTTGAAGCGGAATTTGCCGCAGGCGAGGGTGAGGATGACGCAGTCCTGGGGCACTTTTTGGGCGAGTTCGGTGTAGTAGTTGCGGCCTGGCTTGGCGCCGTCGCAGCCGCCGATGAGGAAGAAGCGCTTGATTTTGCCGGCTTTGACGGCGTCGACGATTTTGTCGGCGATGGAGAGGATGAAGTTGTGGTGGAAGCCGGTGGTGAGGGTGTAGTCGCCGTCTTTGGCTTCGGCAGCCGGGATGGCGAGGGCTTTGGCGATGACGGCGGAGAAGTCGCGGTCTTCGATGTGGGTGCTACCCTCGATGCCGGTGACGCCGCGGGTGAAGATGCGGTCGCCGTAGGTCTGGTTGGCGGTGAGGGGCATGACGCAGTTGGTGGTTACGACGATGGCGCCGGGGAACTGTTCGAATTCCTGGCGCTGGTTCTGCCAGGCGGTGCCGTAGTTGCCGGCGAGGTGGGGATATTTTTTCAGCTCGGGGTAGGCGTGGGCGGGGAGCATTTCGCCGTGGGTGTAGACGTTGATGCCTTTGCCTTCGCTTTGTTTGAGGATTTCTTCGAGGTCGAGGAAGTCGTGGCCGGTTACGAGGATGGCGTGGCCTTTTTTAAGCCCGGTGAATACCTGGGCGGGGGTGGGCTGGCCGAAGCGGTCGATATGGGCTTTGTCGAGGAGCTCCATGACGCGCAGGTTCATTTCGCCGCATTTGAGGACGAGGTCTATATGGCGGGAAAGGTTGAAGTTGACGTTGGTGAGGGTGGAAAAGAGGGCGTCGTGCATGAATTTGTCGACCTGCTCGTCGCGGGCGCCCAGCTCGCGGGCGTGGTGGGCGTAGGCGGCGATGCCCTTGAGGCCGAAGATGAGGGTATCCTGGAGGGCGGCGACGTCCTCGTTCTTGCCGCAGACGCCGATTTTGGTGCAGCCGGTGCCGCCGGCGGTTTGTTCACATTGGTAGCAGAACATTCCCATTGATGCATCCTCCTCTGTTTTGGTTTCTACTGCCATTATAGGAGGATGGGGGGGTCCGTTCTGTGACGTGCGTCACAGTTCTGGAATTTTTTCGATTATAAAGTTTATATTTTGTCGAGTAAAAAAGCTGCCGCAGCAGCTTTTTTGTAAGCTTTGAATTTGCAGGCGACACTTATGGGCGGCCGCCCACCCGTTTGACGACGATGGCGGCCAGTACGCCGCCCATTATGCCGGTGAAGATCTGCGGCCAGCCCATGACGAACATGATGCCGGCGGCAAGCTTGGGGGGAACGTTGATGAAGGTGAGCAGCCAGGTGAAGGCGGCGAAGAGGACGGCTGTTTTTATGACCGTCGCCGCGCCGATGGCTGCGAAACGGCCGCGGGCGAGGAGGGTTTTGTAGATGAGGGCGTAGAGAAGGTGGGCGAGGGCGACGGGCGGGATGAAGACGGGCAGGAAAAGAAGCCCCTGGAGGTAGGCGACGACAGGGGTTACGGCGGCGAGGAGGGCGGCGGCGGCGAGGCCGACGGTTTCGCAGGCGATGAGCAAGCAGGCGTTGACGAGGCTGCCGATGATGAAGGTGGTGAAGAAGGGCGGTACGGGGATGATGAGGCGCAGGGACTGGAAGATGACGGTGAGCGCCAGCAGGAGGGCGGCCCGCGCCAGCAGGTCCGGCCGGGATGGGGTCATTGGGCTTTGCTCCTTTGTTTGTATTGGGTAACTTGTCATTGTCCCGGAAGATTATCATCGCTCGCGTTTCTCACACTCGCTTACGATGGCAACTTCCGTTACTCATTTCATAAAACGGGTCTGCAGGGGCCGTTAAGAAGCCCTCAGTGCAAGGCGCACCGGAGGCTGTCACCACCGTTTCCTCCGCGACAACGTTTAGACACATTGTTTGCACAGGACCGATTTAACAGCATCGCGCGTACACGAACGTACGCTGAGGATGACAGCCGAGGAGCAACGCCGCAATGGGGGCTTATCAACGGCCCTAAAGTACGAAGCCGAAAACTTATTTGTGCCAGGGGTGGCGTGGCCTTTGTCTCCCCCCCTGCCCTCCCCCGCCCTGCCCAAACATCATCCAGCCGAGGAGGACGAGGAGGACGATGTTGCCGATGAGGCCGGAGACGATGCCGAGGTCGACGAAGATGTTGACAAGGGTGAGGCAGCCGAAGAAGGTTATGCTTCTTTTGAGGTTGATCCAGGGGTAACGGCGGAGGATGATGTAGACGGCGACGAAGACGCCGATGTCGATGGCCACCCAGGCCCACGGGTTCATGACAAGGTATTTGAGGATGCTGCCGACGATGATCGCGGCGAGTATATACCACCAGACGGTGTTCATGGAATTCCCCTTCCGTATTTGTTTTTCTCTTTGATTATATACGATAAACGGGGCGGCAAACAATTGAAGCGCGCGGTAAGAGAAAAAAGATATTTTTGCTACAAATGGGAAAAAGATGATTATAATTCAGGCGATTTGCACATACTTTTATTAAGAATCTGCACAGGGAGTGAAAAAGAGTGGAGTTTTCGTTTACGATGTTTACACCGCATCGAACCCGCGGCGGCAAGAAGGATGATCCATTGGTGGCCGTAAAACCGAACGGCCGCATCGTTTTCAACAAGAAAGCCGCCGAACTGTTGGGCAACCATTATTTCTGCATGTTGGGCTATGACAGCGAAAACCAGGCGCTGGGCATCATGCCGGTGGCGGAACAGGAATCGAACGCTTTTCCGGTAAGATATGCGGCCAAGGGTGCTTATATCGGCGCAAAACGGTTTTTCCGCCATTTCGGCATTTTGCCGGAGCAGGTGGTGGAAAACGCGCCTTTCCGGCACGGCCAGTATATCGGAATGAAGTTCTAGGGGCAAAACGAAAAAGCTGCTGACTAAATCAGCAGCTTTTTTATTTTTGTTGTGCCGTTTACAGCTGCATCCCCCGATACTCTGAACTGCCGGGGCCGTTCAGAAGCCCCCAGATGCTAGGCGGCTCCGAGGACGCGAGCGAAGACAGTACACCGGGACGTACGGCGAGCGAGCGCCCGCAGGAACAACAACGCAGATGGGGGCTTATCAACGGCCCTATTGTACTTCGACGCCAAGACGACGCGCCCAGGCAAAGATTTTTTCTTCTTGTCCCGGCGCCAGTCCCAGCGGCGCGGAGACGGTGGCGTCGCAGACGCCGAGTTTGCTGAGGACGAGCTTGATGACGGCGGGGGCGGGACCGAAGCCGCCCATGAGGGGGATGAGGGAGGCGCGCTTCTGGAGGTCGAGGGCGGCGGGTAGGTCGCCGCGGCTGAAGGCGTTGTAGACGTCGGCGCAGAGTTTGGGGACCATGCTGCAGCCGGCGTAGATGCCGCCTTTTGCTCCATGGAGGTAGGCGGCGAGGCCGAGGGCGGGGTTGCCTGACATGACGGCGAAGGCGTGGTCGGTGGTGAGGTCTAGGTAGCGCTGCATGGCGACGAAGTCGCCGGCGCTGTCTTTGACGCCGATGATGTTGGGGTGGGCGGCGAGTTTTGCGAGGGTGTCGGGGGCGATGGCCGTTTTCGTCATCTGGGGAAAGTTGTAGACGATGACGGGCAGGACCGAGGCTTCGGCGACCGCCAGAAAGTGGCGGGTGACGGCAGCCTGGTCGAGGGGGTAGTAGTAGGGTATGGCGACGAGGACGGCGTCGGCTTTGACGGCGGCGGCCGCCTTGACCTGGGCGAGGGTTTTTGTGGTGCTGGTGTCGCCGCAGCCGATGAGGACGGGTACGCTGCCCTTGACTTCGTCGATGGCTGTTTCGATGGCGTCCTGACGCATGGCGTCGGTCATGGCGGGAAATTCGCCGGTGGTGCCGAGGACGACGACGCCGTGGACGCCGCCGTCCAGGCAGTAGCGGACGACGCGCCGGTAGGCCGCTTTGTCGATTTGCTCGTCCGGGGTGAGGGGGGTGACCATCGCCGGGTATACACCCTTGAGTTCCATGAAATCACTCCTTATGGTTTGTTTGCCTGCGTTTGCAGGGGTTGCCTCTTTGTCCACATGTTACTTGGTATGGCCGGTCCGTCCCTCATCTGATAATAGGTCTGACAGATAAGGCTTATGTTGGCGGCGAAGGGAGGTGATGGATTGCGCTTGGTCCTTTGCCTGATCCTGCTATGCGTCAGTTTTTGCGGCAGCGCTCACGCCAGTCCCGAGATTTATATCAATATCCCCGAGTATAAGTTGACGGTGATTGACAAAGGACAAGTAGTGAAGAGTTACGATATTGCGGTGGGCACGCCTTACGAGCAGACGCCTGTGGGCAGGTTCGCGGTGTTCCTGAAGCTGGAGCAGCCGACCTGGTACCCGGGGGCGAAGTTCGCCGACCGCACGCCTGTGCCGGCGGGGCCGGACAATCCTCTGGGCAGCCGCTGGATGGAGTTCGCTCCTTCGTACGGCATCCACGGGACGAATGTCGACTGGTCGATAAGTTATCCGGTGTCGGGCGGCTGCATCCGCATGCACGACGCGGACGCCCGCGAGCTTTACGAGGTGGTGGAGGTCGGTACGCCGGTTACGGTGGCATACGAGACTCTGCTGCTGGTGGAGAGGAAGGACGGGTTGTATCTGAAGGTGCTGCCGGATATTTACGGGCGGCAGACGTCGAGCAGGGAGCGTTTTCTGGCGCTTTTTTCGCCGCTGTCCGCAAGTTGGCGGACGACGGGTCAGCCGGTTTTCCCCCTGAAGGAGACTGAGGATGCCTATGAGGTAAAATTCGCCGTGCGGGGGAATTCACCTGCCGGCGGGCCGGGAGCGGTGGCGGCGCTGCAGCGCCAGCCACGGACGGCGCCGCCGCTGCCCGAGTGAAGAACATATTGCCCGCGACCGGTCCGGAGTCGACCCGCTGTGGTTCCGGCCGGTCTTTTTCTTCGCCCGGCGCGCGCCGGCGAAGGTCGGCCCCGGCAGGAATCGGGACAGGCAAGGGGGAAATATGATGGTTATGATTGTATTTTATCTCACGCGGTCTTGACGGTAAAATAGCTGTTTGGCATGTCCGTCATTCCTTGGGTCTATGGCAGCGACTATTATATGGTTTGGAGGGATGGGGTGTGTTGGTTTCCGAGGCGCTATCGCGCCGCCGCGCGACCCGCGATTACGATCCCGGATTCGTTATCGGCGACGAGGTTCTGATGCGCCTGTTTTCGCTGGTGAAGCTGGCGCCGTCGGCGATGAATCTGCAGCCATGGGAATTCATCGTGGTGCGGGATGCGGCGGCGAAGAAAAAACTGCGGGCCTGCGCGATGGATCAGTACCAGATCAAGCTTGCTTCGGCGACGGTAATCGTGCTGGGCAATACCGATATGATGGCCCATTTCGAGCCGGTGTACGCCGATCTGCTGGCGCTGGGCGGGACGACGCCGGAAAGGGTGGAGGGCTCGCGGCGCTATGTACGGAGGTTCGACGGCGATGTGCGCTACCGCGAGCTGTGGGCGTCGCGCAACGCGGCGCTGGCGGCGATGGCGCTGATGCTGGCTGCACAGGAGCTGGGCCTGGATTCGGGGCCGATGGACGGGTTTTATCCGGAGAAGGTTCTGGCGGAGTTCAAGGTGCCGGCGAACTTCCTGCCGGTAATGCTGGTCACCCTCGGCCGGCGGGCGAAGGAGCCCCCTTACCCCCGCCAGTGGCGGCGGGATTTCGCTGATATGGTGCATCTGGACGTTTTCGGCGAAAAAAAAGGGCGGGATTGAATCCCGCCCGAGGAGTGTCAAGTATTTGTCAGCAGCAGCTCCGACCCGCGGTCTGCACTCCTTTTAGCACAAGTTTGCTGCCGAAGACGGAGACTTCGGCGTCGATTTCGACATTGTCGAGATCGCGCAGGGAGTTATGCACGTAGACGGTGGCGCCGTTTACAGTCTGCTGTTCGTATTCGCTGGCTTCATTGGCTTCGGGTGTGCCCCGCCGCACGGACGGGGTGGTTCTCACCTGGGGACCGCCTCAGCCAAAGGTTACTTTTTTTTCGAGCTTGACGGCGACGATGTTGCCCTGTTCGGCAATTACAGTCTGCGCCTTGGGGCTGATGGTCAGATTCATGGGCAGCAGCTCCTTTCTCCGTACCCCCCTCCTGGGGGAGGGTGGTTTCTTTTATTTTATTATGGTGCCCAGGAGCAGTCAAGGGAATTACGGGTTTTGCCTTGTTCGCTCGCCATAAGTAATTATTATCGCCTATGCAGGGAAAGGTTTTGCCAGGGCGCGAACAACGGAGGAAGGTATGAGCAATTTATGTGGTATGAATAAGTGCGCGGGGCGCCGGGCGGGCGGCAACGGTCTGATGCTGGCCGCTTTGGCGGCGGGCTGGGCAGTGGTCTACGCCGACCGCACCGCACTGTATCCGCTGCTGTCGGTTATCGCCGGGGATTTGGCGCTGTCGTCGACCGAGGTTGGGTTGCTGACAAGCACTTATTTTCTCCTTTATCTGGTGCTGCAGATTCCGGCCGGTATGGCCGGGGACCGCTGGGGCCTGAAGAAGGTGCTGCTGGCTACTTACGCGCTGGCGGGCGCGGGGGTCCTCGGCCTGGGGCTGGCGGGCGCGAGTTACGCGTCGCTGCTTTTTTTCGTGGGGCTACACGGTCTGGGCGCGGGCGGGTATTATCCGAGCGCGTACGGAGCAATGCTGCAGGCGGTGCCACCTGAGCGGCGCGGGGTCAGCGCGGCGGTCGTGGGCACGGGGATGGCGGCCGGTCTGCTGGCCGGACTGGCGATGAGCGGCCCGGTGTATGACTGGCTGGGGAGTTGGCGGGCGCCTTTTCTGCTGCTGAGCGTGCCGACGTTTCTGATGCTGGGCTTTTTCCAGGCGGCTGTGCCGGCGGTGCGCGGCACGGAGACGGCGTCGTGGCGCGAATACCGGGCAATTCTGGCTGACCGCGATTTGTGGCTGATCAATATCGTAACTTTCACGGCTTTATACGGTTTTTGGGTGGCGGTTACGTGGGGGCCTACTTTTCTGAAGTTGGAGCGCGGCTTCAGCCTGGGCCAGGCGGGCTTATACACGGGGCTGGTGGCGCTGACGGCTCTGCCGGCGGGGCTGATGTGGGGCCGCCTGTCGGACCGCTTTGGCCGCAAGCCGCTGGCGCTGCTGGTTGCGCCCGGAGCGGCGCTGACGCTGATGGCGCTGTCGCAGGTGACGAGCGCGCCGGCAATCGTGGCCGCGCTGCTGGCGTTCGGGCTGTTCAGCAATTCGGCGTTTACGCCGATAATGGCGGCCTGGACGGGGGATATCGTGAGCAGCCGCTATCCGGGGGCGATGGGCGCGGCTGTGGGGGTATTCAATTTTGTGGTGATGTCGGCGGCGATCGTGGCGCCGACGGTGTCGGGGTATCTGCGCGACGTGACCGGTTCACTGGTGCCGGCGATGCTGGCGGGAAGCGCGCTGGTGCTGGCCGGGTCGGCGTTGATCGCGCTGCTGCCGGGAAGGCTGCAGGGAGAAAGAAAGCAGGCCGGGCCATGACGGCCCGGCCTGCTTTCTTTAGGGGCGTTAGATGGGGTAGCAGGGACGGCGGGGGTAGCAGTAGCGGCGCGGGTAACAGCCGAAGAAGAACTGACGGGGAAAGCAGAAACGGCGCGGGAAGCAGCCGAAGAAGCCCTGACGGGGGAAGCAGAAGCGGCGGGGATAGCAGCCGAAACCAAAGCCGAAGCCGGCGCCGATGACGATCTGACGGTCGTCTCGGGCGAAATCGTCATCCCAGTCGTCGATTTCGGGATAGTCCCAGACGGGTCTTCTCATTGTTTACGCTCCTTTCACGCGAATAGGGTTCTGCTACATGATATGTAAACGCTTTCCCGGTTGTTACCATGCGTCGGGGAATAAGAACAACAAAGCCACCCGTCCGGGTGGCTTCGCGGTTGGTTAGGCTGATTCTATTTGGCGCCGCATTCCTTAATTACGAACTCGTTGTAGGCTTCGATGAGTTTGCGGGTGACGGGGCCGGGCCGGCCGTCGCCGACGGTGGCGGCGTCGATGCGTACGAGGGGCATGATTTCGGTGTTGGTGCCGCTGACGAAGGTTTCTTCGGCTTTGAGAGCGAAGGCCTGGTCGAAGCCTTTTTCGATGACGGTGAGGCCGAGTTTGGGGGCGAGCTGGTCGATGATGATGGTGCGGGTGACGCCGCGAAGGATGAGGTTGCTGACGGGATGGGTCCAGAGGACGCCGTCCTTGACGATGAAGAAGTTGCTGCTGGAGCCTTCGGTGACGATGCCGTCGCGGATCTGCACGGCTTCGAAGGCGCCGGTCTCTTTGCCCCGCTGTTTGGCGAGGAGGTTGCCGAGGAGGTTTATGGATTTGATGTCGCATCTAAGCCAGCGGACGTCGGGGACGAAGGCGCCTTTGGCGCCGCTGGTCTGGAGCTCGACGTTGGTTTTGGAGGGGCGTATGGTCATGGTTAGGCGGGGCACCATATTTTCGGGAAAGGCGTGGGCCCGGGGAGCGACGCCGCGGGTGATCTGGAGGTAGACGGCCGCGTCGGTATAGCCGCTTTCGGCGATGAGCCGCTCGTGGAAGGAGGCCAGTTCCTCGAAGGTGTAGACGGCGGGAATCTTGAGTTCGCGCAGCGACCGGTAAAGCCGGTCCATGTGGGGTTTGAGGGCGAAGGGTTTGCCGTTGTAGACGCGGGTTACTTCATATACGCCGTCGCCGAATTGGTAGCCGCGGTCTTCCATTTCGACGATTTTTTCGTTGAGGTCGATTATTCGGCCGTCAAGAAGTCCAATGGGTCCCATGCGTGTCATCCTTCTTTCTGTTCGGGATGTTTAGTTTTATTCCCCGCCGGTCGGGAATTTCCTGCCAGTAGTTCGGCCTGCGGCAGGAAAAGCGGCGCGCAGCGGGGAAGTTAGCGGTAGTTTTGAGTATAGGAGTGAGGTTTATGTACTGGAAAAAACCGGGGCCGGCGAATACGGCCTCTACGGTGGAGCTTGCCCTGGCCAAGGCTGCGGCCGCGGGAATCGACGATATCGTGGTGGCGTCGTGCAGCGGGGCGACGGCCGAACTGCTGGCAGGCAAGGCGCCGAATGTGGTGTGCGTGACGCACGCCCAGGGGTATGCGAAACCGGGGGAAAATGAAATGCCGCCCGAGGTGCGCGCCGAGCTTGTCGCCCGCGGAGTGAAGGTGCTGACGACGACGCATGTGCTGTCGGGAGCGGAGCGAGGCATCAGCCGCAAGTTCAGCGGCGCGTATCCGGTGGAGATTATGGCGCATACGCTGCGGATGTTCGGCCAGGGGGTGAAGGTGTGCGTGGAGGTGGCGGTTATGGCGCTGGATGCCGGCCTGATCCCCCACGGACGCGAGGTGATCGCGATCGGCGGCACGGGCAAGGGGGCGGATACTGCGGTGGTGCTGCGACCGGCGCACGCGGCGAATATCGTGGATACGTATGTTGCGGAGATTATCTGCAAGCCCTAGGTTTTTAGTCTGTTCGTTATGCCTTGAGGGCGTCTACGACGGCCCGGGCGTGGCCGGCGACTTTGACGCCGCGGAAGATATGGGCTAGGCGGCCGCTTTCGTCGATGACGAAGGTGGAGCGTTCGAGGCCGAGGACTTTTTTGCCGTACATGGTTTTTTCCTTGAGGACGCCGTATAGCCGGCAGACGGCGCTGTCGGCGTCGCTTAGGAGCGGATAGGGCAGGCCGACTTTGGCGCTGAATTTTTCGTGGGAAGCGAGGCTGTCGCGGCTGACGCCGAAGATGACTGCCCCGGCGGCGACGATTTCGGGGTGTATGTCGCGAAACTCGCGAGCTTCGTCAGTTCAGGCGGCGGTGTTGTCTTTGGGGTAGAAGAAGAGGATGATTTTCTGGCCGCGGTGGGCGCTGAGGCTCACCGCCGCCCCGCCGGTGGCCGGAAGGGTGAAGTCCGGCGCCGGCGTTCCTATGCCGAGTTCGCTCATTTTCTTACCTTCTTTCGTTTTTTTCACTATGTTTAGTATAGCATGAAGCAACTTAGCTAGTCACTGGAGGATAGGGTAATAATGACCGATGCCAAGCCTCGAATGATGTACGCCGGTTTGTTGAGCGTGGCTTTCCTGTGGGGGGCCTCGTTCGCGGTCGCCAAGACCGGAATGGCCGAACTGGCGCCGCTGAATCTTGTGGTGCTGCGGTTTTTTGTCGCCGCCACGATTTTCGCCGTTATCCTGTTTTTCCGGCGGGAAAAATCGACGATCGCTTTCGCCGATGTGTGGCGGTTCGTTGTGCTCGGGTTCCTGACGGTAACGTCGTATTTTTATATCCAGTATACCGCGCTGACGTTTACGACGACGGTGAATGCGGCGCTGATCGTGGCGACGATTCCGGTGTGGACGGCGGTGTTCGGCGCGGCCCTCGGCTGGGAGCGGGTGTCGCCGGCCGGGGCGGCGGGGATCGCGGTGGCTCTGGGCGGGGTGTCGCTGATTATCAGCGGCGGCCGCGGCGGCGCCGCTCTGTTGTCGTCATCGACGCTGCCGGGCGATCTGCTGATGCTGGTGAACGCGCTGACGTGGGCCGGGATTACGCTCTATGGGCGGGAGATTATGCAGAAGTACCCTCCTTTTCTGACGATGGCCTGGATCCATATTTTCGGGACGCTGCTGCTGGCGCCGTTCGCTTTTGTGGCGACACCGCTGGCCCCGGTGCCGCTGGCGGGGCAATTGGCGGGCATCACCTGGCCGACGGCGGCGAGCGCTCTTTTCCTGGCGGTGCTGTGCTCGGTGTACGCTTATTATATGTGGTACCTGGGCGTGGAGCGGCTGGGGGCGGTGCGGACGGCGTCGTTTTCGTATTTCAATCCGCTGTTCGCGGCGATCGTGGGGGTGCTGTTCATGGGCGAGACGCTGACGGCGTACGTGGCGGCCGGCGGCGCGATCGTGCTGGCGGGAGTGTATATGACGAATAAGGCGGCGCGGCGGAGCGCCCCGCCGGCCGGGAGCGCGCCATGCCGGGGAAGATAGCGGCGGCCGAGTATATTCGCGGGGCGGCGATGCTGGGGGTGGTGGGCATCCATGCGGGCGCCTATTCGCTGGCAGGGCCGGCGGTTAACGTCCATCTGTTCGCGTTGCTGGAGATTTTCACGCGCTTCAGTGTGCCGATCTTTTTTTTCGTTTCCGCGTTCGGGCTTTTCTACCAGTACCGCCCCGGAGCGCCGTTCGGGTACGGCCGTTTTTTCCGGCGGCGGGCGGCGGCGGTGCTGGTGCCGTACCTGGCGTGGTCGCTGCTTTATATGGCGCATAATTCCTGGGCGACCGGGGATGTGTGGCCGTGGGAGCCGCCGCATTTGTACGAGTTCCTGTTGTTCGGCCTGGCTTCATACCATTTGTATTTTCTCGTCATCCTGATGTGGTTTTACGCGCTGATGCCGCTGTGGCGGGCGGTGGTGCCGCCGCTGGCCGCCAGGCCGTTGCCGTGGCTGGGGGCGTTGATGTCGGCGCAAGTGTGGTTTAATTATTGGTCGTGTAATGTGCTGCCTTTCGGGGCGGAGGATTATTATGCCGATCTGGCGCTCAAGCACCGCTTGAGTTATTGGGTGCTGCATTATGTGTTCGTGTTCCTGCTGGGGGCGGTGTGCGCGGTGCGCCTGGAGGATTTCCGCTCTTTCGCGGCCCGCCGGCGGCGGGAGTTGGGCATGTTTTTCGCAATCGCGCTGGCGGCGATGCTGGGGCGTTATTACTGGCTGCTGGGCAACGGCAAAGACCCGGAGCAGGCGGTGAATACCGTCCAGCAGCTTTCCCCCGAGGGGGTGGTGTATACGCTGGCGGTTTGCCTGGCGCTGTTCGCGGTTTTCGACCGGCCGCTCTCCCCTGCTCTCTCCTATCCTCTGTCGCTGCTGGCGCGCCATTCGTACGCGGTGTATCTGGCGCATCCGCTGGTGATGTTCCATCTGGCGGCGGGGCTGGCGGCGGCGGGCGAGGCGTTGACGCCGCCGGTGGTGGCGGGATTCTATGCGGCAACCGTTGGGGTGAGCCTGCTTTTCGCGGCAGGACTGGAGCGGCTGCCGGCGTTCGGGCCGTTGTTGACGGGGTCGGCGCCAAGTAAGGTTAAACCCGGAACTTGATGTGCGGAGGTGTCGATCCCGGAGAAGCCAGCATTATCGCCTATTTCCACCCAGCCGTTTCCTCACGGGTGCCAATGGGGTGCCTATGTTGTTCGGCCGCTCCTCCAACCGGGACACGGCCCACTGTTCGAGGCGAGAGACGATGATGCGCCACTTTCGCCCGATCTTAATTGCTGGGAAGTCCTCACTCTTGACCAGATCGTACATTTCGCAGAGCGGTATGTTCAGGATTTTAGACGCTTCCTGGATGCTAATCAGTAAAGGCTGAAGGCTAATTGCGATCATCTCCTAAAGATGAGTTGGGACCCGAAGAGGATGACCTCCGAGGGTCCCTTAGTTTAGACGCGGAGGTCGCGGCCAGTAATCAGCTTATAAGTAGCGCCGATGATCCACAGAGGAATCCAGACCCAGCAAAAGGTGACGGCGAAAGTTATCCGAATGAAGATAGCGAAGCCCGTCTCTATGCGTTTCCAGAACTCTTTCATTCGCGGCAACACTCCTCGCGGTCTTTTGTGATATCATAACAGCAGCCTCGATGCACCTTGAGGGCTGCCGGCGTCTCCCGTGTAGGCCCAGCCACCCCGACGTATCTCAAGGGTGTCCTACAGGTCCCACAAGTTTGACCTGGGAATGTGTTAGCGGTGTACCAGGATCGCTGACACTTGGGACAATAAAGCTCGATCATCTCTTCTCCTTTCCGAAAAGGATGTGTAGGAACGCGGTCAGGATGATCGCCAAAGCCACTCCGAAGCTAACGAGGACGACGAGAATGAAGTCTCTGAGCGCCGCAGCTAGTACATCCACTTGTGCTTCACCTCCGTGCCCTTGAGGCCGGGGGCTAGATGGACCTCCAGCTCGACCCCTCTGTCGGGTCGATAGTTGCGCTGGATCGACACGATGCCATACGCCTTGCCGTTGTGAACTCCAGCTCCGAGACCCAGTTCCCAGTTGACCCTGCGCTTCTTCTCGGCGTCCAGTTCGAGGCGCTTGACGATGTTCGTCAGGTCGATTTCCTGGCGCACCGTAGCGGTGGTCCCCGGCGCTCCGCCTTTAGGGGACCCTTGGGGCTGCTGCGAGGCCGGCCTTATCGGGGCTTTAAGGGTCTCGCCGTTGATGACCGCCTTGTAGGTCTGCGTCAGGACGAGATCAGGGTCGGAAGGGGTGGTCTTGAGGGTGGTCTGGAGGGTCGTAAGGGAGTCGATCACAGGCGGAGGAGTTGCCGGTAACGGATAATCATTATCGGTTTGGTGGTTGAGGAATGGGTAAAAGAAAACCCAAGAGCACGCCAGCAGCCCCCAAGGCAGCCAGGTGGTCTTGAGATACTCTTTGATCTGTGTGAGGATGGCCTTTCACCTCCTAGCGTTGCTTACACTTTGTAAGGTGTGTCGAGGATAACCTAAAGGATAGGTATCTTTGTTGTAATAACAGAGGCAGGAGAGCTTTCAGGAATCCTTAAGGACATCACCGGAGGGACCGAGAGATCACAGGCCAGCGGGAAATACTGGCGGTGGACTCTAGGATATCCTTAAGGTAATCATCAGGCCCTCAATACGTGGGACAGTTAGGACTTTGTATATACGTGGGACAGTTAATTACGGTAAACAAGAGATGAGGGCACCCGGCAGCTAACGCCGCCAGGCACCCTCCAGGATATTCCCAAGGCTGACCCCGTTACGGGCCTTGATGATCTTCTGGGGTGGATTGATCTCGGGGATATAGAAGACCCCTCTTGACGGGTCCATCCATTTCTCAAGCTCTTCCTCAAGGAGTTCCTCAAGGCCGGTCTGGGCGTCCCTGTCCATATACTCAAGCCAGTGGATCACGCAGCCCCAAAGGGCCTCAATCCGGTCATCGTGGGCGAGAGCGCCCTTCTCCCGGCTGAGGCGTGTCATCTGGTAGATCAGCGAGTAGCGCGGGTCGCGCTGGTACACTTCATAGTCGTCGAGGATGGCCGATTTGGCGAGGATGATCTTGTGACGGCTGAGGGCAGGTTCCAGCCCGTCGATGATCTTCGCCTCTTTCTGCTTGGAGCTGTGCTTGGTCTCCTGGATATTGCAGGGATGCCCGATCTCCTTGAACACCGGAGTGATGAGCTTCGTGAACATGCCATCACCGAAATTTGGCTCGATGTCAACATCGTTCACACCCCAGAATTTGGCCTTGGTGGCGAGGGAGCGCAGCGTGGCCTCCCCATAACCGTCCATGAAACCTCCCAGCTCCATGATGAAGACGAAGCCGTTCAGGAACTTGGAGATGCCATAAGAGGTCTCATCCTTGCCCCGGCCGCTGGGGTCTATATAGAGCATCGTCCCGGTGTACTTAGTGACTTCCTTCGAGCGGTCGAAAGGACCATAGAAGAAATCACCCTTGAGGGCCACGCTGGGGACATCTGTGAGGCGCTGCTGCGGACCCGAGGCCCAGGCCCACTTAACGGAGGTCTCCTCCCGGTCGAGGTCGGTGACGATGAAGTCGGCAACCCGAAGCGGGAATTTGTCCTGGTCGCTGAGGTTCGTGTTAAGCATGAACTGGAGGGCGAAGCCTGCGCGACCGTAGGAGAGCTTTCGCTTTTCGATCTCCTCTTCGTTGAACCGGAGCGGATCGGTGGGCTTGCCTCTCCACTTCTCAGGGTCCGCATCGTAGCGTTTCTTGAGGAGTGGCCCCAGGCGGTCCCCATAGAACTCGCGCTCCTTCGCATCGTTCGGGTACTCCACGGGCCAGATGACGGTCTGGTAGCCGCGATTCTGAAGCTCCACGTACAGGCTCGCCTCGCACTGAGGCGTCCCAAGGTAGATGATCCGGCCGCCGGGCTTGAGGATGGCATCATACTCTTTGACAAGTTCCGACAGGCGGTCCCGCTGGAGCTGGGTCCCGGAGTTGCCAGGGACCTCCACGTCATCTGAGATGAGGACATCCGCGCGGCTGCCTGTGAGCTGTCCGGTGATGCCCACACTCTTCACTGAAGGGCTGATGTCCGGGACGGCCCCGTGGACATCGAAAAGATTGTTGGTGTCGCGCAGGCCCGCTCGGCGGTCCTCGTCGGTCAGGCGAAGGCACTCCAGGAAGTCGATGGTGTAGATGATCTTCTTGATGAAAGCGGCATTGAGGTCCGCCTTCTCCTTGGAGGCCGAGACGATCATGATCTTGAGGAGCGGGTTCTTCCAGAGGAGCCACACCACGAGGGCGCATGTAAGGAAGCTCTTGGCAACCCCACGGAAGCCCTCGATTATGATGCGGTCCCCTGGAGGATTCTGAAGGACATTCGCGATGTCGTTCTGCACTTCAGTCGGCTTAGGCAAGCCAATAGAGCGCCATACGATGAAGACGAAGACCCTGAAGTCCTTCTTAGCCCGCGCGATCTGCTCCGCTGTCCACCGGGTCATCAGTTGAAGTCGTCAAACTCCGGGATGTCTTCGGTCTCGCGCTGGAGCTGCCTAATTCCCGGCGTCTGTTCGGAAGTGATGAGGCGGTTCTGCGCCATGAACTTCCGCACCTTCTCCAGAAAGCTAGGGTTCCTGCGGAGTTCCGGGTCCTGGAGTCCCTCAAGAAGGGCCAGCACCTCCAGCTCCGCGATTTCTTCGAGGACCTTGGGGTCAATCTTTTTGACCAATGATTTTACCTGATTTCTCCACGTGTTATTCTTCGAGCATCGCCAGGGCATCCTGACACTCTGCCGCGAATCGGTCGCGAAGACCCGGACGCAGCGAGGGGGACCCAGCGGTCCACTCATCAGAAGCCCGCACGACGTAGATGTTTTCAATGAGAACTCTGTCAGGAAGTTCGTTTGGATCATTTACACCCGACAGAGCGGCTGCCGTGTTGAAGAGTTCCACGATATATCCTGGCCCGTACTGGACAGCAGCCGACCAGACAACCTGACCCAATGCCTCGGAGTGGCTCGATAGATAAAACCCGGAGGCCGCCAGGAGGTTGTGAGCGGGGACGAAGTATTTCTCGTAGACGTACCGATGCTGGATGAGGAGGAATCCTTCAGGGTCTGCCTCCGCCATTGCCCGCCAGTTCGCGTCAAACTCCTGAGTCCCAGGGACTCCCCAGTCAAGCTCCATAGAGGCGCAGAAGTCCTGGGGAATACCGGCGTTGGTGGCAAACTGATACGCCCCGTAAGAGGCCCCGCCGGCGTCTCCTACTGTGTAGGCGATAGCTCCGGGGTCGCCGTTAGACTCATACTTTGCGGACAGGTGCCCCAGTTCCATTGTTCAGCCCTCCTCTCTGCTTCCACTGATCTAGCGCGGGGATGGGCGAGCCGAGGAGCTGATTCATCCCATAGCGACCCCCAAGGAGCCACGCGAGAATCTCCAGGTCCTTGATATTGAAATCGCAGCTAAACAGGGCATTCGCCATCTGTTCCCCGAGATACGTCATCATGAAGACGGCGATTCCTGGATTCTCGGCCAGTTTGGCCTTAAGCTCTTGCCACATGGCTATTTCTTGCCCTTTCTCTCCCACCACCACCAATCCGCGAGCTTGAGAATTTTCTGCGCGATCAGTAGTAGGGTGTAGACGATGGTCACGTACAGGACCCAATCCTGAAGAGTGACCCCGAAATACGAAGTAGCCGAGACCCCCACTGGAGGGAGGGCGCGGATGACTTCACTTTGGATGTCGTTTTGGTTCATTGGGTTTCCTTCAGTTCTCCATTAATCTGTGTGCGGCCATTAATCAAACACCTCCGCGTAGCAACCAATATGGCCCGAGGTTTTCCATGAGAAGGCTACGTTCGCCCAGCCAGTGGCGCTACAATAGACGATAATTTTATCAGGGTTTGGGTCGCCTATGATGTAAACGTAAGGGGCCGCAACACCGCACTCTCCTGTACCTTCGGAATCGGCTGCCCACGTGAAGCGTGGGTGAAACTTCCGCGTCCCGAATGGGTTGATAAACGGCACAGGAGTTCCGGTTCCTGACGCATACACTCTCCCCAAAAATACTCTACGATTGCCTCCCACAGCCCCCTCGCGCCGGCCATATTTATAATCGATGCCATTGGATTCAAGTGGTGCAGTTGTGCCGGTACGAACAAATCCAAGGGATATGGCGTCAGCCGGAAGGACGGAACATATATCCGTATACTCGTTTATGGCGGGGCTGGGGTAATACCGGCATGGGAGTAACAGCGCGTTTGATATTGCGGCAATTTCGGCAGCGGTACAGGGAGCGTTACGGAGTTCAATATAGTCGATAACCCCTTTATAATAGCCGGTAAGTACTCCGTTCCTAAAAATACTTAACGGTGTTGCAGTAATGTTAAGGGTGGCTGGAGCGGAATAAACTACTTGGCCGTTGGCTCTCAATCGCAGAGTTGTGCCGTCATGGGATAACGTAAAAACGTATTTCGTCTCGTCGGGAAAAAATCCAGTCGGAATATTACCGCCAGCCGCTATATATATCTGGTTGTCAGCGGCGGTATAAATATAAAAACCATTCGCCGAGTTGACTCCATACCCACCAATTAGCGTATAGTCTGCGTTTCCTTTGGCGTAGGTAGTGGGTATTATCAATTCAACAGGGTTATTGCCAGTGGGAAATCCGGTACTGTTGGCGCTGACCAAATACCCACTACTGCCATTACCCTTTATGGCGTAATCGCCAGCCCACCCGACTTCTCGCGTCAAAGCACCGTTGGGAATAAGATTGTTGGCGCCCGCCGTTGATGGAATTTGACTGACGCCATCCCAGTTTGACAAATCCCATCGGCAGACCGTCCCCGCGTCAGCAGTAGGAAAAGTAGCGTCGATTATCCCGGTTGTCCCGGCCTTGGTATCGTAAAGAAGCTGTGCGCGGCGGGGGTGGAGGGCGATTGTACCAACTTCACGCTCGACCGTTATCCCACTAATGGAATCTACTCCGGCGCTGATCGAGAGGTTGAGGTCAGCACCCACGGTAAATTTGCGGCCACTAGCGATGTAATTAGTGAGGCCGGGCGGAGGCTTTATATTCGCAATGGCGGTAGCCACTTCAGCCGCTGCTGCCCCCGCAGAGGCTGCTGCTTCGCTGGCCGAGGACGCTGCTGCCCCCGCAGAGGCTGCTGCTTCGCTGGCCGAGGACGCTGCTGCCCCCGCAGAGGCTGCTGCTTCGCTGGCCGAGGACGCTGCTGCCCCCGCAGAGGCTGCTGCCTCCTCTGCGAGGTCGGCCGTATCCGTTTTCACCGCATCTGCTGTTTCCTCCGCTAGATGCAGGCATTGGACCTCGAACACCGTCAAGTCGAGGGCGCGCAGCACGGAAGCGTCCGCCCACGATACAAGGGGGTCCGTCGAGGTTCTTCGTTGTATCCTTAGCGTTCCCGCAGCAGGCGCGGAGGCAAATTCCACCTCTTTGTCAAGGACCGTGTAGTGAGTCCCATAGACTAGCGCGACACCATTCGAGGTGCAGTATATGAAAGTTTTTCGCAGATAATCGAACGGGAACGAAAAGGTCGTCTGGGACCCATCCGTTGCGTAGGTTATCTGTGCATTATAATCCGACAAGGTATCCTCTCCTATCTCCTCAAGGGTTTCTCAGGCAGGCCCGTCTCGTCCATCATGAACTCGGCCGCCCGGAGCATTGGGATGCTGTTCTGTAGGGGCATGAGCCTGAAGAGATTCTTCAGGTCCTTCTGGGTTGCCTTGTCGGTGAACGCCAGGCGACCGGCGCTCCCAGCCGCAACCCCGATATCTGTGGCCGCCCTCACCCCCGGAAGCTGCGCGATGGCGTCCCCGGCCATGTCGCTGAAGTCTCGATTACCTGGCCGACTCGTGGAACGATCCACAGTGGTCCTGAAGGTCGGGACCCCTGAGTATAGCTCGTAGACATCCGTGAGCGAAGAAGCGGCCCCGCCGATGGTACTCCTGATAAGGGCCGCAGAGGCCAGCCGCTCAAGCGAAAGGGTCCGGTCCAGGTACTGATTCCTCTTTCCGTCATCGTCCGCATAGTACGACCAGGCCCGCCCCATCGTGAGGGCCGCGTAGACCTTAGCGTTGGTAGCCATAGACCACATCAGGGACATCCAGTCGTCAATCTCGCGGTGCGTGAGGACCCGAGCGAGCTGGCTGTTCATGACCCGAAGGTTGAAGTCCTTGAACTGGAAGAATAGTCTGGACTTCGGGCCGCTGTTGGCGAGGATATTCCGGTTGCCGATGGTGTTCTGAGTGAGCGCGCGCTGGCTTTGATTGTCGATTACCTGCACCCACCGCCAGTACGTGTCGGGGGATTCTGCGATCCAGGCATCCTGGAGGAAACCCTTCAGGGTCCCCTTGGCGTCCCTCTCCACATACTTATTGAGGTCTGCCTTGATCTTGTCCGCCCACGCTTGGTCAACGCCGGCCGCCTTCAGCTTCTTCTCGCTGAAGGGGTTCCTGAACCAGCCCACACGCTTGCCTGCGGCCCACTCCAGGGAGTCGATGATCGTGTCCTGGCGAATCCCTCGGAGCATCAGATCGGTGAGTTTAGGCAACCCCGAGACGGTTGACACGAGGCGACTGGCATAGTTAATGCCTGCGTTGGCGTAGTCCAGATAGGCCAGCTTCGAGCCTTGCGTGCTTGCGTCTGCCCACAGTCGGGAGTCCCACGAGGTCTTCCATATCTTAGCCTCCAGGGTTTCTCCGAAGATTTCCTTCTCGGTCTCTTGTACCCACTTGCCTGTCCCCCGCCCGAGTCGGATGTCGCGCAGCTCGCGGGCCAACGTCGGGACAAAGTGAAGGGCAGCCTTCAGGCCCACATAAGCAATCGCCCCGCCCAGCTCCCCAAGCTGATTCATGCCCATGTTAGAGCCATTCTGAGAGTACGCCTGCCCACGTAGGGTCTGCGCCAGCGCGTGGGCCTTGCTGCGGATGTCCTCATCCCGCTTGAGGCCGCGAATCTGAAGAAGAGCCTCATCCATTGCGTACAGGTTTCTCTTCGCGTCTCTACGGGTGATCTGCTTGAACGTAACTCCGTGCTCCAGGGCCTGCGCCAGGAGCGCCCGCTCGTGGGCAATCGCGGCGGTGTCCTTATACTTGTTGTGGAGGGCCGCCTCCCCGGAGAACCTGTTGATGATCCTCGGGACCATCCTGTCCAGGTCGTCCGAGCGGAGGTGCAGGTCGTAGCTGAACTCGCCCCAGGGGGCCTCCACGACCTTCGAGGTGTCCATCGGAAATCTCTCGTTGAGGAAATCTATGGGGTCCGTGTAGGCTACGTGGTTCCCATCCCGGTCAGCCTTAAAGCGTTCCAGGTTGGAGAGGTTCTGGTCGCCCACACCCATCGCCCAGTTACGGGCCTCCTTATCGACCCACTCGTCGATCTCCTTCTCAGTGACCTCCGGCTGGACAGGCTTGGCCTGGGGAGTCGCTCCTTCCTCCAGGTCCGCAGTCTTGTCCTCCCACCGCTTCAGGTCGCGCTCGTACTTCGCGGTCTTCTCAGCCAGGAGCTTCTCCTGCACCTTGTCTCGCTTCACAGCCGCCTTCGCGTACTCCGTGAGGAAATCCACCGCGCCACCCTTGTCGTGTATGTTCGGGAAGCGATTAACGAACGACAGCCACCTGTCCTCGTCCAGCTTTCGCCACAGCTCGTCATCCAGGGCCTTCCAGTCTTTGGCAACGAGGTTCTTGCCCTTGACTCCGAACATCTCGGCCGAAGCCTTCGCGACCCCCACCATGTCATCCCGGAGGGCCTTCAGCGCCTTCGCCCCCTTGACCACCTCCGCAGGCCACTCCTTGCGGATAATCCCTGCGGTGTTATTCGTGTAGGTGACGTTGAAGCACTCCCGGACGGCCTTGTTAAAGTCGAGGCGGCGGGCATTGGAAAGGGGACCCATCGAAGCGACGGTCCCTCCTATCCACTCGTTCCGTGCCGTTGTGAAGCTGTCCCAGTGAGTGTCGAGCTGCCGCTTGATTCGGTCCCGCTGCGCCTCGATGGAGATCACGAGGTCGCTCTCCCGGTCCCGCAGGCGAGCATCCTGGAGGACATCCGCAGCGAACTGTCGGCCGATCTTACTGGGGGAGTTCGTGAGCACCCCGAAGGGCGTCCCGTAGTACCAGCCCTCCTCGGTCCACTTGCTGATGTCATCGAGGAGACCCGTGATCTTTGCCTTCATGCCCCTCCGTGGTCCCTCAAGGTCGATCATATGCCCGATGATGTTCGGGTTAAAGACGTTCGCAGCGGAGAACCGGAGGCCGTTCAGAACTACTGTTCCATCTCCGAGGGTTCGGTAGCCGGTAGCGGCCGTGGCTTCATTCGCAAGGGCCTGCTTGACGAAAGTCTTGATCTCGCCCTCGGAGAATCCCGAGGAGGCCCCGAGTTTCCGCAGACCCCGCATGGTGATGTTCCGAAGGTTCCTGAAGGTCGAATCGGTCAGGTCGGCTCTCTCGATCCAGTGACCGAGGACTTCCTCCCAGCCGCCCTCCGGGGTGGCCTTGATGGCAGCCAGCCAGGATTCGTCAGGGTTCTCGATGTGTTGCCTTACGGTCCTCCGCAGAGTCTCATAGCCGGTGTCCCCGAGGAGACCCTTGAGGCCCGCGTGGACGCCCCGCTCGTGGGCCAGGAGGTTGTCTATGTTGACGCCCTCGGGCAGCCCATCCTTGACGATTACGGTCAGGTCCTCATCAGCCTTGTGGAAGGCCCCCACGCTCTCTGGGAGGTCAACCCCGAGGCGCTTGGCGAGTGCCTTGAGGTCCGCCTTCGCCACGGCCATAACCTTCCCGGACGCCTCCAGGGCATCCAGGGTTTTTGACTTCAGGCCCCTCGCCCAGGCCCCATCATGGAGACCCTGAAGGGCATCGCGCATCTTCGGGACCTCGTTAGGCAAGGGCAGGCCCATGGTGTGTGCCAGGGCGTGTGACTCCGCGTTGTCCGCTGCGGCTGCCACACGCTGCACGCTGCGGGTCCTTATGGCATCCCCAAGGGCACCTAGAATCCCTCCTGCTGCGCCTCCTACCAGGGCCGCTGCGGTGTAGTCCTGCTGATAGCCTCCGCCAACTTCTGCGGCCTTCCGTTCGGCCACGTTGATGAGGGCGTTCTCGGCGGCCAGTTCCGAGTATCGCAGCAGCTTGCTCATGGATAACCTGGAAGCCACCGGACCGAGCTTTGCCAGGGCCTTCGCCATGACCGCCTGCTGACCGAGGGGCAGGAGCGCGGTGGGGTCGGAAGTAACCGTCCCTGCCGCCGCTGCGAGGAAGCCTGCGCCGTAGGCCGCCCAGTTGCCCTGGTACGCCTCGATTCTCTCGCGCCGTCTGGCGTCTTCCTGCTTCATCTGAATGAGGCTGACCAGGTGATAAGGATTCTGGGCGCGCGTCAGAACCCATCGCTGCCCCGCAGGGTCATCCGGTAGGGCCTTCGTAACATAGCCTATGTCATCCTGCGAGACCTTGTAATCGCCCGGAAGATAACCACGGCCAGCATCAGGGCCGGTAATATTAGCCCAGATAGTACGGGCAGTCCCTCCGAGATAGGAATCGTTCCAGGAATCAAGGAACTTGTCCCCGAGATAGGAGGCGAAAGTAAGAGGGTCAGGCTCGACCTCCGGGATTATCCCTGGCCGGGTCCCGTAGGCGTTCGCATCGGACCCCTGAGAGAGCCAGTCATAAGGTTTCCCCGAGATATTCCCGAGGACGTTCTTCACGTACTCCTGGGTCTCCTGATAGGGCGGCACCCCACCATATCTCTCCACAGCCCCCGGCCCTGCATTATAGGCCGCCAGGGCCATCTCCCTGTCACCACCGAAGCGCGACAGCATCTGCTTGTAATAGCGGGTTCCACCGAGGACGTTCTCTCGGGGGTCGTCAGGATTAACCCCCAGCTCCGCTGCGGTTCCGGGCATGAGCTGCATGTAGCCTCGCGCCCCTGCGGAGGAGGTGAGGATAGCCCCGTCTTCCTGGTAATGGCGACCCGAGGATTCCTGTTGGATAATCCCCCGGATTTCCTCTGCGGGAACCCCCTCGGCCTGCGAGGCTTCCGCTATGAATTGCTCTAGGTCCACCTTAAACGCCTCCTCTTATGGCAGCGTACTTTGTGATTCGCTCGAAAGGTTCGCGCCGTTATCAACGTTCGCGGCTTCCGCTGCGGCCCTCTGTCGATTCACATCCTCGGCCGATATAGTGGGGATGCGCGGGCGTTTCTCTTGTGGCCCGCCCAGATAGAGATTGCCGGAATACGCGATGTCGTTGGCCGTCCTCTTCATATACCCGCCGCCGCCCTGAAACACCAGCGCGTTCTCGTCGGGCATGTAAGAAACAGCTACATACTTCCTTTCGGTTCCGGTGTTTTGGAGGAACTCGTTCATGTAATCCTCAAGGACCTTCTTTCCGATCTCCGCCTTGCGGTCGGTATTGATCCCCGCGAATACTTGCTTGGGCATCGCGGCGCTCTCCCACACGTACATCGTCTGCCGCACGCTGTCCTTTGCCATCACCACGGCGTCCGCAGGGGCCTTGCCGGCGTAAACCAGCCACTTCGCGATCTCCTCCACTCGTTGCATGATCGGGCGGTTCGTTCCGAGCGCCACGTCCGCCTTCACAAGGTTACCGTCCAGGTCCTTGAAGCCATCCAGGCGAGTGATATTAAGGACATCCGCCAGCTCTTTATCCTTGAGCCTGACGAACTCTTTGTCTTTGGAGTTCTCGCGGCCTAGCGCATAAAGTGCCACGGCCTGCTTCCAGTCGCCATTGAGGCCCTGCGCCAGGTGCTTGATCGTTTCCACCTTTTGGTACGCCTCGTCACCGACGATACTATGGAACGCCTCGGGGTTCACCCTGCTCATGTCGAGGGCTTTCTGAAGGGCAGGAGGCAGCTCGACAGCGCCGTCCGCCTTGGTCGTAATCTTCGAGACCGCCAAGCTATCCACGGCACTATTGACGGTCATCCTCAAGGATTTCCTGAAGTCCTCGAAGGGTGGGAACAGCACGCGCTTCATAACCTCGGCAGTCTTCTGATCCTCGGACAACGTGGCAGAGTTCTGGATGGTAGCAATTTCGTTGCGGATGGTTGCGTTGAGGAAAGCGTCATCCCAGGTCAGCTTCTGCGTCTTGGGGTTGCCGTTGACATCCACGCCCGGAACCCCCGGCGTGGGTAAGGCTCCCTTAGAAGCTGCCACGGTGTCCCCGGAAGAATCCGTCATGGACCCCTCAAGATAGGCGCGGAGTTGGCGCTGGATAATACTACTCTGCATCGTCTGCGCGGTCGCTGTGGTCATCTGTCGGGCCATTGATACCTGCGCCTTCTGCTCCAGGGCGCGGCGATACTTGTAGGCGTTGTCCTGGTAGGGGGCCATGACATTGAACCAGGCGGGGTCCTCCCGCTGCCACTTGGCGTACTGCGCGCGTTGTTCGGGAATGGACATCTTTTGGAGGTCCTCAAGGCTCCGCTGGACGCGCTCCCCGAAGATGCTCGCTGTCCTCTGTTCCGCCACCAGCCTGAATGGCTCGATATCTATGTTGTCGCCGGCCTTCACTGGCTTACCGTTGCGGTCCACCCCGATAATGACCTCCGAGGCGACCTTCTTGATTCGCTCGTAGTCCCCAGGGGCTGTGGCGATACTTTTAAAGGCTTCCTGGGCCAGTTCCATGCGTTCCGGGATGCTCATCCAGGAGATGCGCGCGTCCGCGAAGACATTATTCAGGCCCTTAATGAAATCCTCCGGGGGCAGCGCGGAGTAATGACTCATCAGTTCTCCAAGGGCAGCCTTTGCGCTCCCCTTTTGGATGGCCTTCAGTTCGAGGGCCTGCTCCGTCCGAAACTGACTGGCAAAGTCAAGCTGATTAACAAGGTTCTTCTCGTTATACCCCCGGTCGAACGCCTGTCTATCCAGGGAGACATCGCCCACCTTGGCGTAGTGTTCCTGCCGAAACTTGTTGAACTGTTGAAGTTCTTCATCTGCCGACTTCAGCTTTGGCTGCTGGAGCCGCCAGGACGCATACTCATCCTTAAGCTGGGCCGCGAAGTAGCGCCCGCGCATCCTTTCGATGGTGGACACAGCGTATGGATTATCCTGAAGTTCCCTATCTTTGCCATAGTTGCCGATCAGCTCAATGGCGGTGAGTTTCTTTAGGTCTTCCTCAGAAGCCGCCGCTGCGATCCTCTCCGCCGCCGCAACCCCTGACTTCTCCTTGCGCTTTTCGGAGGCCACTCCCTCGTAAGCGAGAGTGTCCCCCAGCACTCCGAGGGCGTTCGCCAGGTCCATCCCTGACGCCGTGGGAGTATCCACCGAAACGCCGGTAAGGCGCTTCTGGTAGAGACCTGCGGGATTCCCTGCGAATTGCTTTTCAGTTCCAATACTGGCTCCTACAAGGTCTGCCACAGTTTAACCTCCCTTTTTCTTTGCTCCGCCCCAGAAGTCCCAGTCCAGGTCGTTCTCCTCCGCATGGAGGCGCTGCTCCTCCATCGCAGAGACACCCTTCACCAATGAGGACGCGACACCCACCATGAGGGCTGTCTTGCTCGGCGTCTTGATGTTGGCGATGCGATTTTTGGTGGAGATAAGCTGGGCCTCTTTATTCAGATCAACTTCATTGGATTTCTGCTGATAGTTGGACTGGATGGCCGCCACTTTTCTCGCTTCATCCCCCCGGACAGAACGCTTCAGAAGGGTCGCCGTGCGGCCGGCTCCGAGCTTCTCGTTGATAGCCACATCAGCGCCGGCGTTTAAGCTCTGCGCGTTGAGACGGGTGCTTGCGATCTGCTCAACCGCCGCATCGAACGCATCCCGCCGTTGAATCTCGTAATTCTGAAAGGCGTAGTTCATGTTGGTGATCGCCGCCTGGCCCTGCTGCTGGGCCGCCCTTCCCTGTGCGTTGTAGGCTTCGACCTGACCATAAATCCCCAAGGCCGTCCCGAGGGCTGTCAATACTCCCACAGCTACTCATCCTCCCCTCTTGACAAAACGAACAGCTTGAGGCACTCGTGGTCGAAGGGGAGCCACTCCGCGCCTAGCCAATTCAACCATTTGATGTGCAGGCGATTGTCCTTGTGGACATAGTTCGCCACCTCCCGGTAGCGCCGGAAGATAGTGTCCTTGAGGTACTTCTTAGAAAACCGAAGGAACTCGATGGGGTGCTTTTCGACGTGCGTAGTCAACATGACCCAGATAGCAGCCCGGTCGCCGAAGTGCTCCAACCCACCGATACCAAGTACCTCGCCGGATTCTTCGCGGATGATCGCGCGGGTCCCGAGGACTACATCAGCGGCGGGAAGGTCTTGGAAAAGCTGGCCGGTTGCCGCCTTCACTTCCTCGAAGTCACTCAAGCGCGCGTGCGCTATGAAGTCCTGAAAGTGCTTGACGAGCAGGGGCTTGATGACGATCATCGAGGTGTGCTCCTTTCAGTGTAAGTCCCTTCCCAGTCAAAACCGATCAGGGCCAAAGGGGCCGGCCAATCACTCTCGATGGTGAGGGTTACGTCCTGACTGTCTCCTTGAACCGGCACAGTGATGCTCCCGGTGTCCAAAGGGAGAGCGCCGAGGACGTTCTTGGTGGACCCAAGGAGGCGGGCCGTCATCTCATAGACGAAGGTTTGCTTGCCAGCGTGCGCTACGGAGACCTTAAAGTAGCCTGACTTGTCGTAGTGAAGAGTGACGCTTTTGACTTGGAGCTTGCCCCGATTCCGCGCCTTGACTCCACCTTTTCCGTCTTCATTCTTTATCATGATTTCGGACAGAACGACTTTGAAGTTAGTGACCTCCCCCACGACCACTCGCTGTCCCGTGAGGTCTCCGGGTATTTGCATCGTGCCGCCAGTCATCGCGGAGGCGGCGCAGCGGGAAACCATACCGTCCGGGTGGACCACCTGATATGTAGCGGAGGCAGGCAAGGAGCCGCCCCCGTACAACCCCTGCACATCCACAGTGGTCGAATCCGTGAGGATGTTATAGGTGGTCAGAGGGGCCGTTACGGCCTTGCGATCCATATGTGCCCGGTAAGGCTCCACATCGTTGTCCTTCGTGTTCTGTGTGAAGAGCATCTTTTCCAAGTACAACCCGGAGCCGCGAGTCAGAAGCAGATAGAGGGTCGAACCGACGAAGCCGCCACCCAGGATGGCCGCATCCCCCATCTCCCAGAAGCTCCACGATGCTTGCACACGAGTTGCCTCGTTGAACAAATACTTATAGGTGTAAATACGGCTCTCATCCCCGGTCGAGAGGGACAGCAGGAGATTCTCGGAGGTACTCCCCAGTATCTTGTGTACGGTGTTGGGGATGAACGATGGGACATGGCTGGAGACATCTTGCGCGTCCTTAACCTCCGTTACATCCTGGACGATGTAATACTCCAGGAGCGAGGAGTATTCCGCGCGGCTGTTGGCGAAGTATACGCGCCGGCCGGCCTGCACGGGGCGACAATGGGGGTTACAGTCGAACCGCGTGGTGCGATCTATCCTGAAGGATTTCGGGGTGAATACAGTATCGGACTTTCCGATGTACTGCCCTCGCGCGCTGAAGAGGAGAAGCTCCTCGTTGAAAGGCACTCCGTAGTGAAGAGTGGTTACGGATTCGTCAGGGACCGCATCGTCAATCATGTCCGTGTCCACCACGTCAGTCGCGGTAGATGTCCAGAATTTGAAAAACTCGCCGCTTTTCGAGAGGATGACATTCTCGCCCGCAAGGAATCCTAAACGGTTCCTAATGAAGAGCACGTCAGTAATCTTACGGCCTATGAAGCTCGGCAGCGGGTTGCTGTCGTCGTCGCCTACCTCGCGGCCGTCCCATTCCGCCTCTCTGAAGGTGAAGGCCCCATCAGCCTCGCGGACCAGGACGTGTGGCATGGTGGAGGCGTCAAAAGACTTGAGTATGCCCGGCTTGGCGGTCTCCTTCCAGACCTTATTCGAGGCATCATACTTGACGTAATAGTCATCGGCCGAACTCCCGGTCTCGCCTTGGACCCGCACCGTGAAGCCGTTCGGCGCGGTGGAGGGTAGATTGGAAAATTTCTGGGTGTCCTGGAGAAACCCAAACATGGCTTGGTTATTGAAGCCGTCCTTCGTTTCGACTGAGGTTATGGCAGGGGTTCCTGTCTTGGGCCTGATATATAGCCAGCCCTCCCCGCTTTGGGCGACCTCGTAAGATGCGTTGAGGTAACTCCCAAGGGCGCTGGCGATGTGATTAGTGTCTATGGCTGCGGTATGCGTCGGGTCGGACCCATCTGGAGTTATGTAGGACGACACAGCCGCCCCATTAATGATTATCTGATAGGTCCGCCCGTATTGCCCCGACTTAACGTGAACGAGCGCCCCCTGGGCGGCCCATACGTCTGTCACCACTTCCTCGGACATAGCCGCCTCGACAGCGGTGTTTGTGATAAAGGTATAGTCTGCCACTGTGACCGCCTTGAGTTCTTCTCTAGGATTTGCGGAGGCCAGGTAGGCTTGTGTGCCGGCTGCATAGTTCACGGTTTTGCGGTTTCCGTTAAGGTCCCAGACGGCGATCCCCTCCCCGTTGAACATCACAACATACCGCTCGGAGGCATCGCGCTCAATGAGGTGAACAAGAGGCTTGACCCCGGAAACGATTGTAGAGGCGTCCAAGGCGGCTACATGGAGAGTTGGCGGTCTCTTTTGAAGACCGGCAGGTCCGGTCGAAAGTCCGTTTTCCTGGTGCTCCAGTTGCTCCGGGTAGCGCAGCGTGGCGGGCTGCTGGCTGACCCCGGCGAGGAGGTTCTTGATAGACTGACTAATGAAAGCCATATCAATGCCTCCGTGCGATCAGGGCGACCTCGGCGGTGTCCAGGACGTTGAAGTTGTTCAGGTCCATTTCATCTTCCTGAAGGCGCGCCCAGGCATCCGCCAGGTTTCTCTTCAGCTCTTCGGTCAGGGCTTCATCTCCCTGGTACTTTACTTGAAATTCCAGCGCGGCCTTGGCGGTGATGTAGCTCCGCATCGCCTCGGGCATTTCCTCAAAGGACACCAGGAGGATACACTCGACCTCGATTGCCCTCTCGAATGTATAGGTCTGGTCTGTGAAGTTGTAGAGGTAATCACCTCGGCGCACGTACTTCGTCCCGTCCGCGCTCTTTATTCGCAGGAACAGGTTCGACCAGGGGATTTTCTTGGTGGTGGTGTCAGGATTGAGGGTATAGGACTCGCGGATGTTGAAGCTCCAGCCACGGGCCTGCTCTTTGCGGTTGGTCCGCTCCAAGATGGCGATGGCGTTTATGACATTGACGTTTGTGGGGTTCTCGATGGAATTGACCGGGGCGTCCCCGATGGCACTCAGGATTTCGTTGATGGCATCTACGGTCACGTTAGATGAGATGAGCATCAGTCGGTGGCCTCCTTTCACTGAAATAAGGTAAAAAAGGGACCTACAGGTTGTCCTATAGGTCCCTCCTTGTATTACTTGAGAGTTAGCCGGCCTCTATAGTCATCGTGCCCATCTGGACGGCTTCAGGTCTCAGGCCCCTGTGGCCCATCGCATATTTGGCAACGAACATGTCCGCCTGGTACTCGGCGCGGCGGGCGTGCTCCATGCCGAGGCCGATCAGCTTCAGGGTGCCTACGGCCGAACGGTGGGCCGCGACGATCTTCGCGGTACTGGCATAAGTCGCAGGGAAGATGTGGCCGTCACCCTGAAGGATGTCCGTGGTCGAAGCTCCACCCCGCGTCAGGTTGGGGAAGTTCACTAGGTTGAAACCTGCAACACGAACGGGGCGTCCCTCCTGGATGTTCGAGGAACCACCATAGTCGCTGTTGATGACGACCTTTGCGTTAACGAGCGCGGCACTCACGTCCGGCGCGATATAGGCCACACGGTCGGATTCGGGGACGTTATTCGCGTCCATGTTGTACTGCATTTCGAGCAGCATGTCCAGGTATAGAGCGCCCAGCGTGGCGCTGGTGATAGCAGTCCCAGCGGCGGCCGATTTAGCAACGATTGCCCCCTTGCCGAGGCCGGTAAGATTCTCCTCGTCTGCCACCACGAGCTTCGCCAGCTCCGCCACGACAGCTCCGTCAGCCGCATAGGCCAACGCTTCTCCTAGCTGGGTGGAATATGGGGCACGCACGTCGAAGTGGTTCATCGCGTCGTCGAGGTCAGTAATCATCGCATCGGCAACCAGGAGGCCGTCGATCAGGATCGGCAGCTCGGTGCCGGGGATGTTCTGCCGCCCTTCATCAAGGCTCTTACCGGGCGGAAGGTAGCGGGCTGTGGTGCGGCCGAGAACGGGGAAATTGGCCGCTTTACCGGCCGAGATGGTGCGGACGAAGTGTCGTCCTTCAGTCTTGGAGGCGCGGCTATAAGCCGTCAGGACCTCCCCGGAGAAGACCTTCATAAAGGAGTCAAGATTGGTAGGGGTGGTCGCGTTAACGTCGCGGCCTGGGGTTGCTACGATAATACTCATTCAGTTATTCATCCTTTCGTGTTAGCGATTTGACAATAAAAGAGAAGCCCGCGTGAGACGGCTTCTTTATGAGAAGATCGTGGATTTGGCAACTTTCTTTTCCACACTGGCGCGGTAGGCGGAATCACGCCCATAGCGCGGATCGGACATGGCCGCGATCAGCTCGGCCTCGCTCGAAAACCCGCCCGGTGCGGATGGTTTGGTTCCCCCGGTGATCGTGGGGTTGGCGGTGCCACGGGCTGCGGTTATCTGCGCCTTGGCGTCCCGGAGGATAATCTCCAGGTTCTTCATGTCGCCCCTGTCGATGGCCGCGTTGAAGGCGTCCACGTGGCCCTTGCCTTGGGCCTTGATGAAGCCGGTGATCTGCTTGTACGTCTCTTTGCCCCCGGCCATCTCGTAGACCTTTGACGTGAATCGCTCGACGGTAGCCGTCAGGCCCGAGAGATACGCCTTGACGACCTGCTCGGGGTAGCCCACTTTGGCGAGGGCCTCCATCGAGGCCGCGCTGAGGGTGCCGGTGTTCATAAACTCGGCCTCAAGCGCCTTGAAGTCGAGACCCTTTTCGGTCAGGTCCTTCTCAGCCGCTGCGGATGCCTCCAGTTGTTCCTTAAGGTCCGCCGCCAGGACATCCTCGCCTGACTCTTCACCTGTCTCACTCTCAGCAGTCTCTTCGGTCCCGGACGGCTTTTCCGGGGCCTTCTCTTTTGCTTGCTCCTCCGCAGGATCAGCCTTCGGGGCATCCGCACCCTTGCTCACGAGGTCCTCGGCCGATACTTTCACAGTCTGCGAGCCGGCCGTCTGGATCGTGACCTGCTGACCCTGAACGGAGTCCGCCACTGTGCCCACTACGGCGTTCTTGCCGTAGATTTCCTCGGGCGTGGCTTTGATGTCTTCGCCTACCATTATTTACCTCCTTCTTGTAGTTGCGCCTGGGCGAAGCCCCCGGCTAATTGAGGCGCTCCCTTGGTCAGCATGTCACGCAAAAGCGCGAGCTGGTTCGCCTGTTGGACTTCCTCCTCAGTTCGGACGAGGCTGGAGATATCCATTGAGAGCGCCGTGGCGACCATAGTAAGAAGACCGCCTAGCTTCATGTAGCTGGCGGCCTCGGGGATTCCTTCCATGTAGGAGAGGAAGGTTTTCAGTTTTTCGAGATCGTGGCCCCGGCCCAATGCCTCTAGGCCGGTGGTGATGGTTGGCTCGACCGTGCCCTTCGGCAGCTCTTCCAACTCTCCCATTGTTTGAAGCTGGACCACAGACCGCCTGACAAGCGGAAGCTGAAGCTCCTGGCTGAGAAGACTGTAGATGCCCCCGAGGGTATCCTCCAGCTCCCTCGCCACGAACCTGATTTCTTCCGCCGTGACCCGCTCGGCCTGGCGCTGGACCGCAGAGTTAAGCAGGAAGGACATCGACAGTCCCGCTGCGAGAGTGTCGGCCTGCTCCTTGGCGGTGCGGAAATCGGCGAACTTGTCGAGTGTCAGGGCCTCTACGTCCTGCTTACGGCCTGGGATATAGTCCCCGTTTTTGGAGTTCACCAGGCGACGAGCTTGCGTCTGCCCGTTGGGGTTGACGAGGAACTTGATCTGGGCGGCGATTGCCGCGTACTCAAGCATGGCCTGACACAGGCGGTCGTAGGATTCGAGGTCGCCGATGTGCTCCTCAATGTAACCCCTCCCGTAGCTCTCACCATCCACTTTGGACATCCTCAAGGGTATCCAGGGGGAAAGGTCCTTCGGGTAATCTTGCCCGGAGTCGGGGATGCTTTGACCATCAACTTCCTGGTAGGAAATCCATCGGTCATCCTGGAGAAACGTCCGGGTGTAAATCTTGACTTCCTGATCCGGGGAGTGCTGAGAGGACCCCCTGGAGATCAGCTCCTGGACGGCATCGGGGAGCGCCGCATAAGCGAGAACGTCCTCGGCGATTAGGTTAAAAACATTCCCAAGTCCATCCCGCTCGCACACGTAGCTACTGAGCTTGTAGAGCTTTATGCCGCCTTCCTTCGGAGGCATGAAGAGGCAGCCGTTCCCGGCCATCAGAAGCTGTTTGATCGCTTCCCCTAACGTGACCCTGAATTGACGGGTCTCGTGATAGCGCATAATCTTTTGCTCGCGGAGACTGAGCCGGTGGTCCAGCTCGGAGGCCGCATCCTCGCCGATCTGCTGCTTGACCTCCTCCTTCGCCTTTTCGGTGGCCCCCAGGCGAAACCATGTGGTATTCGGCGGGAACATCGCAAGGAGAATCTTGGCGGTGAGATTGTTGAGGCCCCGAGCGCCTAACGCTTGGTAGGGCTTACGGAACTCAGTGGTGCCGTTAGACCCTTCCTTGGGGAACAGCGAGGGAATCGTGTAGAGCGCAGCCTCTTCGGCCCTTCGGATATAAGGCTCCCGCTTGGCGGCGAGGCGCTTATACATCCCGGCGACCGTTTCAGGGGCGAAGAAATCGGGGTTAGACATTCAGGCCGGTCCCTCCCGAGGAGGAGCCGGTGTCAATCGTCAGCCTGGATTTTCCTCTCCCCTTCTTGCGGATTATAGCTCTAGCCGTATCCGCGTCCGTATCTGCCGTTGTGGGGGCTGCTGCCGCCGCTGCGGGCGAGGCTGCCGAGGTTGGCGCTGTGGTCGTGGTGACTGAAGGCGAGGCCGCCGATGCCGCCTTTTTGGCCGCGACCGCCCCTAAAATCCACGAGATAACACCCATCAATTCGCTCCTTTCTACCTGCTAAAAGACAACCTTGTTTGAGGTGTCCTCGTCGAGGTCAATCTTCAGGGTATCCTTTCCGGTCTTCTTTTGGGTCCCAGAATAATCCCCAGCAGTCCCGAGGACCGGAGAGTCGGGAGTTGCCGAGCCGGTCTGGGGTACGATGTCCCGCGCGGTTAGCGAGGTATTCTGCACCGGGTAGCTGCCGATCTTAAAGCACATTGGTTGCCCTCGCCTGGGCGGCCTTCAGGACGTTAAGGACGTGCTGGGCACCCTTTAGGAAACCTAGACGTTCCAATCCATCGGCCGGCCCCTTCTCGTCAAGCAAAATACCGAGCGAAAGCCGCTCTTCGAGCCAGCTTACCACCAGGGGCGGGATGTACGGGGTCTTGTCGTCGAGTTCATCAATGAATCTGTCCATGCGTGGCCTCCTGTTAAAGCACTTTTACGAAGTTGGGATAGGACCACTGGAAGCCTCCGTGGCCCATGTAGAGGTTCCTGAGAAGCGCGGGGTCGGTACAAAGGGCGCTGCCGGTTTCGATGATGGCACAATTGTGCTTGTCCGCCAGATGCCGCAGTCGCTCCAAAACCACCCGCCCGAAGCCGGCGCGCTCGTGACCAACAGAGAACACAGTAAGCTCCTTTAAAGCCGAGTAGCGACCCCAAGGAATGGGGGCTACCGCCCAGCCCAGAGCGCCCACTATCTCATCGCCGGCTTCGAATACATCGAGGACTCCCGTAGACGGATCGCCACGGAAGCCCCACATGAGCCACTGACGCACCTTTTTGAGGTCCATGAGGTGCCTCAATGGGTGTCCCTTCTCAGCCTCCCGCAGCATATGCGCCCCGAGGGCGTTCGCCAGGGTATCGAAGTCGTAGCTCGTAAGGAGCCGACGCTCCAGCAGCTTTACTTCTTCTCGGTTCGGGGAGTCCATAGAATCGGCTCCTTTTTGTTGAAGTCGTAGTCTTCCTTGCGGAGAATCCTTGCTACCCGAGCCTGGGTCAGCGCCTCGACCTCCGAAAGCCCGCGCGAGGTGAAGACACCCAGAACCACGTCCCAGGTTGCACCCTTTGCGAGAATCTTCTCGGCCGCAACCGGACCAACGCCGGGGCAGCCCTTGTAGTTATCCGCCACGTCCCCGATCAGCGTCTGGTAGAGGTGCCAATAGTTGGCCTCTTCTACGGTTGTCTCGTGCAGGACATCCTTCTTGAAGTCGTAGAACATCCCCGGCACAGACTTGAAGTCCTTGTCACCAGAGAGGAGGATCGTCTTGTTCTTGGCGCTGGTCATGAGGATGCCCATGCAGTCGTCCGCTTCAAGTCCGGGGCGCTGATACGCCTTGTAGTTCTGCTTGATCCATTCCCGAACCCCGTAGTAGCAGACAGGCTTGCGCTTGCCGGCGCGGTTCGCCTTGTAGGTCGGAAGGATGCGCTTGCGGAAGTTGGTCTCGTCGGTGAAGCAGAGGACGATCTCATAGTCGCCCTTATGTTTAACCTTACGGAGCACCCTCTCGACCAGAGACTGAACGCGGTCGTCAACCTTGGCCTTAGCTTCGGCTGCATCCGCATGGAGGGTCCAGAGGTCTCCCGGTTCTCCGTCTTCGCAGGGCCAGCACGTAGGAACCTCAATCGCGGAGCATATCTCGAAGACGATCATGTCGCCATCGACAAGCAGGGTCAGCATTTGCTTCCCTCCTTCTCCGTCTCCAGGCCAATCTTAACGCCGTGCTGAGTGATGAAATCCATCGCGGCCTTGGTCCCGTACCATTTCGGAAAGACCCGGCCGTTCAGGATACAGGTGATGTGACCCCGCGAGGCCATCTCCGCGATTTTTGCCGCGTGCTCGCGGGCGAAGTCACACTGGAAGGTCCGAGGCTTGAAGATGATCTTCAGCAGGACCTGAATGTATTCGTCCAATTATTTGCTTCCGGTCTCCACTTGTTTCTTGGTGATCCAGATGTAGAACTCGCCGAGGTAGAACCATAGAACCCTTGCGGTAACGTACAGGAAGGCCCACGGCCATACCAGGGCGGTGAAAAAGCAGCAGACGAGGAGTGTAAACATGTAGGCAAGCGCCGAAGCAACGCATCCCAAGCCCAGCCTGCCTCCCCATCTATCTGCAACGTCGAGAGTTATCCTGAAAAACTCCCTAAGCCAGGCTCGCCAGGTAACTTGCATCAGGAATCCTCCCTAACATCCCGCATCGCGCAGGCGTCCTCGTAGCCTTCCCAGTTATCCACGCCGGCTGCCTCAAGGCAGGAAAGGAATTTGTCCCGCTCCTGGAGTCGGTCGTATTCAGCCTTTGGGACGATGACCACCTCTTTGGTACAGCGGGGACACAGCCCGTGGGCGGCCGATTCAAATTGCGCGCCGCAGCGATCGCAGTTGACGTACTCTTTGCCCACCTTAGTCGTCCTCCCATCGCCAGAGTTTTCTAAATAATGCTCTGACTTCGCCAGCAAACTCCCCGAGCGACTCGCGGAACACCATAAAGATGTAGTGGACAACACACGCAGGGAGAATCGCCACGCCGACCGAAAGACGCCAGGCGCGGAACGGGAGAAAGGTAATCAGCGCGCGAAACCACGGCTTAAACATCAGAAGTCCCCCTTTTCTTTATCCCAGCGCGGCCCTTTGAATCTCGGCTCCCGCAGCAGGCCCTTGGAGGATTCGCACATGGCATCCACCTGGACAACCTTACCAACGATCATGTGGGGATACTTCCACCACCATCGCCGCTGCTCGTCCGTCATGCCGCTGATTTCGATTGTCTTGCCATCCTTCCAGCGACACACGAGGGTCCCGAGGGTATCCTTGTACTTGCCCTTGCCTTCCTTCAGGCCCACGACCTCCAGGTCATACGAGACGCCCTTCTTGATCTTGATGATGTCATCGTTGCGCTTGCCCGGTTGGTACACGGCGTCAGGGTTCCGCAGAACGACGCCCTCACCACCACCTGCCCATATTTCCTCGGCGTATGCCTTGGCTTCGTCGAGGGACACTACAGGCTTCTGAGCTATGCAGAAGAGGGTCCAGTAGGTTGCCTTGGTGGCCTTGAAGGCGCGCCAGTTATCAACGCACGCCTTCAAGATGGCGTGTCGCCGGTGATAGAGCACGTGGCCTCCATGCAAAAACTCCTTGATGTAGATGTAGTCGTGACAGCCCGCCATCAGCTCAGGGTGTTGTTCCTTGGTGTCCCGACACCAGCCACTGACGACCGGCTGCGGGGTCCCCATCGGCCCACACGCCTCGAAGATAACGATCTCGCCATCCTCCAGGATGTCCTTGAGGGCCTCCTCGATGTGCCTCATGGAGGTATAGACCTCGCCTGTTCGTGAGTAAATCGTCACGTCACCTTCGTGCCTGTGAGCCAGGCAGAATACACCGTCGATCTTCTCCGAGGCGAGTCGAGGAAACGTAAGGCGCTCCGGGTGTTTCACTTTGTTGAAGTCGAGAGCAAACTGGATGAACTTGTCCTTGGGTCGCCCTGTCAGGGCCAAGAAGTCCATTAGGCTGTCCACCTTCCCATGGCCGCGCCGAGGAGGTAGGCAAAGATCGCAAAACAGAACTCAAACATTACTCAACCACCACCCAATCGTCCGCTAGGATATCGCAGATTGCCGGAAACCAGACCGCAAAGTTGCCGTCCCGGCCAAGCATGGCGAAGAAGGGCCGCATCACGATAGGCGTCCCGTTCATTGTCGCTTCGGGCATCTTCCCGAGGGCTATCCACATTCCAGGAGAGGACCAGCCCAGGCGGCGCATCTTCCGGCCATCCTTTAGGAGCACCAATGCGGTACTAAAGGTGTGCTGGCCGGGCTGCTCAAAGAGGTTGTCCTGTTCAGCGGGCATCGCTATTCGCCTCCTCCTGGTTTTGCTGCGCTTCGTAGCAGGCAGGATACCGGCAGAAGTTGGGGCACGCTCGGCAGACGTTCGTGGTCATGCACTCGTGCTCGCATATGTCGCTCCCTTGCTTCTTGCAGGTTTCGCAGGCACAGAACTCCATCACACAGCCACCTTTCGGCAGAGGCCATGTTTTCGGCGCAGCCTGCGGGGTGAGTGAAGGATGCCTCTGATCCTGTTCAGGGACACACCCACGCCCGCCCTGTCGCGGAGGCAGCGCTCGCAGAACAGCAGACCCCGGATATTCCGAAGGGTTCCTCCAGCTTTGCCGCAGGCGGAGCACGCCAGGATCACCACTGGGCGCTGCTCTTTCGCTTTCCAGGCGTGCCTGTCCTTGGGTTTCGTGCGGATGCCCAAAAGGGTCTTAGTACCCTCCCAGGTGGACTTCGCGATCTGGGCAACGGTTTTCCTGAAGTTGGTCATGACGTGTTCCTCCTCTTCTCATTTCGGCTACATGAGCCAGAGAATCTTGATAGCGGCGGCGCTAACCAGAAAGAAACCCACCGCATTGACGAGCTGAATGGGAGTCATACTTTCCTCCTCAGTGACAGACCGCCCAGTTCGGGCCGATCTTGCCCTCAGTATCGAGCTGGACGCGGAACTTGAAGAAAGCCTGTGTTTCCCTCATGGCTTCCTGGGCGGTCTCGACGACCAGCTTGGCGATCTCCTCGGTCCTGCAAGCTACCTGGACCTCATCATGGACCCAGGCAAGGTAGGCGAAATCACCGTCCCAGCCGTGCTTCAGACCTTTCGCTACCAGGCGATCCTCCAGGGTGACGATCCACTTCTTGCAGATGGCCGCCCCGGCCGCTTGAAGCAGGGTGTTGAGTGCGGCGTGTAGATAACGGACATGCAAAAGGCGGCCGTCAAGGCCCTTAAGGTGCCTCCGCCGCCACTTCCTGACGCGGCCCCGGAACATCTCCGCGACCAGCGTATCTTCGATTGCCTTCTGTAAGGACGCCAGGGCCGGGGTCTTCTCAAGAAAAGCCTTCTTGAGTCGCTTACCATCCTGGTCGGTTCCCTCCACGATCTTGCCGATCTTCGTCACGCCCGCCCCGTAGAGAAAAGCGTAGATGAATGTCTTCGCCTTATCACGGGAGGGCAGCCCAGCGGCCTGCTGGTTTAGGGTGTGGACATCTCCGTTGACAACAGTGTCCGCGTAGCTTCCGCCATCATACGGGGCCATAAAGTGCGCCAAACATCGCAGCTCAAGCCCCGATGCGTCAATTCCAGCCTGGACCCATCCGGGAGGGACAGTGAACAGCTCTCGGCACTCGGCACCATAACGACCTTCGTAGCCGGTGAGTACACTACCGTCCTTTCCGTGCAGAACCTTCGGGACTTGGGCGATGTTCGGCCGGCTGTGAGTTGCCCGCCCGGTGACTGCGCCATTGGTGATAACACTTCCATGAATGTTACCGTCCTTTCCGATGCTCTTGAGCCACGCTTCCTTGCCATCCGCGAGCTGGCCGAGCCTCTTGGATACCGTAAGGTACTCCTCAAAGGTGCTGGCGATCTTGCGAAGCTCCTCCGGGGCAGCAGCGTCGTGCTGGATGAATCTGAAGGTCGTCTCATCGACCTTGAGCGGATACTTACCGGCCGCGATGGCAGCCTTGAGGGTATCCTCCGGGACATCCTTAGCATCGTCCGGGAGATTATACAGGTCAAGGTTTCCCGGCAGATAACCGAAGTGTTTCGTGACGATCCACTCGATCTGCTGGCGGCTGTTCGGGTTGAAGGTCTTGAATCTCTTCACCGGCACGCCTGCGATGTAGCCGAGCTTCTTATTGTCCCGCTTCGGAATGAAATCCTTATCGGGGATCGGTGGGACCTCGCCACCGAGCTGAGTCGAAAGAACCGCAGCGCGACCTCGAAGGACAGCCTCCAGTTCCTTCGCCTTGAACTGATCGAAGGGGAAGCCGTTGCGGACCTGCTGGCTGATGAGCCACTGGGCCTGATGCTCCAGCTCGATAGCGACCGGGGAGTATTCCTTGGCGGCGATTCGCGCCCAAAGGGCCTCCGTGACTGCCACGTCCTGCTCGTTGTAGGCGAGCATCTCTTCGGTGAAGATGGCCCACTTCTCTTCGTCTTCCTCAGTGTGAAGTGCGAAGTCGCCCTTGAGGACCCCTAAGCGATGCCCCCAGGCCCGCAGGCTCTGCGCCTTGTATAGCTTTCCGGGCAGCTTCCCGGAGCGAAGGAGAGGCGCGTCGAGGTCCGCGAGGTTCGTGTAGATGAGCCTGGCGAGGACCAGCGTGTCCACAACGAGATGCCGCTTGTCCCGAGGGATGACGAACCAGGGATAGACCTTCTGGATCGCTTGGATGTCGAAGTTGATTACGTTATGGCCTCCAATAGGCTCATCGTCGAGGACGGCCTGGAGGAGCCTGCGGACCCCTCGCTCGACCTCAGCAGGC
Organism: Selenomonadales bacterium 4137-cl; assembly: GCA_032334055.1. Classification (NCBI taxonomy): domain Bacteria; kingdom Bacillati; phylum Bacillota; class Negativicutes; family Acetonemataceae; genus Anaeroselena; species Anaeroselena agilis. Next base: position 1,005,792 of record JAUOZS010000001.1, on the reverse strand, counting down.
CGATAGCAGGTCCGGGTAGACAGGTCCGAGATAGTCATGCAATGTATTTTTGTCAGGTCATCCAGCAGACCATCGGACTCGATGTCGAAAAGGAGCATCTGGCGCTCCAGTCTCCACTTGGTTACTTGCTGTTGAGGTACTTTTCCTGGTAGCCGGCAGCCGCATCTTCAAGCCGGCCCATTTCGCCTTCGAGCTTCAGATATTCCAGTTCGATCTGTGTCATACGCTGACGACGACACTTGATCTGGTCGTTCATCATGCTCCGCATCTTCTTGAAGCGGAACTTGGTGGTCGCCTTGACCGCCTTCTGGACGCTATCGGCAACCGCCTGGGCGATCTCTACGATGCCAGCGGATACCGCTTCGATGACCTCAAGGGTCCTCATGCTTTTCATGGTGTTGCTCCTTCTCGCTTACATTGCTGGCACAGCGTTCCGCCGCCTCGGCAGGGTCCGCATGGATCAGCTATTTTTTTTTCTGCGCCTGTTTCCACTTGCTGCCTGCCTCGCAGAGGTCGCAGGATGCCTCATCTATCAGGCAAAAATTGAAGTAACAGGTTTCGCAGTATTTGTCATCAGGCTTGGTGGAAGTGCCCTCAGCGCCTTTTCTCCTGTTTTCCAGGTCAACCGCCAGCGCCATGTGTGCCCGTGCTGCCATATGCCCGAGGTGGTCGTCTTGGGTATCCCCCGCCAGAGCCGCGTAGGCGTGGCCGATCATGTGGTTGAGGTGCTCTTCCACGGTAATCTTCCGCCAGTTGTCCGGGGAGTGCTTGGTGGCCCCATAAGCCATGACCTCAGCGGTGGCGATGATGGCCTGGGGGTCGAATAAGTGGAACGCATAGGGCACCGCAGACTGGCGGCCTCCGTGCTCGTTGGTCACGATGGGGGCATCTGGGCCGACTCCTTTAATCACCATTACTCCTCCTTTATTTCGAATCTAAAAATCGCCCCTCTCCGAGGTACTTCCCTCCTCTTCAGTGGCGACTGAGTTCTCTGCGATGAAGGCGTCGATATCCTCCACGGCCTGTAGCTGGTCCTTCTCTTTGTCGTACCAGAGATAACCCGCTAGGCCGGTCTCGCCGGTGTGTCTGCACTTCAGAAGACGGACCCGGAGGACGTTCTTAAGTACTTGGTCCTCCTCCTGTTGGTTCCGCTCAAGGGCGATGACGGTGAAGGAAAGCTGGTACAATGCCCCGGACCCGCGCAGGTCGCTGAGAGACACTGTACCGCCTTCCTCGTGGGACTTTCGCTTGTCATCCGTCTTGCGAAGGTGACTAATAACGATGATCCCCACTCCTGTCTCCTGCGCCAAGGAGGCAAGCGCAGTCATCAGGTTATCGAGAATACGGCGCTCGTTTTCGCCTTCCAGCCCGCTTATAGCGATGCTGATATGATCGAGCACCAGGAACTTGCAACCTTCGGATTTCGCCATGTACCGCATTTGGTTGATGAGGTTCGACCCTTCGATGGACCCAAAATGGTCGTAGATAACCACGTTGCCGGGGCCAAGGGTCTCGTCGAAGGCGCGCTTCAGTTCTTCCTTCGGCACGTTCTGCCATTCGAGATGCACAGGCACCCCCAGGGTTAGCGACATGAAGCCCTGAGCGGTCCTCTCGGGTGGCTCCTCAAGCATGAGTGTGCCGACCTTGATCTTCTCGTGGGTCGCCAGCCAGTGAGCTATCGTTCGGACCACCGTGGACTTGCCGATCCCGGAGCCAGCGGTGACGAGGATGATCTCGCCAGGCCGGATTCCTCGGGTCATCGTCTGGAGCTTGATGTTCCACGGAAGCGGAACACTCTTGTCGTCCTCGACTTTCTTGTTGAGTCGATCCCAGAGGTCCCTCCCGTTGATTATCCCATCGGGCCGATAAGGGGCCGCGTTCCAGATGGCCCTCGTGACTTCCTCTGCCTTGCCGGCCAAGAGGCAATCATTAGGGTCCTTGAGGGGCAGCGTGGCGATCTTCAATTTACCAGGACTGAGGAGGCCCTGAACGCTTTTGACAGCGGCCCGGCCGGCCTCGTCCTCGTCAAACATGACGATAACCTCCTCGAAGCTCTCAAGCCATTCGAGGTTAGCTTTGAAGGTTTTCTTGGCGGAGCCGGCCCCCTTAGAGACTGAGACCACCGGATATTTATTTCCTTGAATTTGCGAGACGGTCAGACAGTCGATTTCGCCCTCGGTGACGACGAGCTTCTTCCCTCCACCTGGGAACAGGTGCTGGCCGTAGAACACATCCCCCACCTCACCAAAGGTGCGGAAGGTCTTGTCTTTCCAGCGTATCTTCTGGCCCACGACTTGGCCGTCTCTATAGTAGTTGGCAACCTGTACGGGTTGCCCGTTAATTTTCGATGTGAAGTAGGAGAACTTCTGGCAAGTCTCCTGCATGATGCCCCGCGCCTTCAGAGGGCCGAGGGTTAGGGCATCAGGCGGGATAATGTCGGGGGTCTTCCGCCCTGGTGCCATGTGGTAGGATTCCTCTTCTTCTCCTTTGGTGTAGGTCTTGCACGAAAAGCAGAAGAAATGCCCGTCCGAGTATTTGCAACGGGCATCGCTGCTGCCGCAGTCTGGACAAGGGATGTGTTCCTCGACAATGACCGAATCTCGCACGGCCGCTGCCTCTTTCTCGCTTATCTTACCTTTTTGAGCTTGGCCTGGGGATGTGCCTTCTGGAGTTCCTCAAGGAGCTTCTTCAGGCCCACCTGTTGGGCGTCCGTGGGCTTCCCCTTCGGGCCGCCATCGACCAGCACGTATACTGCGGTCTTGTTGTTTTCCAGGTCTCCCCCAGCGACCGCTGCGGGGTCCCTTCCAGCCTCAACCAGGCCATTCCTTTGAACTACATAGTGATAGTCGATTCCGAACTTCGCAGCCCTCCTCGCGTTCCGATGTAGTTCAGCCGCAGACAGACCCCCAATATCCGCAAAAACCAGATAGAGGAAGTCTGTTGCTTCCCGAACCCTGAACTTCATTTGTCTCCTTTCTCGCCTTTCTTCTTTTTCTTGATAAGGCCCTCGGCCGTCTTCGGCTTCTCCTTAAACCAATCCTCGGGGATCGTCAGCTTGGCGTAGAGGAACCCGTACTTTTCGCACCACATCGCGTAGGAGGTCTTGCTCTGCTTCGTGAGGCGCGTGTTCGGATTGCTAAAGATGAACCTGATGTCAAGCTCGGGCCACTGTTCCTTGATGTAAAGGTGCTTCTTCCGGTCGGACGCCTCGAACAGCCCCTTACCCTCGATGATGATGCCATTCGGCAGAATGAAGTCGGGCGTGTAAATGTGTCCGGCCGCCGGAATCGTGTAGCGCAGGGAGTACGCCTCGTAAATGATGGGAACTCCCGCCTTCTGAAGTTGACGCGCGATGGAAGCCTCAAGGCCGCTGCGGAACTCGTCTGCAACGGCCTCGTGGTATCCTCCATAGCGCGAAAAGACGCGCTTAGTGGTCAATTAGAAATCCGTCTCTTCAGCCCCACCGTCTTCGGTTTCGTCTACCGAGTCTTCTTCACAGAAACCACTCTCCTGATCCGGCTCGTAACCGTCTTCCGGCTCAAAGCCAAAGGCTTCCTCCTGGAGGCCGCCAGCCTTGTACTCCACGAGCTGGATGACCTTCACGGCGTCCAGGAAAAGCTGAAGGCCGTAGGTCTTACTGTCTTTGAACTTCGGCGCAACGCTGAAGGACACGCGGACTCGCGACCCGTTGCCGATCTCGTTCGCCAGCTCCAGGGCTTTCCCGCTGGCCGAGAAGATGGGGATGGTCTTCTTGAAGGTTTCCCCGGTCTTCTTGCTCTCGAAGGTGCTCTTGGTCGAGAACTTGAACACGATGTCGCCGTTCGAATCCTCTTTGGTCCCGAAGTTGGGCGTAGAGCCTTTCGCGGGCTTCTGCCCCTGGAATACACTGGAGGTCTTCTTGAGCACATCGTACTCGGCCTCCAGCTCTTTGAGGAGCTGCTGGGTTGCCTCAAGGGGCAGCTTGAGGGAGATAGAGAATCGCCCGGTCGGCTTACCCTTGTACTCCTCCTCACGGCGCAGGCGCGCCCAGTAGGCTTCCCCTACGGGGGATACCATTTGTTTCCACTGTTTTGCCACTTATGATCTTCCTCGATCTCTCCGCTTACTGTTTTTCGGGGGTGCCGGCTACGATGAAGTATTCGACCAGCGGGGTGCCCTTCGTGATACGATAGGCGTCCACACCCACGTTGTCGATGTAGAGCACGGGCTTCTCGCCGGCCGGAATCACTTCATTAACGAGCCGCAGATTTGACTTCTTCGCCAGGAATGGGACGAGACGCAGGATCGCCACGCCGCCCTCCGGGATGTCCAGCGGCTCTGTGATCTTGATCTCCTGGGAACCCTGAGCGAGTCGGAAGGACCCGATGAAGAAGTCCGCAGGAGAGTTGAGGATTCCTTTGGTGGCCTTGACGGAGGCTTTTGCCAAGTGCATACACCTCCTCTCTCCGTTGATGCTGATTAACTGAAAACGACTCGAAGCTCACTCTCCTTGCGGGAGTAGAGGATTTCGATGCCGTTGATTCTGTCGTTCTCTTCCGGGGCTTGCGAGACGCGCAGTACCATGGCGGCTTCCAGGTCAGCGCGTAGGGCGAGGGTCTGCCTATAACCCAACACGATGAAGGCGGGATGCTGGCCGCGCCTCTCCCAGCGCGCCCTATAAACGGCATCCATGATCTGGGCGACTATGGACGCCTGCCCGCTCACACCGGCCACCGTCCTTCGAGCTTGCGCCTCGTGATCGCCGCGATGACCTCTGCCGCCTTCTCGTCTCCAGCGACGTGGGCGTGTAGTAGCCCGTTGTCGTGCAGATATTGCTCGATTTTCTGGTCGTATTTCTGCGCGTCCTCTTCGTCTCCGTAGCGGCCGACCGCCGAAAAAGGCTTCACACGCTCGACCACGAAATTGAGGTTGTTGAACTTCTTGAACTCCTGGAGGACGAGCTGCTGGAACAGCGGGTTTTTCTCCGCGTCATAGATGGCCGAGAGGAGGATAGGCGAATCGGTTATGATAACCTGGACCTGATCCCCAATCTCCCGCAGGGTCTTCCGCTGCTTCGCCAGGATGTAGAGCTGATCGGTCGGCGCGTAGGTGTTGCCCTCGTAGACCTTGTACTTGATCCACTCGAAGGCTTCCTCGCAGACGATGCCAGCCAGCTTGAGCCGATGGAAAACGCCAGCCCTGGTGGTGGACTTACCGGCCCCCGCGCCTCCGAAGAGGTTAACCACAAGGGGTCTCTGAGGGACATTGACTGGAGGAACCGGCTTGAGGATTGCCTCTTGTAGGCACACCCCCAAATCTTTATAATACCGCATCATCTCCGCTAGCTCGCTATCGCGGGCTGTCTTACCGGAGGCGGCCTGGATTGGCGTCCACATAGGCCGCTCGCGTTTCCGGCCCGCGAAGGTCAAAGCGCAGTATATACAAGGCCCATACTCTTTAACCTTTTTGCCCGCCCGATTCAGGCGGTGCTGACAAGTGGAGCAGTCCGGGGCTGTCTTCGGCTCCCACTTGGAATATGGCAGGTTCGCCGCGTTGCGCCCGGACAGGTAAGAACAGGTTTTACACGGCTCCTCCCCTCCTGCTCTCTTCGCGTACAGGCATGTGGTGCAGTCCCTCCGATCCATCCTGTCACTCCTCCTTCCAGATAACAAAAAGACGCCCTTACGAGCGCCTTCTTGCTCTAATACGTGGGACAGTTGTTTATGGTAAACTAGGCGAACATGTAAAGGCTCTCTAGGACCTCCTCAATTTTCAGCTTGCCCTGCCGGGGAAGCGGAGGAAGTTCGTCTGCCTCTTCGAGATAGATGCCCATCTCACTCGTGAAGGTGCCGAGCGGGTCATGCTCAGTGTAGAGCTGGAGGAACGCCTCACGGACGGTCTGGAACATCTCCCCTGCCTGTGCCACAGGTGCCCCGTAGGAGTCGTGGATGAGCGCGAAGTGCTTGATGCCCTTCTCGTTGGCGTTTAGGACCGTGAGCTGGAGGTGGGCGGCGTCCAGGGAGTGGATGAAGTTAGGAGCTATCCCGGAGACTTGCTCGGTTTTCTTGATGTTGCCGGTCGCCTGTGTGGCAAAGAGTCTCCGCCTGATTGCACCGTGAAGCCGGAGCCGAATTTCCTGCGTCTTCTCCTCCATGTACGCCTGCTGCACCGGAAGGCCCATAGGTGTCGTCCAGGTAATCACTTGACCCCGCTTGCAGACCATCCGGGCGAGCTTTTGGAGATAGTTCATCCCGTGAACCGCCTTGACGACCACCTGCTGGACGACCTCCCAGATGAGGCGGGCCATGTAGCCGGCCGCCTGAGCGGGAGCCACGAACATCCCGCCCCGGCCGTCCTTAAGGGCTTCCTTAATGGTGTCCTCCAGAATCTGGTCCCGGAAGCCATACTCCCGGCTGCCGTAGGGAAGCGTCATGACGGACCTCTTCGTGACCTTGCGAGTAACCCCGTAGGCGAGCCACTGTTGAGACAGACTTTTTGTGCCATATTTAATGTAGGGAGTCCCGTCCTGGGCCGTCTTCGGTTCGTCGATAGTTCCGTGGATGGCGTCCCGCTTCAGTAGCTCGATAACCTTATCGGCCACCTCTTGATAGATATCGTGCGGGTGATCGTCGGGGACGAGATTTACGGCCGCGCCACCCACGGGGTCCCGGAGGAGGGCGCTATAGTGCTGAAGCCCGGAGCACGTGCCATCGAACGCCACAGGAATCCCAGTCACGAAGCCATCGGGAGTTCCGTGCGCTTTTTCCCATGCTTTCCACTTCGCCCACTCCAGGCAGAACGCCAGAAATTGAATGGAGCTGTCATCTTGCTCGGCCCACCAGAGGTATCCTAGAGGGTCCTCGGCGCTCGCAAGGATATGCTTCTCGTTATCCCGGACCCACTGTTTGCGATCCTCGAAGGACACCTTGTCGATCCCTGCCAGGTTCGCCCCGTGGACCATGAGCCACTCAATGTCTTCCATTGAATTGCAGGCTGGGGGATCGGCGAAGAGGAGCAGACCTCGCGTCACATCGTCGCCCTGCGGACCGAAGGAGGGAATCGGATAGACCCGGCCCCGAAAGTCCATATTATGAGGGAAATAGATGTGGTCATATTTAGCGAAGGCTCTCGCCGTCTTGAGGTTCGCTAAGGTGCGGGCGGCCAGGGTGGCCCTGGTTATGTCTTTCTTGTATATCTCCCACTTTTTCTTCCGGTGCTCCTTGAGTTGTTCCTCGGTGAAGTCCCCGGTTAGCTCCGGGAGCTGCGGGAGCTTGTCCATACGCGGGATATCCCCGATCTCGCCCCCTCGCTGGGCAATCTCCTCGACCACGGCCAGGACTTCCTTGTTGATGGCCCAGGGGGTCTCCTGGATGGCGTTGACGGCCTGCTTGATCGCCGACAGGTCAACCTCTTCGAGCCGTTCAAGGTACGCCTTGGTAAATGCGTTCGGAGTCCCTCCGTAGCGCAAGGAGTCGCTCCTGAGCAGCGAGTGGCGGCCGTTAAGGGTCCCGTAGTAGCCCCCGTCTTTCAGGCCCTCCCAAGGTTTCGGAGGGATGACCATCGGGCAATTCCTGTAGACATTCTCAAGGAGCCGCGCCTCGTTTCGCTGCCAGGTCTTGAGGAGCCAATCTGTGGGGACGGCCACGAGCTGCTCATCGCCTCGGGCGCTCTTGGGGACGTGTCGCTCGAAGAAGCCCGACCCGTCGATCACTAGCTCCAGAAGTTGGAAGGCCATGTGGGCGGCGTCCTTCGGGTCCCACCGGGACCACTCGAAGTTCTCTAGCTTCATCGTGCGGCGGGCGTAATACGCCTTGTAGTAACTATCGGCCCGCTCGGCCATGCCTTTTAGGAGGACCTCGACTTTCCGTTCGGGGATACTCTTGATAAATGCTTCCATGCGCGCCTCGGCTTGGATTTCACCGGCTACGATGTGCGCCAGGTCCGAGAGGATGATCGAATCGCGGGCGATGTGGTTGATGAGGGCCGACAGCGGGACAACGGTGAGGAGACCCAGGAGTTCCTCCTCGCGGTGCTCATAGGTGTCCCGGAGCTTCTTCAGGATCGTGATGTAACCCGGCTTAGTGCCTCGCTTAGGTCGGAGCGTCTCGTGGAGCCACGTCTTGACGTTTGCTAGGGCGTCCTCGAAGCCATAACTGACTAGCTTCCGGCCTACACCTGTCTGACTCGCGGCCATTTCGGCCTTGGCGGAGTCGATCACGTGTTGCGCGGCGGCCTTGGCTAGTTCCCTGTAGTGATCTTCGAGCCGTAGCTGTTCCGTGAAGAGGTCTCCATAGATTTCCTCGGGTCCGCGTTGGTTCTGTGTCATGCACTTTGCCTCCTTATTATTACCATTTATGGCAAAAATCGACATTCAAAAGCGCAAAAAGAATACCGGCCCCATAGCAAGGGACCGGCTGGAAATAAACGGAAAGCATCCCAGGTTATGTGCTGAGTAGGGAGTTCAGTTGTCAGCCTATCGGATAGACGGACTTACCTGGACAATAACAGCGTATATAAACCCGTGAAATTGCTAGTATTTAGTTCTGTCTAAATTGTCTTACTTTTCTAGCCCTGCAAACATCTACCAAAAGTCATACTTTTTGGGACTTTTGTCCTATTTGAGAGTCACCGGGACGATCCGCACGCTGCGCCTGCCTGCGCGCTTGTTCACCCAGTTCATGTGGAGGGCGGCGTCTGAAAGTCTCCTGTAGGCAACCTTGACGGCCCCGCCCTGCGTCCGCTGGATGGCGTAAATTTTCTCCTCGTCCATGATCTAGCGCCCTGCCTTCTTCGACTCTTCCGCGTAGACAGCGATTGCCTCGACCAGAATTTCCGCCCGGTCATCACCTGTGGCCGGCAGGCCATGCGCGCGAAGAGTCCTGGCGGCTGCACGGAACGCCTCATCGACTGCCGCCTGTTCGCGTCCGGTCATGGTAGCATAGACCTTGTGAATGGACATAGACCTTCCCTCCTCTCTATCCCAGTAGACCGCGAGCGGCTTCCGGCAAGTGGTCCATCATACCGTTAACCTTCGGGTCGTCCCCGTAGAATCCCCAGCAGGAGTCGATTTCCTCGTCTTCGACCTCCGGGCAGACCTCACAGCCTGCTTCCCCGCCACACGCTAGGCAGTCCCGCGCCTTTAGCTCGTGGAGGATGAAGCCGTAGACCTCGCCCTGGCGGTACTGCTCGTAGGTCTCAAATTCGACCTTTAGGACGCGCAGGACTTGCGCTCGAAGGGCGGGGCTTATCCGCTTGACTTTCCACTCTTCCCGGACGGCCTGCTTGGACACGTACAGGAAGCCGTCAGCACGCAGAAAGCCGTCCCGGTCATAGTCCCAGCCGTTAGCAATTGCAAGGCCATCTCGCGCGTAGAGGTAATAGGGTAGAATAATAAGGTGCCGCTCAAGAAAGCTGGCCAGGGTTCTGTCGCTCGCGTTCTCTGCCCAGCCCTTGAAGCCATACTCGGCTGCCATGCACTCCAGGAAATGGCGATAGCTGTAGTAATTGTGCTTGTCTCCCATCACGTAGTCCCGCGAGAATCCGATCATCGTCCCAAGGTTGTCGAAGTCTTCGCGCGGGTTCGCCGGGGTTTCGTCTTGGATGACCTTCAGACAATACCTGTCGTTCTTATAGGTCTCGATCACGTTCACGATGCTTTGCCTCCTCTCGAATATACACGGGCTTATTTAGGTCTACCATGAGGACCGCTAAGGAGTCCCTAACGGTCCCTAGCTGGACCTAACGCTCGTTCCGGTGGTCTTCGATCTCTACGGCGTGGACGTTATCCCGGAACGCCTCGTATTGCTCCGGCCGCAAGTAAAAGGTTGCGCTGTCTGCGCCGTCTTCTGTGTAATTTTCAACCGTCACAGAATAATAGTCCCTGCCGGCGCTGTCCCGGTTTAAGCTGACGGTAAGAGAGGGAGCGTCCTCCTGCCTCCGCCAGTGAAAGGAACTGTGTACGGCCATAATCTCGTCCTCCTCCTTTTGGTTACTAGTCTAGAGGGACTACATAGCCCCTGGCGTCCACTATCCGGTATTCCTTCGCGTCCTCCATCGGGACGCCGACCGGCTGGAAAAGGCGGATTTCATAGTCAGCATCTTCAGACAATAGGACTTTCACCGTACCCACATACAGGCCGCCACAATGCTTGACTTGCTCCCGGATAAAAGCAGGGCCGGCGACCTTGGCTACCTTGGCAATGGCTTCCTGCCGAGTCGGGGCCGTTGCCCAGTTCATACAGGTGGCTGCGTAGAAATGGCAAGGGGTTTCGGTGGCGGTGTTTTCGAGGTTTTCCATGTTATCCTCCTTTTCGTCGTTCGGCCTGTCTCCTCAGTACCGGGAGGCCATCCCTCGGTAGACCTCCAGACCCACGGAAAGAGTCTAGGAGGTTTCGACGCGCTACACGTAAGCCGGAATCAGGCCATCCATCGGCTTTACCTGTACTAGGTGCTCAAAGAACTCTTGCGGCTTCTCGGTGAACTTACAACCATCCAGCCATTTCCCGATATGCTTGGAGGTTGTGGTAGACCCACGCTTTTCGGTCCTGTAGTATCTAACGCCTGTTTTCTCAAACACCTGCGCGGCTACTGGCGTTTCATAGCTGAAGAGGATGGTGGCTCCGGGTATGTGTACCTCGGTCATGTTGGCTCCTACTTGGCGAATTTTCATTTTACCGCTCCTCCCTATCTACTCACTTTGATCTTTAGGTCATACTTGGCGATTGCCGCCTCAGCCTCGGCCTTCCATCTGGGCCGCTGGGCTTCCACATAGGCCGCAAATTGCTCCTTAGTGGTACAGGTCTCGTGTACCCGGTCGGCCTCCTCTTCGCTCACCCGGAGGTGTGCCGCTAAGGTCTCCCGCTTGTACGCTTGCCATTTCGTCCCGCCGTTCCAGTACCATCCGTTTTCTATGGCGTGCATCGGCTGCCCATCAATGTCCGAAAGGTGGAGGGCTACGAGGTCCGCCAGGTCCGGCCACGCTTTCAGGATGGTCTCATGGATGCAACCGCAGGCAATCATACTGCGCCTTCTGTCCCGTGTTCCGTCTGCCTTGGTCGGGTAAACCTCGCCAGTTATCGAGAAGTACGGCGTTTGGTCTCCGATCTTGGTTAGTCGCCCCTCGGCATACACGTACTCCTTTCGGCCGGGTACTTTCTTGCCTCTATACATGCCTCCCCATCCTTTCGCTCGACCTGTCTCCTCAGCGCCAGGCGGTCAACCCTTGGCGGACCTTCGCGGAGTCTATAGGACCCCGCTAGGTTTCGACTAATCTGCTGCGCGCCTTTCCCGTAAGACTACCCGTCGTTTGCTCCCTACGCCCTCGAACAGAACTCGACTTTCCCAGCCGCCGCCCGCGTAAACAACCTCCTCCTTCAGGACCTGAGCCGCCGCCTCTTTGCCCGTTGCAGCTTCAACCGTGCCGTTCTCGTACTTGGTGCCCACGACTTCGTAATTAAAGACCCAAGGTTTGCCATCTTCCTTCCCTCCTACCATTGATAGATGATTTGCCCGGACTTGCGGTATACCAGGCGGACCCTGCGGAATCCCTTACGGATGGCGCTAAGTTTCGACATGCTATTCCCTCCCCTCTAGTGCTTGCTCCGCAACCCGTCGCGCCTCGTCCTTGAACACTCCGCAGGACGCTTCACTCAGCACACAGCCACAGTACAGACCGGCTTTCCCTAGGCGACCGAAGGAGACCCAGCGGTATTCGTCAATGTAGACCCACACCGAATAGTCGTCTACTGCTGCCCGCATCTTAGCCATTGGCCGCATCCTCCTTCTTATAGAAGCAATCTTCGCCGAAGTCGATTTTACTGAAGTCGCCGGTTATCATCGCCTCACGCATCGCCATAATTTCCGCGTGGCCGAAGGCTGCCAGTTGTAGCGCGCGGACCACATGACCAATGCCAATCGGTATCAGGGTTTTCGCCTCCCTCCGCTTAATCTCGGCCATGAGCTTGCCGGCTGCCTTGTTGTGTTTGTTCCAATTGGCGGTACACTTCTCGTCATCGTTATAAACAGACCCATACCGCCCTTCCCAATACTCTGCGGCCTCTGAATGGTAGGTGAACATCGCCCTGGCATACTCAATAGAACCGTGGTGCAATTCTTCGGCGGCGGCTTTTAGCGCCTTAAGCTGTTTCAGAGTCATTGTTTAGCCTCCTTTTGTGGGAACATGTTCCCTGTTTGATTACACTTTACCACTTGTTCCCCTTTGTGTCAACACTTTCCCGCAAAAAAAAAATAAAATCTTCAGGCTTGCCCTCTGTGTCCACATGTGGTAAAGTAATCCTAAAAGAGTAATATTCAGGAAGGAGGCCATTATGGCGAAGGAGAAGCCAGCGAAAGACGCTGAAATCAAGATACGCCTGCCGCAGGAGGAAAAAGATGCTTTCACCGCGATCTGTGACCGGGACGCCGTGAACGCATCTGAGATAATCAGACGCCTACTCGCGGACTACGTGAAATCGAATAGCTAGAACACGAAAAGCCCTCCTAGCGAATCCCTTACGGACTCATTAGGAGGGCTTTTACTATCCATGTCGAAGTATTGCCATATTATGGAGGTGAATCGTAATGACCATTTTAGGAAGTCTCGCGGGTGCCCTTGGCGTTATGCTCTCGGACGGCCTTCTGGTTTTACTCCTGGTTGTCGCGGTGGGCCGTTTTATTACCTCGTGGCCTCTTCGGTACGTCCTCGGCGTTGGCCTGGCCGTGGCTGCCTGCGTGGCCTTCGGGAAGTCCCCCAGGCTCCTGGAGTATATCCTCGCGGGTATCCTGTGGACTGCCGCCTGGCATGGTCTCTCACAGGCTCGCGGAAAGAGTGTGCAAAAGGTTAGACAGTAGGTGACTAGAGGATGTCCTGGAGGTGTCTAATTTACTCTACACTCTAATACAGATGAGTTAACGCACGTTAACCCAAACTTAGCACCTGGTCCCAATATTAGGTACTAATTAGCGGGCGTCTGTCCCCTCCAGGTCATCCCCCGCGCCGTCCCCGCCGCCCTCCCAACGTCCAATAATAGTCATTATGTAGCCTAGCGGCCGCGCCATCACTGGCCTGGCGGCCTTGGTTCGCTTGTGGTATACAAAAGTATTTCCCAGAGGGACGCCATCACTTAGGGAACGGACGTTCGGGATGGGCCACGGGGGAACGCTAGTGAACGCGAAGCGTGAACGTCCCCTCTCGGAAATTTTCGCCAAATTTTACTTTGACCTTTTGACTACGCCAGGTAATCCTACGGGGACCGGCAGGACATCCTCCAGGCCACCCACAGGATTAGCACCAGGATTTGCAGGACATCCCGCCACATAGGACACCTCCTCTCCACCAGGAGGAATCCTCAAGGTCGCGCCTCAATGGATGAGCACCGGGAGGCTTCGAGCCACAACCGTCAAGATTCCTCTTGAGAAACGAAGGTCGATGTGCTATGATGCACCTGAGAGGTGGTATATTATGGCAACCCAACGGAGACCCAAAGGCGAGGGGTCCCTCCAGGAGCTACCTAACGGCAAGTTTAAGGTCCAGGTAGACGCAGGCTGGGACACGGGTGGAAACCGAAAGCGCGTCACATTCACTTCATCCTCAAAGGCGGAGGCAATCCGCAGGCTTAACGAGTTCAAGGCGGATAAGATCAAGGGGTCCCTTGTGGGGTCCTCTAGCACAACCCTTGCGGACCTGATCGAGAGGTGGCTAAAAGCCAAAAAGCAGCTAACTAAGCGGTCCTCCTACGATAGCTACAAGGGAATCTGCGAGCAGCACCTGACGCCCGCCCTGGGGAAACTGAAGGTCCAGAAGCTCACCACGGCGCGCCTTAACGATTACCTCAGCGGAAAGCTGGCAGAGGGCCTGTCCAATAACACAGTTTCAAAGCACAGGGTTCTCCTTCACGACCTCCTCGACCTAGCACTCCGCGAGGGCATTGTTAGCCGCAATGTGTCGGAGATGTGCCACACGGTCGTTCGCAAGAAGGCGAATATAGGAGTCTTAAATAAAGAGGAGTGTCAGCTCCTGCTGGAGACCGCAAGGGGCCTAATTGGCCGAAAGACTCAGGAGCGATACATTTACTACTTGGTCCTGCTTGCTCTTGCCACAGGAATGAGACGCGGCGAGCTGGTGGCGCTGCGCTGGGGTCATATCAACAAAGAGGCGGCCACAATAACGGTCAAGGATAGCCTAATAGAGGTAGCCGGCGGTATCCACCTCGACTCCCCAAAGACAGCCGACTCGCGCCGCACAATAGCGGTGGACAAGTCCATTATAGAGACCCTGAGCGAGTTGAAAAATCCGAATTACGACCTGATCTTCCACCGAGGGAAGGGCGAGGAATTTACTCCTTCGCGGGTAGGCAAGCTCTTTTCGGCCCTGCTGACTCAATGCAGCCTCGAAGGATACCGATTTCACGATCTCCGCCATACTCACGCCACCCAGTTGATCGCCTCCGGGGTGAACGTAAAGGTCGTGTCGCAGCGCCTGGGCCATGCGAACATCAAGACCACCCTGGACTTATACGTGCATGTGCTACCAGAGCACGACAAGCAGGCTGCGGACATCATGGGGGCCTGGCTGGGTGCCAACAAAGTGCCTATTAGTGACAATGAACCAGAGAAAACGAGAGAGAACCAGAGCGAAGAATCCAGCAACGACGCCCACTCTCCAGGTCAGACAGAGTAAGACCCGGAACTTGATGTTCCGGGTTTTTGTTTGTAGTTTTTGCTGGGAGGACAAAAAAACGGCAAACCCGGAGCTGTAATGCTCCGGGTTGATTATTCGGGTTTATCGACCCGCACTACCAAAAAGGCGCCGAAGGAGGGTATGTTTCGCTGGCACCAGCGTTCGAAGGGGTCGGGGTGGCGGATGAGGGCGGCGGGGGCGAAGGGGGGGACGAAGATGGTGCCGCGCCAGGCGGTTATCGGGTGGGGGGCGAAAAAGGCGCGCATGTCCTGAATGCTATGGAAGGTGGCGTGGCGGAAGACGGTTTTTTTGAAGAAGGTTTTGAGGCGGCGCTGCCAAGCCCAGGGGCTTTGGCTGCCGAGGGTGGCGACGACGAGGCGGCCGCCGGGCCTGACGATGCGGTACATGTCCTGGAGGCAGGCGCGAGGGTCGGCGAAGAATTCCATGGCGGTGATGCTGGTGACCAGGTCGAAGCTGACGGCGGCGAAGGGCAGGGCCGCGGCGTCGCCTTGAAGGAAGGAAACGGCGTCGCCGTGGCGGGCGGTGCGGGCGGCGGCGATGGCGAGCATTTCGGGGGAGATGTCGACGCCGGTGACGCTGGCGCCGGCCTGGAGGAGTTCGTCGGTGTAGATGCCGGTGCCGCAGCCGATGTCGGCTACGTTCATCCCGGGCGCGGGGGCGGCGAGGCCCAGGACGGCTTCGCGCTCGAAGCGGTGGACGTAGCGCCCGTGGGGGGTGGCGAACCAGGCGTCGTATTTGGCGGCGAGTTCTTGGAAGTAGTTGGCGTTCACAGCAGGAATCCCAGCCTTTGTTTGTCGGTGTCGGTGAGGAGGACGGGGAGGGCGAGTTCGTCGCTGATGGCGGACCGCTTGGCCTGACGGGTCCTGGACCGCAGCCAGTGGGCGGCGAGGAGCTGACAGAAGCGTTTGGCGGCTTTGGGGTTGGCCCGGTCGGCCCCCGCCCAGCAGCGGAGGAATTCGGCGAGGATGTCGCCGACGGTGGTGACCATGTCCTGGCGGGCGGCGAATTCGGCGACGGCTAGGCTTTCGCGCACGATGAGGTAGAGGGCCTGGGGACGGAAGTCGGCGGCGTGTTCGGGGGCGCCGAATTTGAGTTCGAGGGCGAGCAGTTCGCGGCCGATTTCGAAGAGGGGCAGGACGAGGGCAAAGCCTTCGGCGATGCCGTGGCGCTGGATGGCCATGCGGGCGGTCTGGCCGGCGCCGGCGACGGACGCTTCCCAGCGCTTGAGGTCGGCGCCGGCGAGGGCGAGGCGCAGGGCGGCTTCGGCGATGGCCGGCGCGAGGGTGCTGCGGGGGCGAAGGCTGGCGGTGCCGGCAAGTTTGTGCCATTCTTTGACAAGGGCGGCAAGGTCCGCGGACGGCCACAGGCCGCCTGCGCTCCGGCGGGCGGTGAAGTCGGCCAGGATGGCGAAGGTGGCGTTGTCGTTGTTCTGGACTGCGCGGTGGAGCCAGGCGCAGACGAGGGCGCCGAGTGCGGCGGCCGGTCCGCCTTCGAGGCTGGCGGGCAGGGCGGCGTCCAAACGGGTGACGATTTCGCGGAAGAGGTCGCCGTCGCGGCGGCGGAGGGCGAGGATGCCGATGGTTTCCAAGACTTTGAAAGCGGCAAGGAGGGCGGCCCGGTCGTCTTCCCAGCCGGTTTTTTCGAGGAGGGAAAAAGTAATTTCGGCTGCTTTCGCAGCCAAAAAGTTGTGTTTTTCCCGCAGGGCGACTGCGGCGATGGTGGTTATTTGTCCGGCGGCGTCCGGCACTTCTTCGGTTGGCAGGCGTTTCAGGAGCAGCCGGAAGGCGTCGAGGACGGCGGCGGCGGTGTCGAGCTGTCTGGCGCGGACGGCCCGTACGGCTAAAGCGCCGAGCAGGACGGCTTCGCCGGGCCGGGTTATGCCGTGTCCGTAAACGGTTTTGATGAGGTCGACGGCCTGGTAGGCGCCTTGTTCGTTTTTGGCGCTTACGGCGGCGTGGGCGAGGGAGAAGAGCCGCCGCAGCAGGTCGAGGGTTTCGGGGTTTGAGCGGCCACGTTTGAGGCGGGCTACTCTGTCTGCGAGGCGGCGCTGCCGCCCGGCGATGCCGCGGGTACGGTTATAGAGGAAGGCGGCGAGCAGGAGCAGGGCGACCGCGGCCGCGACTGCGCCATAAAGCCAGACAGGCTCGATGGCCGCGAGTATTTCCATGCCTCTCCCCTCCCCCATTTTTATGCTTAGATTCCAAAGGCTGTCTAAAAAGCTCCAGATGCAAGGCGCACCGGAGGATGGCCCGCGCCGGCGTACTTGGTTGCGTACGTCAAGCGGGCCATCCGAGGAGCAAGTGCGCGAGTCTTGGTGCTTCAGCGCCTTAGAGTCGCGGCCTGCTCCTTGCGAGTGCGCCGCAGATGGACTTTTTAGGCAGCCTTTATTTGGCGTTGATGTGGCCTTTGTATATGACGCCCCGCGCCGAGTCGACCGTGACGGTGATGCCGTCGGCGAGCTTTTCGGTGGCGCCTTCGACGCCGACGACGACTGGCAGGCCGTAGCTGATGCCGACGATGGCGGCGTGGGATGTGAGGCCGCCTTCTTCGGTGACGATGGCGGCGGCCTTGGCGGCGTAGGGGGCGGTTTCTTCGTCGACGCTGCTGATGACGAGGATGTCGCCGGGGGCGAATTTTTCGCTTATGTCGCGGGGGGTGCGGGCGACGCAGATTTTGCCGGTTACGACCCGATGACCGATGCCGGTGCCGCGGAGCAGGATGTTGCCGACGATGACGACCCGGATCATGTTGGTGGTGCCCCGCGTGCCGGCAGGTACGCCGGCGGTGATGACGACGAGGTCGCCTTCTTTGACGATGCCGGCGGACAGGGCGAGGTCGATGGCGTTGGCGACCATTTCGTCGGTGTTCTGGGTGCCGACGCCGAGGACGGGGTGTACGCCCCAGTAGAGCTGACAGCGCCGCAGGGTTTTGGCCCGCGGGGTTACGGCGACGATGGTGGCTTGGGGGCGGTAGCGGGCGATCATGCGGGGGGTGAAGCCGGTTTCGGAGACGGTGATGATGGCGCCGGCGCCGAGTTCGTGGGCTACCTGGACGGTGGCGTGGCTGATGGCGCCGGTGGTGGTGCGCTGGACGGTGAGGCCCTTGGCAAGAAGGATGTCGCTGTAGTCGAGGGCCGCTTCGGTGCGCGCGGCGATGCGGGCCATGGTCTGGAGGGCTTCTATGGGGTGGGCGCCGGCGGCGGTTTCGCCGCTGAGCATGATGGCGTCGCTGCCGTCGAAGATGGCGTTGGCGATGTCGCTGGCTTCGGCTCTGGTGGGCCGGGGGTTGGCGAGCATGGATTCAAGCATCTGGGTGGCGGTGATGACCGGTTTGCCGGCGACGTTGCATTTTTCGATGAGGAGTTTCTGGACGATGGGGACTTCTTCGGTGGGGATTTCGACGCCGAGGTCGCCGCGGGCGACCATTACGCCGTCGGAGACTTTGAGGATTTCATCGATGTTGTCGACGCCTTCGGCGTTTTCGATTTTGGCGATTATGTCCATGGCGGCGCCGGCTTCTTCGATGACTTTGCGGATGGCAAGGATGTCGGCGGCCCGCTGGACGAAGGAGGCGGCGACGATGTCCATGCCCTGTTCAATGCCGAAGATGATGTCGGCGACGTCCTGTTCGGACAGGGGCGGCAGGTTGACGGCGGCGCCGGGGGCGGCGACGCGCTTGTTGCTGCTGATTTCCCCGCCGTTTTCGACGGTGGTGATGATGTCTTCGCCGTCGATTTTTTCGACCCGGAGGCTGATGAGACCGTCGGCGAGGAGGATGGTGCTGCCGGGGGCGACTTCCCCAGGCAGCCCTTTGTGGTTGACGGATACGCTCCGGCTGTCGCCGGCGACTTCACGGGCGGTGATGACGAATTGGCTGCCGGCTTCGAGGGTGACTTTGCCGGCGGCTATTTTGCCGATGCGCATTTCCGGCCCTTTGGTGTCGAGCATGAGGGCGACCGGGACGCGGCACTCCTCGGCGGCTGCGCGGACCATGGCGATGCGCCGGGCGTGGTCGTCGTGGCTGCCGTGGGAGAAATTGAAGCGGGCGACGTCCATGCCGCCCTTTATGAGTGCTTGCAATACCCCGGGCTTGTCGGTGCTGGGCCCGACCGTGCAGACGATCTTGGTCTTTTTCAGCATTGCGGTTTTTCTCCCTTGCCTATCTGGCGGCGAACTGGCATAACACAGCCTGAGCTTCGTCGGCTTCGGATTCGAGAACCATGACTTCGTAGAGTCCGTCGCCAAGCATGGCGATCCCCGCCGGCCGGATGTTGGCGAGCACGCCTTCGGCCGAGAGCAGTCCCCTGATCTCTTCCGCTTGCGCACGGTTGGCTGCGATATACACCACTGTCCACATGATGCCGCCCTCCAGGATAATAAGATTATACGCTCAGGCCGTACTTTTTGAGTTTTTGGTAAAATCCCGACCGGTGAATGCCGAGGATCTGCGCGGCTTTGCTCTTGTTGCCGCCGGCGGCTTCCAGCGCCCTATATATCGCTTGTTTCTCCGTATCCCCCATTATTCCTGCTAAATGTTTCCCGCCTTCGTCGACGTCTTTGTTTTTGTGTTGTTTTTTGAGGACGGGCGGCAGGTTGTCGGGGGTGATGAGGGCTTCTTCGTCCATGAGGTTGACGGCGCGTTCGAGGATGTTTTCCAACTCCCGCACGTTGCCCGGCCACGAATATTCCATAAGTATTTCCATGGCTTCGGGAGAAACCCCTTCAACCCAATGGGGGGTTTGGTTGTTGATTTTCTTGAGGAGGGTGCTTGAGAGGAGCGGGATGTCTTCTTTGCGCTCCCTAAGGGGCGGAATCTGCAGGGAGATGATGTTGAGCCGGTAGTAGAGGTCCTGGCGGAAGTCGCCGCGCTCGATCATGCCTTCGAGGTCGCGGTTGGTGGCGGCGATTACCCTGACGTCGACTTTGACGGGCTTGGTTCCACCAACCCGCTCGATTTCTTTTTCCTGCAGGACTCTGAGAAGTTTGGCCTGCATGGCGAGGGTCATGTCGCCGATTTCGTCGAGGAATATGGAGCCGCCGTTGGCAAGTTCAAATTTGCCGGGTTTGCCGCCGCGGCGGGCGCCGGTGAAAGCGCCTTCGTCGTAGCCGAAGAGTTCGGATTCGAGGAGGTTTTCGGGGACGGCGGCGCAGTTGACTTTGATGAGCGGGCCGTGCAGGCGTCCGGAGGCGTTGTGGATGGCGTGGGCGAAGAGTTCTTTGCCGGTGCCGCTTTCGCCGAGGACGAGGACGGTGGAGTTGCCTTTGGCCGCCTTGACGGCGACGGTTTTGAGCCATTCCATCTTTTCGCTCTTGCCGACGATGCTGTCGAAGGTGAATTTGCCGCCCTGGACTTTGCGCAGTTCTTCTTTGTAGTATTCGAGCTGGTGCTGGAGGGTATTCATTTGGCGGGCCATGGCTTTTAGGTCTTTGAGGTCTTTGAAGAGGCTTTTGCCGACGGCGCCGATGACTTCGCCGTCCTTGATGATGGGGATGCGGGTGACGACGCAGTCTTTGTCCCTGATGCGCTGGACTTCGGCGACTTCGGCCTTGCCGGTGGCGGCGACGATGTGCATGCGGGTGTTGTCGATGACTTCGGTGACATGCTTGCCGACGACGTCGTGCTGGTCGAGTCCGAGGTAGTCGCCGTAGGAGGAGTTCATCATTTTGATGTACCCTTTTTTATCGACGATGACGATGTTTTCGAAAAAGCTTTCCAGGGCCGATTCGAGGGTGCTTTTTAGGCTTTTGACTTCTTCGAGTTCGGCGGCGACGGCGGATAGTTGGGTAATGTCCTGGAAGATGGCGACCGCGCCGGCGATTTTGTTGTTTTTGAGGATGGGGGAACGGTTGGTGAGGATTTGGCAGTTGCCGAGGTTCTGTTTCTGGTTGAGTTCAGGAGCGCCCAGCTCCAGGACGCGGCGGAGGCCGGTGTTGGGCATGACGTCGTCCACCAGGCGGCCGATGACGTTGACGGCGTTCTGCCCGGTGAGGTTTTCGGCGGCGCGGTTGAACATGGTGACGATGCCTTCGGCGTCGGTGACGATGACGCCGTTGTAGATGGCGTTGAGGACTGCCTGCATTTCTTCGGCGAGGCGGAGGGATTTCTCGGACAGGTATTTGACGAGGTCGGTGCGGCTGATGATGCCGATGGGACGGTTTTCCGAGTCGACAACCGGGAAGACGCTGTAGCTGAAGACACGGTTGGGCCGCTGGAGCTCGCTTAGGGATACGGTGTCGCGCAGGGTGAAAACGCTGGTAGTCATGACCGCGTCGACCTGCTGATCCATCTGGTTTTTGGCCTGGGCTTTGATGAGGTGAGATTTGGTTATCAGGCCGATCAGGTGGCCGCTGCCGTCGACGACGAGCGCACCGTCGATGCGATTGCGGTCGAAGATCGCCGCCGCTTCCTGAAGAATGGTAGTGGGGGGGATCGTGAACACCCTGGTGTTCATTATGTCGGAGACGCGCATGTTGAAACCACCTCTCTTTATAGCATTGTTTATACACGGATTCCGAAAACCCTGCAAACCACTGTACATTTTTTTAGACAATAAAAAAAGCCACCGGGTGTATATCCCGATGGGCATTTTTTTGCACGGGCGGTGAAAAAATCTTCACACCAACCCCGCAGTCGTCGCTTATCGACGGCCGTTTATTTTATGAGAGGGAGGATTGCTTTGAACTCCGCTCCGTCGGATCTCTCCAACCACTCGTACAGGGCAATTTCGACAGCCGAAACGACGCCGCCGGCCTGACGGATTTTGGCGAGACCGATCTCTTTGTTGGCCGGCGCCCTGGAGCCGACGGCGTCGGCGACGACATGGACGCCGAAACCGCGGTGGAGGGCTTCGAGAGCGGTCTGCTGGACACAGATATGGGCTTCGATGCCGGTGAGAACGATGGTTTTGGCGCCGTGGTCCTGGAGGGCGGCGGCGAAGCCTGCGGCCCCGAAGCAGCTGAAGACGGTTTTCTCAAGGGGGGCGAAGGCCGGAAAGAGCCCGGCGAGGGCGGCATTGGTGGCGCCAAGCCCTTTGGGGTATTGCTCGGTGACGATTACGGGCACGCCGAGGGTTTGGGCGATTTTGACCATTTTGACGGTGTTGTCGAGGACGGACGGCCAGTCGTGGATGGCGTGGAGCAGTTTGTCCTGGACATCGACGACGACGAGGACGCTGCCGGCTTTGTCGAGCTTGTGGGGATGAGGCATCGGTATTCCCTCCCGCTATGTTTTGGTGATAATATTGTATCATAGGAAGAGGCTGTTCAGAAGTGCCCAGATGCAAGGCGCACCGGAGGCTGGCGCCACCGTTTCCTCCGCGACAATGTTTATATATGTGGTTTGCACAGGATCGTTTAACAGTATCGCGCGTACTCGGAACGTAAGCTAGCAAGCCGGCGAGGAGCAACGCCGCAGATGGGCGCTGCTGGGCGGCCGGGAATAAAAAAGCCCCGCGCGTAGAGAGGTACGCGCGGGACTTATATAATGGGTGCACGCCCGAGGTGGCTAGATGGTGCATGCCCCATCAACGCTGAGTACTGCGCCGTTGATGTATTTGGCGTCATCGGAGGCGAGGAAGGCGAAGGCGGCGGCGATTTCCTCCGGTTCGGCCAGACGTCCGGCGGGGATTTTGATGATGATTTTTTCCTGGAGCACCTGCTCGGGGATTTTGCGGACCATTTCGGTGCCGGTGAAGCCCGGGGCGACGCAGTTGAAGCGCAGGCCGTTCTTGGCCATTTCCTTGGCCCAGGATTTGGTCATGCCGATTACGCCCCATTTGGTGGCGGCGTAGTTGGTCTGCCCCATGTTGCCGTAGAGACCGACGATCGAAGAGGTGGTGAGGACGACGCCGGATTGCTGCTCGAGAAGGGTGGGCAGAACGGCGGAGGTGCAGTTGAATACGCCAGTGAGGTTTACGCCGATGACGGCGTCCCAGGCTTCTTTGGCCATTTTTTTCATCATGGCGTCTTTGGTGATGCCGGCGTTGTTGATGAGCACGTCTACGCGGCCGAAGGCCTGCTTGGCGGCGTCGACCATGTTCTGGCAGCTTTCGGTGCTGGTGACGTCGACTTTGACATAGACGGCCTGACTGCCGAGGGCTTTTACGGCTTCGACGGTTTGGGCCCCGTCGGCAAAGTCGGCGACGACGATTTTTGCGCCTTCTTCGGCGAAGCGAATGGCGGTGGCTTTACCGATGCCGCCCGCGGCGCCGGTGATTAGGACTACTTTGTCTTTGAGACCTCTCATTGACGATACCTCCCAGTTTTGATGTTCCTGGCCGGCGTTTACCGGGATCAGAGTTTTTCGATGACGCTTGCGATGGCGGGACCGCCGCCCACGCAGAGGGAGGCCACGCCATACTTGTCGCCGCGGCGGCCCATTTCGTAGATGAGGGAGACGAGTATTCGCGCCGCGGTGCAGCCTACGGGATGGCCGAGGCCGATTCCGGAGCCGTTGGCGTTGATTTTGTCGTAGGGTATTTTGAGCTCGCGGTTGACGGCGAGGAATTGGGCGGCGAAGGCTTCGTTTATTTCGTAGTAGCCGATGTCTTCGGGTTTGAGGCCGGCGTATTTGATCGCCTTGGGGACCGCGTATACCGGGCCGATGCCCATGATTTCGGGGGCTACGCCGGCGTTGGCGGTGGCGAGCAGTTTGGCGAGCGGCTTGATGCCAAGCTCTTTGGCTTTTTCGGCGGTCATGAGGACGAGGGCGGCCGCGCCGTCGTTTACCCCGGAGGCGTTGCCGGCGGTTACTGTGCCGTCTTTTTTGAAGGCGGGCTTCATGGCGGCGAGTTTTTCGAGGGAGACGTCGGCCCGTGGGTGCTCGTCCTTGTCGACGGTGACGGGGCCTTTACGGGTCTCTATGGTGACGGGCACTATTTCGTCTTTGAAGACTCCGGCGGCAATCGCCTTAGTGGCCCGCTGGTGACTCATCACGGCCAGTTCGTCCTGCTCCTGGCGGGTAACGGCGTAGCGTTCGGCGAGGTTTTCGGCGGTGTTGCCCATGTGGTAGCCCATGATGGCGCAGATGAGGCCGTCGTAGAGCATGGAGTCGTAGATGTCGGCCTGACCCATCCTATAGCCGGTGCGGGCGCCTTTTAAAAGGTAGGGAGCCTGGGACATGCTTTCGACGCCGACAGCCACCGCTATGTCCGTCTTGCCGAGCAGGATGGACTGGCTGGCGAGTTCGAAGGCTTTCATGCCGGAACCGCACTGCTGGTCGACGGTATAGGCGTAGCCGTCCACAGGCATGCCGCATTTGAGCTGGATCTGGCGTCCGGGGTTGCCTTTGGCGCCGGCTTTGTAGATCATGCCGCAGGCCAGTTCGTTGATCTGCTCCGGTTTGACGCCAGCCTGGCCCAGAGCGGCGTTGACGGCTGCCACGCCAAGGTCTACGGCGCTTACGTCTTTGAGCGCTCCGAGGAAGTCGCCGATGGGGGTACGCTTAGCCCCGACGATCACTACTTCACGCATAGAGTATCCCTCCGATTTAATTTCTAGCTTTGCGCCTTGTCTTGCAGTGAATATTAAATGCAATTATTGTGCCAAAGGGCATGGAGGTGCGGGTGTCCCCTTTTTGCCGGCGATATCCACGATCGCGGATGAACCGGCCGCCGTTATCCGTGCACAATGTTAGACACGGTGTATAGTATTCTGTACATATTGTGTGACATTTTTTGTCCTGGCTGGGTACCCGAACGGCGACTTAGCGGCAGTACGCAGCCTGATTTCATATATTCGGAATATTGGCACGGATTTTGCATCATGATATTTAAAGTTGTATAAGGAGGTGATGGGAAAAGAGGGTTTTGCGCACTCTGTCTTGCTGGGTATTTATATGTTGTGTTTGCTCTATGGCACCCAATTCTGACGACCAAGGGAGGAAAAGTAATGGAAATACTGGGCATTGTTTTAAGTCTTTTCCTACTAATGTACGTGGCTTATCGCGGCTTCTCGGTAATTCTCTTCGCCCCCATCCTGGCGCTGCTGGCCGCCTCCATGCAGGGACTGCACGTCATGCCGACTTATACCGAGCTGTTTATGACCAAGGCGGTCGGGTATGTCAAGCTGTTCTTCCCCGTCTTCCTGCTCGGCGCGGTGCTCGGCAAGGTTATGGAAGACACCGGGATGGCCAAATCGATCGCGCACGAAATCATTCAGGCTCTGGGCAAGGAGCGCGGCATTATCGCCGTCGTGCTGGCCTGCGCCATCCTGACCTACGGCGGCGTCAGCCTGTTCGTGGTCGTGTTCGCGGTTTATCCCTTCGGCGCCGCCATATTTAGGGAAGCCAACATTCCCAAACGCCTCATCCCCGGGGCGATCGCCCTGGGCGCCTTCACGTTCACGATGACGATGGTGCCTGGCACGCCTCAGATCCAGAACGCCATCCCGATGACCTTTTACGGCACCGACGCGTTTGCCGCCAAGTGGCTCGGCCTGTTGGCCGCCATCCTGACCTTCGGATGCGGCGTAGCCTGGCTGGAATGGCGCAGGAAAACCGCCCAGGCCGCCGGCGAAGGCTACGGCGACCATACGCTGAACGAGCCGGAAATCAAGAGCTCTGATCTCGAGACCCCCAATTGGGTTCTGTCGCTGCTCCCGCTGCTCGCGGTTGTCGTCGTCAACTTCGCGATGACCAAGTTCGCCTGGGATCCCAATATTCTGGAACCCTTCAAGCCTATGAAGCTGCCGCTTATGGTTCCGGCGGTCAAGAATGTCGCCGGCATTTGGGCGCTGATCATCGGCCTGGTGGTCGGTGTCATCCTGGCCGTAGGCATCGGCTACCGCTACCTCCCGAAACAGCCCGGTTCCCTGCAACGCGCTCTCAACACCGGCGCCATCGGTTCGCTGCTGGCGATCATGAACACCGCTTCGGAGGTCGGCTACGGCAACGTTATCTCCTCGCTGCCCGGCTTCAAGTCGATCGCGACTTTCCTGCTGAACATCAAGCTCGGCGGCACGCCGCTGGTGTCGGAGTTCTTCACGGTCAACATCCTGGCCGGCATCACGGGTTCGGCCTCGGGCGGCATGTCGATAGCCCTCAGCATCATGGCTAAGGAATGGCTGGCCTGGGCCAACCAGGTGGGCCTGAATCCCGAACTGCTGCACCGTGTCGCTTCGATGGCTTCCGGCGGTTTCGACACGATGCCGCATAACGGCGCGGTCATCACGCTGCTGGCTGTCTGCGGCATGACGCATGTCCAATCCTACAAGGATATCGGCATGACCTCGCTCGTCATCCCGTTCCTGGTCGGTATCACGGTAATCCTTATCTATACCGTAACCGGGTTCACCGGCTGATCGGCCACAAAAAATCCCCGCGCAACGCAAGTTGCGCGGGGATTTTTTTTGTTGGGCCCCCGTTATTTGCCGGTGAAGTTGGGTTTGCGTTTTTCGAGGAAGGCGGCCATGCCTTCCTTCTGGTCGGCGGTGGCGAAGCAGAGGCCGAAGACTTCGGCTTCGTAGGCGACGCCGGTTTCAAGGTCGGTGTCGAGGCCTTCGTTGATGGCGACTTTGCACATCCGGACGCCGATGGGCGACCGGCTCATGATCTTCTGGGCCATGGCTTTGGCGGCGTCCATGAGTTCCTCGGGGGCGACGACTTTGTTGGCGAGGCCGATGCGGTAGGCCTCAGCGGCGTCGATCATGTCGGCGGTGAAGAGGAGTTCTTTGGCGCGGCCTTTACCGACGAGACGGGCAAGGCGCTGGGTGCCGCCGAATCCCGGCGGGATGCCGAGGGTGGATTCGGGCTGGCCGAATTTGGCCTTTTCGGAGGCGATGCGGATGTCGCAGGCCATGGCGAGTTCGCAGCCGCCGCCGAGGGCGAAGCCGTTGACGGCGGCGATGACGGGTTGGGGCAGATTTTCGATTTTGTTGAAGACGGCCTGGCCGAATTTGGCCCATTCGCGGCCTTCGACGGCGCCGAGGGGCTGCATGTAGGAGATGTCGGCGCCGGCGACGAAGGCTTTGTCGCCCGCGCCGGTGATGATGACGACTTTGACGGCGGGGTCTTTGGCAAGGGTGTCGGCAAGCCGGTCGAGTTCGCCCATGGTGTCGGCGTTGAGGGCGTTTAAGGCTTTGGGGCGGTTGATGGTGATGACGCTGATGCCGTCCTGGTTTTCGAAGATAAGGTTCTGGTAGTCGCTCATTTTTGTCTACCTCCCTATTTATTTATTTCTGGCTGTAGTCGTAGAAGCCGCGGCCGGTTTTGCGGCCCAGCCAGCCGGCGGCGACGTATTTCCTGAGCAGCGGGCAGGGGCGGTATTTGCTGTCGCCGAAGCCTTGGTAGAGGACTTCCATTATGTAGAGGACGGTGTCGTTGCCGATGAGGTCGGAGAGGGCGAGCGGGCCCATGGGATGGTTGAAGCCGAGTTTGGCGACGTTGTCGATGTCTTCGACGCTGGCGACGCCTTCCATGAGGGCGTAGACGGCTTCGTTGATCATGGGCATCATGATGCGGTTGCCGGCGAAGCCGGGGAAGTCGGACACCTTGACCGGCGATTTGCCCAGAGCTTCGGCGAGGGCTTTGACGGCGGCGTAGGTTTCTTCGCTGGTGGCGAGGCCGGTGATGATTTCGACGAGTTTCATGACCGGGGCCGGGTTGAAGAAGTGCATGCCGATGAATTTCTGCGGGCGTTTGGTGATGGCGCCGAGGGCGGTGATGGGCAGCGAGGAGGTGTTGGAGGCGAGGATGGTGTGTTCGGGGCAAAGTTTGTCGAGGGCCTGGAAGATGTCGCGCTTGATGTCCATGTTTTCGACGGCGGCTTCGATGGCGAGGTCGACGTCGCAGGCGGCGGCGTCAAGGTCGACGACGCCGGAGATGCGGGCCATGACGGCGGCTTTTTCGTCGGCGGCCATTTTGCCTTTTTCGACGGCTTTGGCAAGGTTTTTATCGATGCCGGCGATGCCTTTTTTGACGAATTCGTCTTTGATGTCGCGGAGGACGACTGTGAGGCCGCCCTGGGCCATTACCTGGGCGATGCCGCTGCCCATCTGGCCGGCGCCGATTACGAGCACTTTTTTGATCTCCATTTTTTATCCTCCCAGTTAATTATTTTTTTCACATTCGGGGGAACGTGACGAACCCCCGCCACCGCACAGTTGCCCTGTTCGGCACGGGGGGTCCGGTCTACTTTTTGAGGACTGTGGCCTTGCCGTCTATGACGATGGTGCCGTCCTGGTTGGTTACGGTGGTGCGGAAGATGATGCGGCTTTTTTCGGGGATTTTTTCAATCGCCTCAACGGTGGCGGTGACGGTGTCGCCGATTTTCACCGGGGCTTTGAAGGCCAGTTCCTGCCCAAGGTAGATGGTGTTGCGGCCGGGCAGCGAGGTGCCGAGGACGGCGGAGATGAAGCCGGCCGAGAGCATGCCGTGGGCGATGCGTTCTTTGAACATGGTGGTTTTGGCGAATTCGGCGTCGATGTGGACGGGGTTGAAGTCGCCGCTTACGCCGGCGAAGGTGTAGACGTCGTGTTCGCTGACCGTTTTGGTCATGCTGGCTTTGTCGCCGATGTTGATCTCGGCGAAGGGGATGTCGCGGACCATAGGATTTCCTCCCTGCTTAAGGCTGCTCTAGGAGGCTCCAGATGCAAGCACCGGAGGCGGCCCCGCGACGACGGCCCGGAATGGGCCGCGCGCCGGGCACGCCATGGATGGCTCAAGACCGCCGGACGGAGCGCCGCAGATGGACCTTCTAGACTGCCGCGTTGCTATGCTTGCCTGATTTTCTTGAATTCTTCGGTGAGGATCGGCAATACTTCCATGACGTCACCGACGATGCCGTAGTCGGCCATTTTGAAGATGGGCGCGTCGGGGTCTTTGTTGATGGCGATGACGATGTCGGACGAGGACATGCCGGCAAGGTGCTGGATAGCGCCGGAGATGCCGCACGCGAAGTAGATTTTCGGCCCTACGGTTTTGCCGGTCTGGCCGACTTGGTGGAGGGCCGGTTTCCAGCCGGCGTCGACGGCCGCGCGGGAGGCGCCGACGGCGCCGCCGAGGACGTTGGCCAGGTCTTCGATGAGGGTGAAGTTTTCGGGTTTGCAGAGGCCGCGGCCGCCGGAGACGATGATTTCGGCTTCTTCGAGGTTGCAGGAGGCGGTGCAGACCTTGATGACTTCGACAAGTTTGGTGCGGATGTCGC
This sequence comes from Selenomonadales bacterium 4137-cl, assembly GCA_032334055.1. NCBI lineage: Bacteria > Bacillati > Bacillota > Negativicutes > Acetonemataceae > Anaeroselena > Anaeroselena agilis. The sequence goes on along the minus strand of JAUOZS010000001.1, from coordinate 976,975 downwards.
CGGGCTTGACTTTGCTGGCGACGCGGATTATTTCGCCGCTCTTGGCGTAGTCGGGCTCGGGTTTTTTGAATACTTTCGGCCTGACTGTACCCATCTGGGGCCGGTGGTCAGGGCAGAGGATGGTGGCCATGATGTTGCCGCCGAAGGCCGGACGGGTCCAGGCGACGAGGCCGGTGGCTTCGTCGATGCCGAGGCCGGTGCAGTCGGCGGTGAGGCCGGTGCCGACGCGGCAGGCGATGCGCGGCCCGAGGTCGCGGCCGTCGTTGGTGGCGCCGAGAAGGATGACGGAGGGCTTGTAGGCGCCGATGAGGTCGACGAGGGCGATGGTGTAGGCGTCGGTGCTGTAGTGGGCGTATTCGGGGCCTTCGACGAGGTAGACTTTGTCGGCGCCGGCGGCGAAGGCTTCCTTGGCGATCGGCTCGACGCCGTCGCCGAGGATGACGGCGGCCAGTTTCTGGTTCATGGCGTCGGCGAGCTTGCGGCCTTCGCCGAGGAGTTCGAGGCCGACGTTGCGGGGTTTGCCTTCAGTCAGTTCGATGTATACCCAGACATCTTTGTAGGCATTCTTGTCGATGGCGACCTGTTTTTCTTCCTGTTCCCTGATGATGGTTTTGACCGGGCAGGTGTCGATGCAGGCGCCGCAGGCGGTGCAGGCTTCGGTGACGAAGGCTTTGGCGTCGTCCTGCATTTCGATGGCGCCGAAGGGACAGGCGCTGACGCAGGCGCTGCAGCCGATGCACTGTTCTTTGATTACTTTGATGGCCATTGTTTCGCTACCCCCTAGACGATCTTCGCTTCTGAAAGTTTGGCGATCAGTTCGGCGACCGCTTCCCGGGCGGTGTCCTTCTGGATGAGAACCCCCTGGGTGCGCTGTTTGGGGGTGAATATTTTCCGGACCTGGGTGGGCGAGCCTTTGAGGCCGAGCTTGGTTTCGTCGACTTCAAGGTCGGCGAGCGTCCAGACGGGAATCTCGGCGCGGTTGGCACGCATGGTGCCCTTGACGGTGGGGTAGCGCGGCTCGTTGGCGGATTTGACGACGGTGAGCATGACAGGCAGCCCCACTTCGATGACTTCGTAGCCTTCTTCGTGCTCGCGCTCGACGCGGGCGACGGAGCCGTCGACTTCGACTTTGGCGGCGTAGGTGACCTGGGGTATGCCGAGGTGTTCGGCGATTTCGGGGCCGACCTGGGCGGTATCGCCGTCGATGGCTTGCTTGCCGCAGAGGATAACGTCGACTGTGCCAAGCTTTTTGATGGCCGCCGCGAGAGTGTAGCTGGTGGCGAGGGTGTCGGCGCCGCCGAAGGCGCGGTCGCTGACGAGGATGGCCGCGTCGGCCCCCATGGCGAGGCACTCTTTTAGGGCGTCCTTGGCCTGGGGCGGGCCCATGCTGATGACCGTCACCTTGCCGCCATGCTTTTCTTTGAGGACGAGCGCCGCTTCGACGGCGTTCTTGTCGAACGGGTTGACGATGCTCGGGACTCCCTGGCGGATGAGCGTGTTGGTGACGGGATCGATTTTGACTTCGGTGGTGTCAGGTACTTGCTTGACACAGACGACGATTTCCATTCTTCAGCCTCCTGTTTCTGGTGAGATGAAGCGCCGGCTAGCGGAGGATGGCCCCCGAGACGACCATGCGCTGGACCTGGTTAGTTCCTTCGTAGATCTGGGTGATTTTGGCGTTGCGCATCAGGCGCTCGACCGGGTACTCCCGGCTGTAGCCGTAGCCGCCGAAGATCTGGACGGCGTCGGTGGTGACGGCCATGGCGGCGTCCGAGGCGTACATTTTGGCCATGGCGGCCTCTTTGGAGTAGGGCTGGCCGCTGTCTTTGAGGTAGGCGGCGCGATAGGTGAGCAGCCTGGCGGCGTCGACTTTCGTGGCCATGTCGGCGAGCATGAAGGCGATGGCCTGGTTGGCGGCGATGGGCTTGCCGAACTGAACCCTTTCCTTGGAGTATTTGACGGCGTGGTCGAGGGCGGCCTGGGCGATGCCGAGGGCCTGCGCGGCGACACCGATGCGGCCGCCGTCCAGGGTGCTCATGGCGATTTTGAAGCCGTCGCCTTCTTTGCCGAGGAGGTTGGCCACCGGAACTTTGACGTCCTGGAAGATGAGCTCCATGGTCTGGGAGGAACGGATGCCCATTTTATGTTCTTTTTTGCCAAAAGTAAACCCAGGCATATCCTTTTCGAGAATGAAGGCGGAAATTCCTTTTACGCCTTTGCTTTTGTCGGTCATGGCGAATACGATGTAGATCTCCGCTTCACCGGCGTTGGTGATGAAGATTTTGCTGCCGTTGATGATGTAGTTGTCGCCCTCGCGGACGGCGACGGTCTGCTGGGAGGCGGCGTCGGTGCCGGCGTTGGGCTCGGTGAGGCCGAAGGCGCCGAGTTTGGTTCCTTCAGCGATAGGGGTCAGGTATTTCTTTTTCTGCTCTTCGGTACCGTAGGCGTAGATGGGCCAGCCGCACAGGGATACGGACGCGGACAGGGCGATGCCGAGGCCGTCGTCGATGCGGCTGAGTTCTTCGATGGAGAGGATGTAGCTGAGGACGTCGCCGCCGGCGCCGCCGTATTGTTCGGGGAAGCAGATGCCGGTGACGCCTAGGTCGCCGAGGGAGTCGAACAGGGCCCGTTCGAATTTTTCATGTTCGTCGCGTTCTTCCGTGCCGGGGGCGACCTCCTTTTCGGCGAATTCGCGCACCATTTTCTGCATCATTTTTTGCTCGTCGGTCAATTGGAATTGCATTTGTTATCTCTCCTATCTTAATTTGTTTTTAATACGATATTATAAAAATGTGAAAAAAATCACATGAGTTTTTTATTTTAGTGCCAATAGGATATCCCATTGGCACTAAAAGATTACACCGATTGCCTTCAGGGAACCTACAGTTTTTCTACGATGGTGGCTACGCCCTGGCCGCCGCCGATGCAGAGGGTGGCGAGGCCGCGCTTGGCGCCGTGGAGTTCCATGGCGTGCAGCAGGGTGACGAGGATGCGGGCGCCGCTGGCGCCGATGGGGTGACCGAGAGCGATGGCGCCGCCGTGGACGTTGACTTTTTCCTTGACGAAGCCGAGTTCGTTGCCGACGGCCAGGAATTGGGCGGCAAAGGCTTCGTTGGCTTCGATGAGGTCGATGTCGCCGATGGTGAGACCGGCTTTGGCCAGTGCCTTGCGGGTGGCGGAGACGGGGCCCATGCCCATGATGGCGGGGTCCACGCCGCCGGAGCCGTAGCCGACGATTCTGGCGAGGGGCTTGAGGCCGAGGGCTTTTGCTTTGTCGGCGCTCATGACGACGAGGGCGGCGGCGCCGTCGTTGATACCCGAGGCGTTGCCGGCGGTGATGGTGCCGTCTTTCTTGAAGGCCGGCTTGAGGTTGGCGAGCGTCTGGATGGTGGTGCCGGCTTTGGGGTATTCGTCGGTGTCGAAGACGACGTCGCCTTTTTTGGTTTTGATGGTGACGGGAACGATTTCTTTTTTGAAGGCGCCGCTCTGGATGGCTTTGACGGCTTTATCCTGCGACTGGCTGGCAAGTTCGTCCTGCATTTCGCGGGTAATGCTGTAGCGTTCGGAAACATTCTCGGCGGTGATGCCCATGTGGTAGTTGTTGAAGGCGCACCACAGGCCGTCGTTGACCATGACGTCGACGACTTTATCGTTGCCCATGCGGTAGCCCCAGCGGGCTTTGCTCGTCAGCAGGTAGGGGGCCTGGGTCATGCTTTCCATGCCACCGGCGACGACGATGTCGGCATCGTCACACATGATAGCCTGGGCGGCGAGGTTGACCGTCTTGAGGCCGGAGCCGCAGACTTTGTTGACGGTGTAGGAGGGTACCTCCGCCGGGATGCCGGCTTTGATGGACGCCTGGCGAGCGGGGTTCTGCCCCAGGCCTGCCTGGAGCACGTTGCCCAGGATTACTTCGTCGATATTTTCACCTTTGACGCCGGCCTTTTCCAGGGCCTCTTTGACGACAATCGCGCCAAGTTCGGGGGCTGACAGGGTGGCCAGTCCGCCGTTGAAGGTGCCAATCGCCGTGCGAACAGCGCTGACAATTACTACTTCCTTCAACATGATCATCTCCTTTCGGTTGCCTTTGTTAAATTTATTGGGTGTGCGGAATATCTACTTTATTTTATCACTTTTTACCATTGGCAGGCAACATTTCTTTGAGACCGATTTTGTCCGCTTTGAAGATGCGCTCGTCCATTGTCTTGAGGTTGGGGGATATGATCGGTTTGAAATCCATCTGGGCGAGGACGTCTTTTTCGAGGTCGATCCCGGGGGCGACTTCGATGAGGGTCATGCCCTGAGCGGTGAGTTCGAAGACGGCCCGTTCGGTGATGTAGAGGACGGGTTGCTTGACTTTTTTCGCGTAGTCGCCGCTGAAGGTTATCTGTTCGACGTGATCGAGGAATTTGCGGGCTTTGCCTTCGGTAACGATCTGGAGTTTGCCGTCCGCGACGGCGATCTTGAGGCCGCCGGCGGTGAAGGTGCCGCAGAAGACGACCCGCTTGGCGTTCTGGGTGATGTTGATGAAGCCGCCGCAGCCGGCGACCCGGCCTTTGAATTTGCTGACGTTGATGTTGCCGTGCTTGTCGGTCTCAGCCAAGCCGAGGTAGGCAAGGTCGAGGCCGCCGCCGTCGTAGAAGTCGAACTGGTAGGGCTGGTCGACGAGAGCGTCGGAGTTGGTGACAGCGCCGAAGCTGAGGCCGCCGGCGGGTACGCCGCCCCAGCCGCCGGGCTCGACGGTCAGGGTCATGGTGTCGCCGACGCCTTCTTCGTTGGCGACTACGGCAACGCCTTCGGGCATGCCGATGCCGAGGTTGACGATGGCGCCGGGGATAAGTTCCATGGCGGCGCGGCGGGCGATGATCTTGCGGTCGTCAAGGGCCATGGGGGGGATGGCGGACAGGGGGATGCGAACTTCGCCGGAGTAGGCCGGGTTGTATTGCTCGGCGAAGGTCTGAGCGTGCTTGCTGGCGTCTTCGGCGACGACGATGTAGTCGACGAGCCGGCCGGGCACTTTGACGTCCATGGGTTTGAGGGTGCCTTTCTGGACGACGCGTTCGACCTGGGCGATAACGATGCCGCCGCAGTTTTTCGCCGCCTGGGCAATAGGGAGTATCTCGAGGGCCAGGGCCTCGCGTTCGATGGTGATGTTGCCGTTCTCGTCGGCGGTAGTGCCGCGGATGAGGCCGACGGTGATCGGGAAGGGCTTGTACCACAGCCATTCTTCGCCGCCGAGTTCAAGGACTTCAACCAGGTCTTCCTTGGTGACGCTGTTGATTTTGCCGCCTTCGACGCGCGGGTCGCAGAAGGTGTTGAGGCCGACTTTGGTGATGACGCCCGGTTTGTTGCCGGCTACGCTGCGAAACCAGTGGGTGAGGGTGCCCTGGGGGAAGTTGTAGGCGTCGATTTTGTTTTCGACCGCCAGTTTGCCGAGTTTGGGCGCGAGATTCCAGTGACCGCCGACGACGCGCTTGACCATGCCCTCAAACCCGAAATGGTTGAGGCCGCGGTCTTTGCCGTCGCCCTGGCCGGCGCAGTATACAAGTGTCAGGTCGCGGGGCTTGGCTTCCGACAGGAATCTTTCTTCACACGCCGCGGTGATTGCTTCCGGATGCCCGATACCGACGAAGCCCCCGGTGGCTACTATCGCACCGTCTTCGATAAGTTGGGCGGCTTCCGGCGCGGTGATAAATTTAGCCATGGTCGATTCACTCCCCGTTAATGATTTCACGATATTAATATGCAAATACCGTGCCAAAACCATTACGGCTGTATTCCGGCTATTTCCAGGGCCTCCTCCCCTTCCCCGCCGCCTGGGTACGCAGGCAACGCAACAATGGCGCAGCCAGCGCGCGTCGGCGGCTCGAAAGTTTTTTTCGCTGCGGCCTGCCGCCGGCTGAGAGTAAAGTGTCTAGCCGACACCTGTATATAATTCTGTACAAAATTGTCGCTGTTTATCTACAGGGGATTTGACACGGCTTTGCGCCCGAGCTTTACGGGACGGCGGTGCGGGCGGGTGCGCGGACGGCGGCGCAACTCCTGACCCAGGGCGCGCCCTCTTTGAACCTTGAGGGGCGTAGGTGCTATAATATGTATGTATTCGCTTGAGAGCGGGAGGTTTGACGATGGTATTTTTGCCGCACTGGCGGAGGTGGCTGCTGGCCGTGCTGTTGTTCGCGTTTGCGGCGCTCGAGCTGCCGGTGGTGGCCGGCGGTTTCCTGGCCAAGCCGGCGCCGGCGGATGTGATGATCGTGCTGGGGTCGAGGGTGTTCGGCACCGAGCCGGGGCCGATGCTGAGGCTGCGGCTGGAGGAGGCGGTGCGGCTTTACCGTCAGGGTCTGGCGCCGACGATCATCGTGAGCGGGGCCCGCGGCGAGGACGAGGCGGTGGCCGAGGCGTTCGCGATGCGCGATTACCTGGTAAAACAGGGCATCCCCGGCGAACGGATATTCACCGAGGACGGGTCTTACAACACTTATCAGAATTTGGCCAATTCGCAGGCGATGATGGCGGCGCGGGGGTACCGCCGGGCGATCATCGTTTCGAACGCTTCGCATATACACCGCTCGCTGGTGCTGGCCCGCGACCTGGGGCTGGAGGCGAGCGCGGCGCCGGCGCCGATGCCGGACGGGCTGTACCTGAAGGTACGCAATTATTTGCGCGAGGGGGCGGCGATGGCGGCGCTGACGCTGCGGCGGTGAAAGCAGGCTTGTGGTGCGGCAGTCGTTGCGGCGGACTCTTTGTGTTTAGTTTATTTGCACTGTCCCGGGGCCTAATATTTCTTCCAACTCTTTTATAGCCTCGGGGGTGGGGTCGAGCCAGTATTGGCGGTCGGCACGGACGACGCGGCGGCTGGCGGTGAAGTGGAGGTAGACGGTCGATTGGCCGCGGTGGCGGGCGAAAACGCTTTTGAGAAGATCGAAGACTTTGTCCGTTTCCTGGCCCTCGCCTAGGCGGAGGCGGACTTCGCCGGCCTTTTTGCCGTTTACCGGCTGGGCTCCGGAGCCCAGGGGGACGATGTCGTCGGCGATGATTTTGACGGTTTCCTCGCTGACATTCAGGCGCCCGGCGACGGCGACGGCGGCGTCGGGCAGGAGGAAGCGGCTTACCCGGTCGAACAGGCGGGGGAAGACGACGACTTCGACCTGGCCGGTGAAGTCTTCGAGGGCGACGAAACACATCATGTCGCCGCTTTTGGTGGTGATGCGCTTGGCGCCGGCGACGAGGCCGGCGGCTTTTACGGGCTGGCCGTCGCCGTATTCGCCGCTGGAGAGAAGGCTGACGGCGGTGTAACTTTTCATGGTTTCGCGGTATTTATCGAGGGGATGGCCGGTGACGTAGAAGCCGGTCATTTCCTTTTCCAGGGCGAGGAGTTCTTCGTGCGGCAGTTCGTCGAGGTGCGGCGGGGTGATGTCGTCGGCGCCGGCGCCCTCGTCGTCGCCGAAGAGGCCGAGCTGGCCGCTTTCGCGGTCGCGCTGGCGGCAGGCGGCGACTTCGGCGGCTTGGTCGAGGGCGGCGAGGAGCTGGGAGCGTTTCCAGCCGAAGGAGTCGAAGGCGCCGCATTTGATGAGGCTTTCGAGCATGCGTTTGTTGACGAGCCGCATGTCGATGCGCGAGCAGAAGTCGACGAGCGAGGTGAAGCGGCCGCCGTCGGCGCGCACGGCGAGGATGCCGGCGATGGCGTTGTCGCCGACGTTTTTGACGCCGGCGAGGCCGAAGCGGATGGCGGCGCCATCGACGGTGAAGCCGGCGGAACTGGCGTTGATGTCGGGGGGGAGGACGGCGATGCCCATGTGCCGGCATTCTTCGATGTAGAAGCCGACTTTGTCGTTGGCGCCCATGACACTGGTGAGGAGGGCGGCCATGAATTCCTGGGGGTAGTTGGCCTTGAGCCAGGCGGTCTGGTAGGCGACGAGGGCGTAGGCGGCGCTGTGGGATTTATTGAAGCCGTAGTCGGCGAAGTGGGCGATGAGGTTGAAGATTTCTTCGGCGAGTTTGGGGCTGAGGCCGTGCTCGGCGGCGCCGTTCATGAAGTTTTCGCGCTGGGCGGCGATGACTTCGGGCTTTTTCTTGCCCATGGCGCGGCGGAGGAGGTCGGCCTGGCCGAGGGTGAAGCCGGCGAGGACGGAGGCGATCTGCATGACCTGCTCCTGGTAGAGGATGACGCCGAAGGTGTCTTTGAGGATGGGCTCGAGGAGCGGGTGGAGATAGGTGACTTTTTTGCGGCCGTGGCGGCCGTTGATGAAGTCGGTGACCATGCCGCTGCCGAGAGGGCCCGGCCGGTAGAGGGCGACAAGGGGGATGAGGTCTTCGAACCGTTCGGGTTTGAGCTCTTTGACGAGGTTGGTCATGCCGCTGGATTCCATCTGGAAGACGCCGGCGGTGTCGCCGGCGGCGAGCATGGCGCAGGTTTTGGCGTCGTCCGGAGGAATGGCGTCGATGTCGATGACGAGGCCGCGGTTGTCTTTGATGAGGGCGAGGGCGTCGCCGATGACGGTGAGCGTCCTAAGCCCGAGGAGGTCCATTTTGAGGAGGCCGATCTCTTCGATGCGGTCTTTGTCGTACTGGGTGGTGACGAAGCCTTCGGAGGAGTTTTGGAGGGGGACGTAGTGGGTGAGGGGCTCGTTGGCGATAACGACGCCGGCGGCGTGGGTGGAAGCGTGGCGGGGCAGGCCTTCGACGCTCATGGCGAGGTCGAGGAGCTTTTTGATGTCGGGGTCGGCCTGGTAGAGGGTTTTGAGTTCGCTACTGACTTCGAGGGCGCGGTGGAGGGTGATGCCGAGCTCGCCGGGGACGAGTTTGGCGATGCGGTCGACGTCGCCGTATGGCATGTTGAGGGCGCGGCCGACGTCGCGGATGGCGGCCTTGGCGGCCATGGTGCCGAAGGTGATGATCTGGGCTACGCGGTCGGCGCCGTAGCGCTCGATGACGTATTCGATTATTTTGCCGCGCCTGACGTAGCAGAAGTCGATGTCGATATCGGGCATGGTGACCCGCTCGGGGTTGAGGAAGCGCTCGAAAAGAAGGCCGTATTTGAGGGGGTCGATGTTGGTGATGCCGAGGAGGTAGGCGACGATGCTGCCGGCGGCCGAGCCGCGACCGGGGCCGACGGCGATGCCCTGCTGGCGGGCGTAGTTGACGAAGTCCCAGACGATGAGGAAGTAGCTGGCAAAGCCCATTTGGCCGATGACGGACAGTTCGTAGTCGAGCCGGTCGGTTTCGGTTTGGCCGGCGGCGGGATAGCGGGAGGGCATTCTTTCAAGGCACAGGCGGCGAAGGTATTCTTCGGGAGTCAGGCCGGCGGGGATGGGGAATTCGGGCAGGAAGAGCCTGCCGAATTCGAGGCTGAGGTCGCAGCGTTCGGCGATGCGGACGGTGTTGGCGAGGGCTTCGGGGTAGGCGGCGAACAGGGCCGCCATTTCTTCGCCGCTCTTGAGGTAGAATTCGCTGCTGTTAAAGCGCATGCGGCCGGCGTCGTCGACCGTTTTGCCGGTCTGGATGCAGAGGAGGACGTCGTGGCTTTCGGCGTCCTGGCGGTCGATGTAGTGGATATCGTTGGTGGCGACGAGGCCGACGCCGATTTTGGCGGCGAGGGCGGAGAGCATGGGGGTGACCTGTTTCTGCTCAGGCAGTCCGTGGTCCTGGAGCTCGATGAAGAAGTTGCCGGGGCCGAAGATGGCGGCGTATTCGCGGGCCAGGGACTCGGCGCCGGCGCTGTCGCCGCGGAGCAGGAGCGCGGGCAGCTCGCCCGCCAGGCAGGCGCTGAGGGCGATGAGGCCGTCGTGGTATTCGCGGAGGAGCTCTTTGTCGACGCGCGGTTTATAGTAGAAGCCCTCGGTGTGGGCGCGGGAGACGAGTTCCATGAGGTTGCGGTAGCCGGCGGCGTTTTCGGCCAGCAGGACGAGGTGGTAGTAGGCTTCGCCTTCGACGGTGGTTTTCTCCAGCCTGGAACGCGGCGCGACGTAGACCTCGCAGCCGATTATGGGTTTGACGCCTTTTTTGACGGCGTGCTTGTAGAAGTCGATGACGCCGCTCATGGTGCCATGGTCGGTTATGGCGACGGCGGGCATGCCGAGTTCTTTGGCGCGGGCGACGAGGCGCTCGACGCGGCTGGCTCCGTCGAGAAGGCTGAATTCGGTGTGGTTGTGGAGGTGGACGAAGTTGCTCATGGGGGTGTTTCCTTTCGGAGTTTGCGCCGGCTGTTACGCCGTCATCGTTCTGCGTTGTAGGACATTTTCTCCCCGCGTGGCGGCTAGTCCTCTTTTCGTCTTCGGGGTCCGGCGACGCGGCCGAAAAAAAACCGGGGCTCCGTAGCCGGAACCCCGGTTTTGTGCCTGCGGAGATTATCCCCCGCTATTTGCTTAGTACGGCAAAAACTTCGTCGATGTCGGGCAACTGGGGGATATCATAGAGCTTTACCCAGATCACCTTGCCGTTTTCGTCGAGGATGACGTTGGCCCGCTGGGAGAAACCCTCGGCCTCCCGGAACAGCCCGTAGTCCTTGGCCGCCCCGCCATGGGGCCAGAAGTCGGCGAGCAGCTTGACGGTGGCAATCTCAAGTTCTTTCGCCCAGGCGTTTTTGCACGGGTACGAGTCGACACTCAGCCCCAGCGGTACGGTGTTGAGGCGTTCGAAGTCGGTCAGGCGGGCTTCCAGCGCTTTCATCTGTTCGGCGCAGACCCTCGTCCAGGCGAGCGGGTGCCAGGAAAGCAGCACTTTTTTGCCCCGATAGGATTTAAGCTCGATAAGTTCGCCCCGGTTGTCCTTGAGGGCGAATTCGGGCGCGAGGTCGCCGACGGCGATAGTTTTCATGGTCTTTCCTCCTTAATGAGATATCATGCTGCGATTTCGGCCATCCGGTTGCGAAGTTCCGGACGGTCTCGCCGCTGTCCCTATGGCATATATTTTCGGTGAGGCGGGCGTCAAATCCTCTGAAAATTATGTTTTCCGTGAAAGGGATTATTCTCGCTATGCAGAATTCCTTATATGGTTATAAATGGAGGTTTTGGCATGCGGCATATAGGCATTCTCCAGTTTACCCAGCATCTCGACGACGCCGTCCGTGGCTTCAAGGCCGGTTTAGAGGACTGCGGCGCGAACGCGGCGTTTACTTATCTGAACGCCGACGGCAATGCGGCCCTGCTGCCCGCGCTGGCGGCAGAACTCGCCGGGAGGGGTGTCGAGCTGATCTTCGCCTGTTCGACGCCGGCGGCGAAGGCGGCCGTGGAACTGGCGGCGTCGATTCCGGTGGTGTTCACGCCGGTGTTCGACCCGGCGGGGGCCGGCCTGCTGGCGGCCGGCAAGGCGACCGGCATGGCCGGCATGGTGCCGGCGGCGGCGAAGGTGGCGTTCATACGCCGGCTGCTCCCGGCGGCCCGCACGGTCGGGGTGCTTTATCACGACGGCGACGCCAACGCAGTGCTTGAGGCGGAAAATTTCCGCGCGGCAGCGGCGGGAAGCTATGAAATTATTAATTTTGCCGTTTCGCGGTCTGACCACCTGTCCACCTTCGATGAGAGACTGGCTGTAAAGCCTGATGTTCTTTTTCTCCCTATCGGCCGGGTGGTGGAGGAGAATTTCGCGACAGTCGCTTATTACGCCGAGCTCGCGGGGGTGCCGGTGGTGGCGTCCAGTCCGGCCAACGTGGCCGCCGGCGCCGTCGGCGCCCTGGCGGCCGACCACCATAAGCTGGGTTACGCCTGCGCCGGACAGGCAGCCCGCATTCTCGCCGGCGCCGATCCGGGCAGCTTGCCGGTGGGCAGGGCGGAGAATCCGGATATATTCCTGAACGCGGCGGCGGCAAGGCAACTGGGGCTGGTGCTGCCGGCGGACTTGATAGCGATTGCGAGGGAAGTGTATGAGTGAGGTGGAGCTGTTAGCCCCCGCCGGGACGTGGGATGCGCTGGAGGCGGCTGTGGAAGCCGGGGCCGACGCGGTTTACCTCGGCGGCAAGCGCTTCAACATGCGCCTCCACCGGCGGGACGCCAATTTCGACGACGACGGCCTCGCCCGGGCGGTGGAGTACACCCGCGCCCGCGGGGTGCGCCTGTACGTGACGGTGAACAATCTCGTGAGCGAAGCCGAGCTGCCGGAGCTGCGCGCTTATCTGGCCTTCCTGCAGGAGCTCGGCCCGGACGCGTTGATCGTCCAGGACCCCTGCCTGCTGGAGCTTGCGCGCTCAGAGGGACTGAAGCTGCCTCTCCATGCGTCGGTGATGATGAACACCCACAACGAGGCGGCGGTGCGCACGCTGCAGGAGTACGGGGTGACGAGGGTGATTTTCAGCCGCGAGTTGTCGCTGGCTCAGTTGACGCTGATCCGGGACCGGACGGGGATCGAGCTGGAGTATTTCGTCCATGGGGATATGTGCGTGGCCCACAGCGGCCAGTGCCTACATTCGGGGGTGGTGTTCGGCCAGAGCTCGAACCGCGGCCGCTGCCTGAAGCCCTGCCGCTGGCCGTACGGCTTCACGGCCGCGGACGCGCCGCTGGCGGCGGACCGCGACCCTGGCCCTTATAAGCTGGCGCTCAAGGATATGTGCCTTTATCTGCACCTGCCGCAGCTCATCCAGGCGGGGGTGGTGTCGTTTAAGATCGAGGGGCGCATGCGGACCGCCGATTTTGTCGGTCGGATAACAGGCCTTTACCGCCGGGCGATCGACCGCTACCTGGCCGACCCTGCCGGCTACGCCGCTGATCAGGCGGAGTTGCGGGAGCTTCACGCCGCCCGGGCGCGCGATTTTTCGACGTGTTACGCGTTCGGCAACCCCGGCGCGGCGGCGGTGGGTTTTAGCGGGGCGCGAGAGCCGCGTTTCTTCAGCCAGGCGGTGAAGGAGGCTTCGACAGCGGCGCCGGCGGCCGGGCTGCCGGCGGTCGTGGCTGGCGGCGCCGCGCCCGCACGGGCCCTGCTGACGGTACGGGTGGCCGATAAGGAGGCGCTGGCGGCGGCATATGAGAACGGCGCCGACGTGGCGTACGTCGGCGGCGAGGCTTTCCGGCCGGCCAGGCCGTGGACGCTGGCGGATATCGCCGCGGGCGTGGCGACGGCTGAGGCGCGCGGCGCGGCGCTGGTGGTAACTACGCCGCGTATCACCACGGAGCGGGAATGCGGCGAACTCGCCGTACTGCTGAGGCTGCTGGAAGCGCTCAAGCCCCACGGGGTAATGGTGAGCAATCCCGGCGCGTTGAGGCTGGCCGGCGAGTTGACCACCCTCCCCCTCTACGCCGATTTTTCGTTCAACCTGTTCAATTCGCTGACCGCCCGCTGGCTCAATAGGCAGGGGGTGAGCCGGGCGACGGTGTCGCTGGAGGCCACCGGCCTCCAGGCGGCGGCGATGGCGGCCGCCAGCCCGTTGCCGCTGGAGGTGGTGGTGCACGGGCCGTTGGAGGCGATGGTGATGGATTATTGCTTGCCCCGGGCGCTGCTGGGAAACGGTACGCCGGCCGGACTATGCCGGGACGTGTGCCAGGGTGGGGATTTCGCGCTGACGGACAGCGCCGGCGAGCGCCATGCGGTGAAGATCGATCAGTACTGCCGCAACCACATCCTGTTCGGGCGCGATCTGTGCCTGGCGGGGCGGCTGGCGCCGCTGGCCGCCGCCGGAATAGGAGCTTTCCGGATCGAAGGCCAGCACTACAGTCCCGGACATGTCGGGGAAGTGGTCGCCGCCTATCGGCGGGAACTCGACGGCACGGCGGCCCCGGAGGGGCCGGCGGCGGGCATCGGGGCACGGAGGCCCCTGGGTGTGGGGGTTTTCCGCTATGAGGCGTCGCGCTAATACAGCCAGGAGGTGTTCGCCATGAAGAAACCGGCCGGACCGGGGGAGATCCTGCGCAAGAAGCATCAGTATCTGATCCCGTGCGTGTATCATTTTTACGCCGAGCCGATGCAGATCGTCCGCGGCGAGCGGCAATACCTGTACGATCATGCGGGCAGGCGTTATCTCGACTGCTTCGCGGGGGTGTCGGTGGTGAATTGCGGCCATTGCCACCCGGATATCGTGCGGGCGGTGTGCGAGCAGGCGGCGACGCTCCAGCACACGACAACGATTTATCTGACCCAGCCGGTCGTCGACCTGGCCGAGCGCCTGGCGGCGGTTACCCCCGGCAGGCTGGGCAAGTCGTTTTTCTGCAACAGCGGCAGCGAGGCGAACGAGGGGGCGGCGCTGCTGGCGGCGCTGGCGACGGAGCGCGGCGAGTTCATCGCTCTCCGGCACGCCCTCCACGGCCGCACGAAGCTTACGATGAGCCTTACCGGGCTGCAGATGTGGCGGGCCGATACCAGCCCGGTCGGCGGGGTGAGCTTCGCGCCGAGCCCGTACTGTTTCCGCTGCCCCCTCGGCAGCCGGAAGGATTCGTGCGACCTGGCTTGCGCCGACGCTGTGGAGACGATAATAAAGACCACCACCTCCGGCAGAGTGGCGGCGATGTTCGCGGAGCCCATTCAGGGGAACGGCGGCGTCATTACCCCGCCCCCCGGCTATTTTAAGCGCCTGCGGGAAATTCTCGACCGCTACGGCGTGCTGTTGGTGGTCGACGAGGTCCAGACCGGTTTCGGGCGCACGGGCAGGATGTTCGGCATTGAGCATTTCGGGGTGGAGCCGGATATCATGACGATGGCGAAAGCCTTAGCAAACGGTGCGCCGGTGGGGGCCTTCATCACCACCGATGAGTTGGCCGCGAAATTCACCCGCCCCAGCGCTTCCACCACGGGCGGCAACCCGGTTACGGCCGCGGCGGCGCTGGCGACGCTGGACGTGATCGCCGGAGAAGGCCTGGCCGACCGGGCCGCAATCCTCGGCGACCGCCTCGCGAACGGGTTAAAGGGCCTTATGAGCCGCCACCCGGTCATCGGCGATGTCCGCGGCCTTGGCCTGATGGTGGGGGCCGAGCTGATCCGCCCCGACAAGTCGCCGGCGGCGGCCGAGGCCGACCTTGCCCTGGAAATGCTGAAAGACAGAGGGTTCCTGGCGGGCAAAACCGGGCTCCACCGTAATGTCCTCGCTTTTCAGCCGCCGCTGGTCGTCGGCGAGGAGGACATCGACAGCCTCCTCACCGCCCTGGACGATGTGCTAAGCCGACTCTGAGAATCATCCCCGCAGCGGGCTTACGGCCCGCTGCACTGTTTTTTGCGGCGATTGCGGTCGTCCCGAGGAACTATAGGTGATGGGCCGGCGATGACGCAGTCCGGCAACATTGCGGGCGTGGGCGATGAGGATAACGATCGCCACGACCGACCATGCGGCCACGAACGTCCGGCCGGGGAAGGATACCAGGAAAACCGGCAGGGACAGGAAAAATACCGCCAGCATCGCGGTGACGGCGATGAGGCTGACCAGCGACCCGAACCTGCTTGACCGTTCTTTGAACAATCCAGTCAATTAAGTCACCCCTTTCGAGGACGTTATTAGATTATATGCCGTTGCCGGGCTTGTAAGAATATGCAGCTTCTGCCAGGCGGGGCGGCGGGAACTTCCAGTAATAAAAAGAAGTGCCGTCCCAATACTAGCTAATGTGAGTACGCGACCGCGCCACCGCTTCATGAATAATAAGTAAAGATGGGAGGAGCCATGACCATTTCTGTCGGCATCCCCCGGGCGTTGCTGTTCCATGAGTTCGGTGAGCTGTGGCAGAGTTTCTTTTCCAATCTCGGTGTCGCCGTGAGCGTTTCGCCGGCGACGACGAAAACGCTTCTGGACCGCGGCACTTCCCTCGCTGTCGACGAGTCGTGCCTGCCTCTCAAGCTGTACCTCGGCCATGCGGAGTCGCTTCTGGGCTGCTCGAGCCATCTGTTCGTGCCCCGCATCGCCTGCTATCACCGCGATTATTACCTGTGCGCCAAATTCGCCGGCCTGCCCGATATCGTGAGGAATACGTTCGGGCTTAGCGCGGACCGGGTGATCGCCCCCGATGTCGACGGCCGCCGGCCGCTGTGCGGCATTAACGCCGTGCGGACCGCCGCGGGGGCTGTGGGGCGGTCGACTTTCGCCGGTCTGGCGAGCCTCCGCCAGGCGTTGGCGGCTTGGCGGACGCAGCCGGCAGGACCAGGCGTCGCGGCGGATACGAAGGTGGCGGTAATCGGCCACAGTTATATCCTGCGCGATCCGTTCCTGGGCGGCGAGGTTTTGTCGCTGCTGGCGGCGCGGTCTGTGGCGACGGTCACGCCGGACGACGTACCCGCGCGGGCGCTGTATGCGGAAGCCGGCAGGTTCGCGCCTGAGGTGCACTGGCAGCTGTCGGCGAAGCTGGCCGGGGCGACAAGGTATTTCGCCGTCCGTCCCGATATCGCCGGTCTCGTGTTGGTGTCGTGCTTCGGCTGCGGACCCGACTCGCTGGTGAACGAGTTTCTGGAGTACCGGGTGCTTAAGGGTTGCGGAAAACCGTATTTGATTCTCAATGTGGACGAACATACCGGCCGGGCGGGAGTGGCGACGCGGGTGGAGGCTTTCTGGGACCTGGTGGAATGGAGGCGGCGTAAATGAAGGTCACTTATCCGTATATGGGCTATATGAGCGCACCTGTCCGCCACATGCTGGAGAGCCTGGCGATCGAGGTAACGGAGGCGCCGCCGATCAGCAAACGGACGGTGGAGCTGGGGACGCTCCATTCTCCCGAGGGGGTGTGCCTGCCTTACAAACTGAATATGGGCAATTTCCTCGAAGGGCTGGAGCGGGGCGCCGATACGATCGTGACGATGTGCGGGGCCGGCAAGTGCCGGTTCGGCTTTTACGGCGCGGTGCAGCGGACCGCGCTGACCCAGGGCCGGGAGATCGCGTTCTGCTCGCTGGATACCGAGCGGCTGCTGCCGGATATGTACCGTTTTCTCCGTCGCGCGGCTCCGTCGGCGGGTCGCCTGACGGTGGCCGGGAGCATCGCTCTGGCGGTCAAGAAGCTGCGGGCGCTCGATGCCGTCAATGACGCCAAGAACCGTTTCGCTCCCCGCGCGGACGTACCAGAACGGGTCGTAGACATCTGCGAGTACGGCACGGGCGAGATCGCCGGCGCGGAGAGCTTCGCCGAGGTTAATTACAGCCGCGATCTGATCGTCAGTGTAATGAGCTCTTACTGCCGCGCCGATGCGCCTCAGCCGCCGAGGGTGGCGCTGGTGGGCGAGTTTTACGTGCTTTTGGAGCCTTATGCCAACCGCTGGATAGAAAACGCCCTGGTCAAGCAGGGCGTGGAGGTGAGGAAGTTCGTGCGGACCGGCGGCTGGGCGTACGCCAAGACGCTGCTGCAGACCTTCGGCCTGTTCGACGAGGAGCGCGAATACCTGGACGAGGCCAGGCCGTATTTCAACCACCATGTGGGCGGCGACGGCCTCAAGTCGGTGGGCACGTCGCTATGGAGCGCCCGGCAGGGCTACGACGGGATCATCCATGTCTTTCCGTTCGGCTGCATGCCCGAGATCGTCGCCCAGTACGCGCTGAAGAATATCGCCGCCGATTACGGCCTGCCGCTGTTGACGCTGAGCATCGACGAGCACGCCAGCGATGTGGGGATAGCCACCAGGTTGGAGGCGTTCGTGGATTGCATCAAGAGAAAAAAAGAGGGAAGCCGCCTATAAGGTTCAGCCTTCTAGACGGCTTCCGGCAATTCGGGAACCTCATTTTCTGCTGGGCTTTTGAACGCTGTTTGTCCATTTGCCGCAGCGATCGCCCCATCTGGCAATTACTTGTTCGTCCAGTTTTATTTCCACTACTTCACAGATGTTGGGGCAGCCGTCGCATTCGAAGCCGGCGGTGCGGAAGCGATAGTCGACAAGGTCGAAGCCGCGGAAGGCGGTGGGGCCGCCGTCGACCTGCTCCCGGGCAAGCAAGGCGGCGCCGACGGCCCCCATGACGCCGTAATGGTCGGGAACGACGACCGGGCAGCCGAGCGTTTCCTCGAAGGCCCGCCGCATGCCGGCGTTGGCGGCTACCCCGCCCTGGAAGACGACCGGGCTGTCGATGGGTTTGCCTTTGCCGATGTTGTTGAGGTAGTTGCGGACGAGCGCCTGGCACAGGCCGCTGAGGATGTCGGCGATCCGGTGGCCGGTCTGCTGCTTGTGGATCATGTCGGATTCGGCGAATACGGCGCACCGGCCGGCGACTCTGACGGGCGAGGCGCCTTCGAGGGCGCGGCGGCCGAATTCTTCGATGGGGATGCCCAGCCTGGCGGCCTGCTGGTCGAGGAACGAGCCGGTGCCGGCCGCGCAGACGGTGTTCATGGCGAAGTCGGTGACGACGCCGTCCCTGATGATGATTATTTTCGAGTCCTGACCGCCTATTTCCAGGACGGTCCTGACGTCTGGGACGATGTGCATGGCGGCGACGGCATGAGCGGTGATTTCGTTTTTGACGCTGTCGGCGCCGAGGACGACGCCTGCGAGGTGGCGGCCGCTGCCGGTGGTGCCCACCCCGGCCACGGCAAGGGCGGGATTCCGTTCCCGCGTCTGCCGGAGGGCCTGCTGGATGGCCGCGACCGGCCTGCCGTGGGTGCGCAGGTAGACGGTGTCGAGGACGGTTCCCGCAGCATCCACTACGGCGATGTTGGTGCTGACCGAGCCTACGTCGACGCCGAGATATACTTTCAAGCTTCTTTACCTCCCGGTTTTTGCATCACACCTTGTTATTTTCCCCTTTTTACCGGCGAGGTATTCGACAGAAAAAAGAGTGCCTGCCGGGCACTCTTTAGACTTTGCTATTCTATGGAAGTTGTGGGCCGGCTTCCGGCTCCTCCGTCTCCCTGTAGGGCACGATGAGGACCGGGCACGGCGCTTCCTGAAGGACGCCGTAGCTGGTGGTGCCGAGGAAGGCGCCGATGATGGGGTTGAGGCCGCGCGAGCCCATGACGATCAGACGGACCCCGTCTTCTCCTTCCCGGGACGCTTCCTGGACGATGATGTCTTTGGGGACGCCGACGCGCAGGCGGACTTCGAAGGACGCTCCGCTGTCCTTCAGGATTTGTATCGCCGGGTCGGCCGTCTCCTGACAGAGTTGAAGCTGGTACTCGTGGATTTCGTTTTCGTTGAAGAATAGTTTGGTGTGGGCGGTGTGAAAGGTTGGCTGGACGTTGAGCAGGATTACTTCTTCGTCGAGGGCCTTGGCCAGGATGATGGCCTGCTGCAGGGCGGCAATTGCGTTAGTCGAGCCATCGAAGGGCAACAGGATGTTTCTCTTCATCGGTTTCCTCCTTCGCAGCGTTGGTAACTATCTTATGTTTATTCCCCGCAGGCTGTTCCTTCTCCTTCCGGGGAACAGTTCTGCGATGCATATAAAAACCTCCCGGCTAAGCATAATACTCTTATCCGAAGAAGGAGGGACTGCTGATGCTGCGGTTTTTGCTCGGCGTCGCCGTAGGGGTGACGATCGCGACAGTGGCCGGCCATGTTTACCGGGAACGGGAGAAACAATATCTTGTCGACGAAATTGCCAAGTTGCACGCCGATGATGTCCGCGACCAAGGGGGCGTCTGAGTGTCTGCGGCCCGGGAGGCAATGTGACTGCCAGGGGTTTGACCCAGGACGATAAGCTGATGATGGAGCTGCAGGAAAAGATGACCGACCTGGACATCAAGTCCTGGCTGGAGCAGGATTTCCTGAGCGCCGGATGGTGGATACAACTGGCGATGTTTATCGTTCCCTGGATCATTTTCGCGCGGCTGGCGAAGAGGGACCGGTTGCCGGAGCTGGCGCTGTACGGTTCGTGGGTGTTGATCGCCGCCGAGACGCTCGATCATATCGGCTACGAGCTGGGGGTCTGGTATTACCCGACAGAGCTAGCGCCGCTTTTCCCGCGGTTCGAGGAGGTGAATCTTTCCGCGCTGCCGGTGATATATATGCTCGTTTATCAATATTTCCCCGCCTGGAAGCGGTTTGTCGCCGTTCTTTTCGTGGTCGCCGTGCTGTTTACGCTGGCGGCCGAACCGGCCCTCATTTGGCTGGGTCTATATACCCCGTTGCATTGGAAGCCTTATTACGGATTGCCGATCTATGTCGCCATCGGCGTCGTCCTAAAATGGCTGGTTGGCAAAGTTTTCGCGGCGCCAAAAGGTAAATCCGCGAGTTAAGGAGGGAGCAGGCTCTGCCTGCTCCCTTTCCGGTGTTATCAAAGTACCTGCCGCTTGCGAAGGTTTTCTATTTCTTCGGGCTTGAGCCCGAGAAGCTCCCGGAGTATTTCCGCCGAGTGCTGGCCTAGCGTGGGGGCCGGTTTGTCGACGCCGCCCGGAGTGGCCGACATCTTGATCGGCACGCCGGCCATTTTGACCGGGCCGGCCACGGGATGGTCGGTCTCGACGATCATTTCGCGGCAGAGAACCTGCGGATCGGCGACGACTTTATCGATGGGGTTGATGGGGCCGCAGGGTATGCCGGCGGCTTCGAGGTCAATTATCCATTCGGCGGTGGTTTTGGCCCGGAAGGCGTCGTTGAGGTAGGGGTACAGTTCTTGGAAGTTCTGGGTGCGCTGGGAATTGCTCTTGAAACGCTCATCAGCCTTTAGTTCGGGACAACCGATGATGTCGCACAGTTTTTCCCACAGCCGGTCATTGCCGGCGCCGACGATTATGGAGCCGTCCTTGGATTTGAAGGCGTCGAAAGGGGTGATGGAGGGATGCCGGGTGCCGAGGGGCTTGGGGGCGGAGCCGGAAACGAAGTAGCGGGCGATGGCGTTTTCGAGGATGGCCACCTGGCTATCGAGCATGGATACGTCGATTTTCTGCCCTTCTCCGGTCACGGTCCGGTGGTGAAGGGCCATGAGGACGCCGATGGCGGTGAAGAGTCCGGCGATGATATCGCCGATGGAGGCGCCGACGCGCACGGGTTCGCCGCCCTCGGGGCCGGTGATGCTCATGATGCCGCCCATGGCCTGGGCAAGGATGTCGTAGCCGGGTTTTTGGGCGTAGGGGCCGGTGTGGCCGAAGCCCGAGCAGGCGGCGTAGATGATTTGGGGGTTGACTGTTTTGAGTTCGTCGTAGCCGAGGCCGAATTTTTCCATCGTCCCGGGACGGTAGTTTTCGAGGACGACGTCGGCTTTTTTGACCATTTCCTTGAAGAGGTCACGGGCTTCCTGCTTTTTCAGGTTCAGGGTCATGGAGCGCTTGTTGCGGTTGAGGCTCATGAAGTAGGCGCTTTCTTGGCCGACGAACGGCCCGAAGGCGCGGGAGTCGTCCCCTTCGCCCGGGGGTTCGATTTTGACGACGTCGCAGCCGTAGTCGGCCAGCACCATGGCACAGTAGGGGCCGGCGAGCACCCGGGTGAGGTCGAGGACAACGATGTCCTTGAGCGGTTTCATGCATTCTCCTCCTTGCAATTCTATGATGCCGCCCCCTGTTAGCTGGCTGCGGTGGCGTCCTGTCCGTCATACGGCCGGTCGGACGGTACGCATGCACTCGGTCTGAAGGTGACTGGCGTAGTGGCTGTGGACTGACCGGAATGATAAAATACTATCCGGAAATTGAACGCTGCCGGCGCCACGCACAAGACCCAGCCGGGTATTGAAGTATTTGCCGCCGCCGGGTCCGGTATATTTTCCGGGCCGGGCAGCCACACTTTAGAGGCGGCTGCCCGGCTCGTCCGGGCAATGCCGGTGTGTTGTTGCTATTATTCGTCCTCGGAGCTTTTTTTCCTCCGGGGGCGGTGGTGAGGTGGCGGCGATGAATAAACGATTGTGTTTGGCTTTGCTGCTAACGGTGTTTTTGTCGGCCTGCGCACAGGCGCCGCCTGCCCCGAAGCCTGCGCCGGAGCCGCAGGCGGGGGGCGCGCCGACCGATCCGGCGCGGAGCATCCACTTGGCGGTCGAGCGGTTCGACGGGCAGGCTGGGGTTTTCGTCAAAAATCTCGGGGACGGCCGGACGGTAGGGGTAAATGCGGATAAGATTTTCCCGACTGCCTCGACCAACAAGCTGGTCGTGGCCCTGGCCGTTTATCGCTACCTGTACTCTGAAGCGGCTCCGGTGCAGCGGCGCGAGTATGACCGGGCGATCAAGGCGATGATGGTGACGAGCGACAACCCGTCATTTTACCGCCTCCTCGACG
Organism: Selenomonadales bacterium 4137-cl; assembly: GCA_032334055.1. Classification (NCBI taxonomy): domain Bacteria; kingdom Bacillati; phylum Bacillota; class Negativicutes; family Acetonemataceae; genus Anaeroselena; species Anaeroselena agilis. The sequence continues at coordinate 954,961 of JAUOZS010000001.1, read as the reverse complement.
AGATCGCCGCCCGCAAGCCGGATGCCCTGACCAGGGTGCTTGCCGATCTGCGCCTGACCCACACGAGGGTCAACAGCGGCGAGGCTTTTAACCGCTACGGGTACCACAGCGTGACGACGCCCCGCGAAATGGCGACGGTATTCGAAACGATTTACAACGAAGCTTATCTCGGCAAGGAAATGTCGGCGATTCTGAAAGAGGAGCTGGCGAATACCGTTTTCCGGGAGGAGATTCCCCGCTTCATGCAAAGAAGCAGGGTGATGCACAAGGTGGGCTCGCTGCCCGGATTGCTGTGCGATGTCGGCATCGTCGACGACGGTCGGGACAAGATTCTTATCAGCGTTTTCGCGACAACCCTCCGGCCGGAGGCATACGCCAGCAGTTTCATCGCCCACACTTCCGCCGCTTCGTATAACGCGTTGCGGACGAAATAGGTTCCGCGAGCAGAGGGCAACCCGCCGGCGGTCGGCGTGTTGCCCTCTGCTTGTCTGGCTGTTCGCGGATCAACGGTTGTCGTATAGTGCCGCGGCCACTTGGGTGAGTTCGCTGGCAAGGGCGGCGAGCGTCTGGCTGGCTTTGGCCATTTCCTGGATGGAGACGGACTGGGAGTTGATATTGCCGTCGATGGTGCCGCTTTTGTCCGCAAGGGCGTTAACCGATTTCTGGATGGTCTTGAGCGCGGTGGTGATTTCTTTGACCGATTCCGAGCTGGCGGTGGCGAGTTTACGGACTTCCTCGGCAACCACCCCGAAGCCGCGGCCCAGTTCGCCTACCCTGGCTGCTTCGATGGCGGCGTTTAGTCCCAGCAGGTTGGTCTGGTCGGCGATGTTTTTGATGAAGGCGACAATGTCATCCGTCTGTTTGGCGGCGCCGGCCAGTTCCTGGCCGAGTTTGCCCAGGTCGTGGCTGGCCGAGGCTACGGTCTGGGCGCCGGCCGCGAGCTGCTGCATGCCGGCGGTGAGTTCTTCGGCCGAGGAGGCCAGATCGCTGGCCGCAGCCTGGATTTTTTCCTGTTTGTCGATGTTCTGGGTGGTGGTGACGCAGCCGACCACTTTGTCGCCGTCCTTGATCGCCAGGGCGCAGGCGGCGTAGGGTATCCCGTAGGCGGATTTCTCCCGCGTGACGATTTCCGAGATGGTCTCGCCGGTTTGCAGGCATCTGAGGCTTACCTTGCCTTTTACGGGGTCGCCGACCTTGTTGCCGAGGTTCAGCGAGTCGGCGGGCGCGTAGGCGATGTATACTCCGTCTTTGATGACCGACACGCCGATATCGCCGGCGACGGCGTTGTTCAGGTACGGAGCGATTTCGGCGAACATGTGGAGAATTTCCGCCGCCGAGCGGCGGCCGGTGGTCTCGGTTCCTGCATTCATGGTGTTAATCCTCTCCCTTTGTTCTTGTCGCAACCACAAACGGCTCCATATTTCCGCCGTTGCGCCGCAAACAAGCCGGGCAGCCTGTCCGCTACCGGCGAACGCCGCAAGGCGTCGCCCGCGGGCAGGTAAGCTTGGCTGGCGCCGATAGGCCTGAAGCCTGTTTTGTCTGTTTGTTTCTACGTCGGCGGGATCATTCCTGCGCGCTGATTCGGGTAAAGGCTATTTTGCAGTAAGGGCAAGCGAGGAATTATAGGAATGTAAAGGCCGAAGGAGTAACCCTCGGCCTTCTTGCGTTCTTTGAGTTGCCGGGACCTGCCTGATACAATCCCGCTGCTTCTACCGCCCCACCCTGGCGGCGGTGCGGGCGCGTATTTCTTCCGGGTCGGCCTTCACCCGCGCCACGCCGGTTTCGATGGCCGCTTTAGCGACCGCCGCGGCCACGGCCGGCGCTACCCGCGGGTCGAAGGCGTCGACGAGGACGAAGTCTTCCCTCAGGTCTTTCTCGGGGAGCAGGTCGGCGATGGCGTAGGCCGCCGCCAGCTTCATCTCTTCGTTGATCTGGCGCGCCCTTACGTCCAAAGCCCCCCGGAAGATGCCGGGGAAGACGGTGACATTGTTAACCTGGTTAGGGGCGTCCGAGCGCCCCGTCCCCGCCACCCTGGCTCCCGCCGCCTTGGCGTCGGCGTAGGTGGTTTCCGGGACGGGGTTGGCCATACCGAAGACGATCGCGTCTTTGGCCATGGCGGCGATGATTTCTTTGGTAAAGAGGCCCGGGCCCGAGACGCCGATGAGGACGTCGGCCCCTTGGGCGAAGGCGGCCAGGTCGCCCTGTTTTTTGTCTTTGTTGGTGTTCCTGGCCAGTTCGGCCTGGACGCGGTTGAGGCCTTCCATGCCGTCGTAGAGGGCGCCTTTGACGTCGACCATGACGAGGTTGGCGGCCCCGGCGTTTACCAGGAGCCGCCCGATGGCGGTGCCGGCCGCGCCTGCGCCGTTGACGATTATCCGCGCCGTTTTGATGTCTTTTTTGACGAAGCGGAGGGCGCCGATGACGGCCGAGAGGGCGGCGATGGCGGTGCCGTGCTGGTCGTCGTGGAAGACGGGGATGTCCATTATTTCTTTCAGCCGGTCTTCGATGTCGTAGCATTTCGGGGAGGAGATGTCTTCGAGGTTGATGCCGGCGAAACTGGGCTGGAGAAGTCTGACGGTTTCGATGATCTTGTCCGGGTCTTTGGTGTCGAGGCAGATGGGGATGGCGTCGATGTCGCCGAAGGTTTTGAAAAGGACGGCCTTGCCTTCCATGACCGGCAGGCCGGCTTCAGGTCCGATGTCGCCGAGGCCGAGGACACGCGTGCCGTCGGTGACGACGGCGACCATGTTGCCGCGGCAGGTTATTTCGAAGGAGAGGTCTTTGTCGGCTTTGATGTCTTTACAGGGTTCGGCCACCCCCGGAGTATAGAGGATGCTTAGGTCTTGCCGGTTCTTGAGCGGCACTTTGGCCGCCATCCCGAGGATGCCCTGGTGTTTCCGCCGGATATTGAGCGCTTCTTCCCGGATGTTCATAATTCTCCCCCTTGTCTTGTTGTACGGCTAGTTTTACCACAATCCGAGAATTTTCCACCACATCGAGCCGAGACCGGCCCAGATGACGAGGTTTACCACCGAAACGATGAAGCCGAGCCGCCACCATGTGCCCTGGTCGAGATAGCCGGCGTTAAAGAAGATCGGCGACGGACCGGCGGCGTAGTGGGTGAGGGACATGCAGAGGTTGGAGAGGAAGGCGAAGGAGAGCGCGGCCAGCATGGGCGGCGCGCCGGCGGCCACGGCGACGGCAGTGAAGGCGGCGTACATGGCGGTGATATGGGCGGTGAGGCTGGCGAAGCCGTAGTGGGCGTACATGTAGACGACGAGGAGGATGGCCAGGGCGGGTACCCAAGCTACGCCGGCGATGTTGGCGCTGACGTATTTGGCGAACCAGGGGATGAAGCCGAGTTTGGCGAGGAAGCCGGCCAGGCCGACGATGGTGCCCATCCAGATGAGGGTGTCCCAGGCGCCTTTTTCCTCAAGGACGTCTTTCCAATCAAGGACTCTGGTGACGAGCATGATGGAAACGGCGAGCAGGGCGACGATGGTGGCGTTGACGTTCGGCGCCCAGGGAATGGCCTTTTGAAGGCCGGCGGCAACCCACAGGGCGAGGGCGAGGACGAAGGCGCCGGCGACGATTTTTTCCGCCGCTGACATGGGGCCCATTTTGGCGAGTTCGGCGGCGGCGATTTCTTTGGCTTCCGGTGTCTTTTTGACTTCCGGCGGGTAGATGAGGTAGAGCAGGTAGGGAACGACGATAAGCGAGACGAGGCCGGGGACGATGGCGGCCACCGCCCAGTCTATCCAGGTTATGTTGATGTTGAGGGTTTTGCGCGCGAGCTCGACGCATAGGGGGTTGCCGGCCATGGCGGTCATGAACATGGCCGAGGTGACGACGTTGCCCTGGTAGACGGTCTGCATCATGTAGGAGCCGAAGCGGCGGGGGGCGTCTCCCGGTTCGGAGCCGAAGGCGGAGCTGAGGCTGCGGGCGATGGGAAAAAGAATGCCGCCGGCGCGGGCGGTGTTGGAGGGGGTGGCCATGCTGATGACAAGGTCGCTGGCCACGAGGGAGTAACCCAGCGACAAGGTGCTGCCGCCGAGGATGCTCATGAATTTGTAGGCGATGCGGCGGCCAAGCCCGGATTTGATGAAGCCGCGGGCGAAGAGGAAGGCGGCGACGATGAGCCAGATGGTGCCGTTGGCGAAGCCGCTGAGCACTTCGCCCGGTTTGAGTATGCCGACGAGGGCGGTGAAGGTAAGGCTAATGACGGCTATCGAGCCCATCGGCAGCGGCTGGAGTATGAAGCCGAGGATGGTGGACACGAAAATGGCGAACAGGTGCCAAGCCTGCGGCTTGACTCCGGCGGGGACCGGGGCGAACCAGATGACCGCGCCGACGGCGACTGTCACGATTGCCCGAACGAGGTCTTTGTTCATGTTAAACCCTCCTGTATCTTCTTTCGGGCTGCCGTGCGCGCCAGGTTATGAAATGATGCCGGCCAGGTTAGGCGCGAGCACTGCCAGCCCCTCATCATTTCAATATTACTGCCCGGGTCGCGGTTTTCGCTATCTTCAGTTAGTTTGTTAACATTTTTGCAATTAAAATCACAGTTGTGTAACTAATGTAAGCGGGACGGTCACCAGTATCTGGCCACCAGGGCTTCGTCGGCGTTGACGCAGCGGTATTTGTAGACCGGCCGGCCGACGGCGCCGTACACGGCTTCGACGTGCAGAACCCCCTGCCGGGTGAGGAAATCGAGGTATTTGCGCATCGATACGCGCGAGATGCCGACGGCGCTGGCCATGTCTCCGGTGGAGAAGGCGGCGCCGCCGGTGGCGGCGATCCGGGTCCAGACGCGGCGCAGGGTGTTGCGGTCGAGTCCCTTGGGGAGTTCAGCCCGGGCCGGCAGGTCTTTGTGAAGGATGCGGCGGTCAAGGTCGGCCTGGCTGAGGACGTCGCTGCGGCGCATGAGCCTGATCCGTTCGCGGTAGGCGGTCAGCGATGCGTTGAGCCGTTCGAATTCGAACGGCTTGATGAGGTAGTCGACCGCGCCGTATTGGAGGGCTTGCTGAATGCTGCCCCGGTCGGCGGCGGCGGTGACGACGATGACGTCGACTCCGCGGCCGGCGCGGCGGATTTCGCCGAGGAATTCGAGTCCGGTTTTGCCGGGCATGAATATGTCGAGGAGGACGAGGTCGACGTTCGCGCGGGCGATGATGTCCAGAGCCTCGTCGCCCGAGGAGGCGACGGCGACGAGCTCGAAGCCTTCGGTCCTGGCGAGGTATCGCCGGTTGAATTCGGCTACCATTGGGTCGTCTTCGACAATGAGGACTTTTATCATACTGTTCCCTCCACCGGATGATAAGGTATCGTGATGGTGAAGCGGGCGCCGCCGTCGTCGCCGGCGGCGAGGCTGACGCGTCCCCCAAGGCGGTCGAGGCTGCATTTGACGAGGTAGAGTCCCAGTCCGCGGTCGTCGGCCTTGGTGGAGAACCCTTTGGCGAAGACGGCGTCGCTGACGCCGGGATCTATCCCTGGCCCGCTGTCGGTGACGGCGATGGTCAGTTCGCCGCCTTCGTAGGCGATTTGGAGCGCGACCCGTTTGCGGTTGGCGTTGGCGACGGCGTCGAGGGCGTTGTCGACGAGGTTGCCGATGATGGTGATGAGTTCGTGGACGGTTTCCGGGTCGGCGGGCGCGGGCAGGCAGCTAGACGGTTCGAGCACAAGTTCCGCTCCCAGTTCCCGCGCCCGGCTGAGTTTGCCAAGGAGAAAGCCGGCCAGGACCGGGTCGCGGATCTGGGCGGTGACGAATCCCGTTTCGGTGCGGCGAGCCTGGGCGATGCTGTTGATGTAGGCGGCAAGCTGATCATAGCATTCCATTTTGACCATACCGAGGATGACGTGAAGTTTGTTCATGAATTCGTGGGTCTGGGCGCGGAGGGCTTCGGCGTAGGCGCGGATGCCGGTGAGCTGCTCGGCGAGCAGGCGGATTTCGGTTTTGTCGCGGAAGGTGGCGATGGCGCCCACCACTTGCCCGTCGACCTTTATCGGCATGCGATTGGTGAGTATTTCCACGCCGTTGATGTTCTGCACCTGATCGAGCTCTACCCGGCCGCTTTCGAGCACTTCCTGTAGCCTGGTGTTGGCGATCCGCTCGGTGACTTTCCGGCCGATGAGGTCGACGTCCAGGCCGGCTTTGCTAAGGATGCGCTTGGCTTCGTCGTTGACGACGGTGATGCGGGCTTCTTTGTCGACGGCGATGATGCCTTCGCGGACCGACTGGAGGGTGGCGTTGCGCTCCTCGACGAGACGGGCGATGGCGAAGGGCTCAAGGCCGAACATGGTTTTCTTGATGTTGGCGGCAAGGGCGAGCGCGCCGATGACCCCGACCAGCAGACCCACGCCGACGGCGAGGTAGATGATGGAGCGGGCGCGGTCGATTTCCCGCTCGATGTCGTGAAGAAGAATGCCGACGGCTACGGCGCCGATCTGGCGGCCGTCGGCGGCGAAGACGGGAGTGAAGGCGCGCAGCGACAGGCCGAGGGTACCCTTGGCGACGGAGGTGTATTCGCGGCCTTCCTTGAGCACGGCTACTTCGTCGCCGCCCACGAAATGCTGGCCGATAATCGTCGGGTTGGGGTGGGTCTTGCGGATGCCGTTCATGTCCATGACGACGATGAATTCGACGTTGGTGGCTTTGCGGATGCGTTTGGCGAATGCCCGGATGTCCGGCGTTCCAGGGCCGCCTTCCAAACTGGCGATGACGAGCGGCGACCTGGCCATGATGCGGGCAATGTCGGCGGCGTTCTCGCCGATGCCGGCTTCGACGGTGGCGGCAATATGGCGGGTGATGAGAATGTTGGTGACCAGAAGCGCCAATGCGACGACGCCGCAGACGAGGATGGCGATCTTGGTCTGGAGGTTGAGGTAGGGTTTGCCGGTGCGCATGATTCTCTCCTTCGGAAGAAATTATCATTTCCTTCGCCTCATAAAAGAATAATCCTCCTCCCCCCTCCCCCCCTTTTAAGACAATATAAAAAGGCGACTTCCGCCGCCTTTAGGTTCTTTTTATCAAGTTTGAGGCCGCTCAGAATGCTCCGGATGCAAGGCGCACCGGAGGCTGACGCCACCGTTGCCTCAGCGACAATGTTTAGATGCGTTGTTTGCACAGGACCGATTTAGCAGCATCGCGCGTACACGTACGTACGCTGAGGATGGCAGCCGAGGAGCAACGCCGCAGACGGGGAGCAACGCCGCAGACGGGGCATTATCAGCGGCCGAGTTTTCAGCTAGCGATGACTTCGGTGATGGTGAGATCCCGCCTCTTCTCCAAATCGATATAGTCGCCGCCGGCCAGTTTTACGACCGGCTGGGCGGGTCTATCTTTGTCGAGGTATACGACTCTGGCTTCCGTGCCGTCGGAGAGACGGACCAGGAAACCGACGAGCGAGTCGCGCACATGACTGATGAACGGCAGGGCGACCGCCGGGTCGAGTCTGATGAACATTTCGGCGAATATTTCGGCGATGACGCTGAACGGGGTGAGGGCTCCGCGGTAGACGCGCCGGGAGGTCATGGCGTCATATACGTCGGCGACGGCGATTATGCGGGCGTAGTCGGCGATTTCTTTGCCGGCGATGGCCAGGGGGTAGCCGCTGCCGTCGAGGCGCTCGTGGTGCTGCAGTACGCACAGTTTGACCGATTGGGGGATGAGGTCGGTGTCTTCGATCAATTTGTAGCCTTTAATCGGGTGTTCCTCGATGACGGCCATTTCTTCGCCGGACAGCGGCCCGGGCTTGTTGAGTATCTCCAGGGGCACCTGGGTTTTGCCGATGTCGTGGAGGAGTCCGGCGAGAACGATTTCGCGCAGACCTTTGCCCCTGAATTTCAGCCATTTGGCCAGCAGCCCGGCAATGACGCCGACGTTGAGGGAGTGGCGAAAGGTATAGTCGTCGGCGGCCCGGACGCTGGCAAGGTGACTGATGACGCCGGTGGCGTTGACCAGTGATTCTATCGTCTGGTCGGCCAGTTCCTGCACCTGTCCCAGGGGCACTTCTTTGAAGTAACGGGTCTTTTCGAAGACATCCTTGAGGGTGCGGACGATGTCGGCGTAGTTTCTGCCGAAGGCTTCCTGTTCGGAGCCGAAGCCGGAGATGTTATGGCCGCCTTCGCGGATGATTTCCTTGACGTACAGGGACTGGATTTGCCAGGTTTTGAGCAGGGCAAGCATGGAGTCGGTAAGGACGGTGTTCTCGTTGAGCAGGATGCTCATGTCGTCCGATACGACCGGCCTTGCCAGGATCATGCCGGTCTGAACCTCGGAGAGCAAATGGTGTCTTGTAATCCACAGCACGGCTTACACCTCCCCTACGTTAAGGGTACCATACGGTTTTGATAATAACAACGGGACTAAAGTACGTTTTTTTACATAATATCGTAGGCCCAGGGGCGGATTTTTGCGGGACAGGCAATAGAACAGGCACCCCGCACGGGGTGCCCGAGTAGCTAGATATGGATGATTAGCGCTGAACGCGGCCGGAGGCGTCGCCGCCGGCGAGGGTTTTGACTTCGGCGACGGTGACATGGTTATGGTCGCCTTCGATGGAGTGTTTGAGGCAGGAGGCGGCTACGGCGAATTCGAGGGCGTCTTTGGCGGCGAAGCCGCTCAGCATTGCGTAGATGAGGCCGCCGGCGAAGGAATCGCCGCCGCCGACGCGGTCGACGATGTGGATGGGATAGGTGCGGGAAAAGTGGAATTCGCCGTCTTTGTAGAGCATGGCCGCCCAGTTGTTGTCTGAGGCGGAGATGCTGCCCCTGAGGGTGATGGCGACGGCGGTGAAGTTGAAGCGCTTTTTGAGTTCTTCGGCGACGGCTTTGTAGCCGTCGTGGCTGAGGCTGCCGCCGACGATGTCGCTGTCGGGGGCTTTGATGCCGAAGACTTTTTCGGCGTCTTCTTCGTTGGCGATGCAGACGTCGACGTAGGGCATGAACTGGGCCATGGTTTTGCCGGCTTTTTCGCTCGTCCAGAGGTTTTTGCGGAAGTTGAGGTCGCAGCTTACGGTGAGCCCGGCGGCCTTGGCGGCCTGACAGGCGGCGAGGACGGCTTCGGCGACGCTGTCGCCGAGGGCGGGGGTGATGCCGGTGAAGTGGAACCAGTCGGCGCCGCTGAAGATGGCTGGCCAGTCGAAGTCTTCCTTCCTGGCCTGGGAGATGGCGGACAGTTTGCGGTCGTAGACGACTTTGGAGGGGCGCTGGGAGGCGCCTTTTTCGAGGAAGTAGATGCCGAGGCGGTCGCCGCCTTTAAGCATATAGGCGGTGTCGACGCCATAACGACGCATTTCGTTGATGGCCGCCTGGCCGATGGGGTTGTCGGGTACTTTGGTGACGAAGGCGGCGGGGACGCCGAAGTTGGCGAGCGATACGGCAACGTTGGCTTCGCCGCCGCCGTAGACGGCCTCGAAGGAGGCGGCTTGCTCGAAGCGGAGGTAGCCGGGGGGGGCCAGCCGAAGCATGATTTCTCCGAAGGTTACTGCTTTCATTGGTGTGCTCTCTCCTTCCTATTGGCCGCGGGCGGCACGGATCTTGGCGACGAATTCCTTGGCGATGGCGGTGATGGACTGCCAGTCGCCTTTCTTGGCGCCGCCGGTCAGGTTACCGCCGACACCTACGGCCACGCAGCCGGCTTTGATCCAGTCGGCGACGTTGTCGAGGCTGACGCCGCCGGTGGGCATGAGGGGCGCCTGGGGCAGCGGGCCTTTGACCGCTTTGACGAAGGTGGGGCCAAGCGTTTCGCCGGGGAATACTTTGATGACGTCGGCGCCGGCTTCCATGGCTTCGACGATTTCCTTGATGGTGCCGCAGCCGGGCATTATGGGTATCTGGTAGCGGTTGCAGAGTTTGATGGTTTCGAAGTTGATGCTCGGGCTTACTACGTACTGGGCCCCGGCGAGAATGGCGATACGGGCGGTTTCGGGGTCGAGGACGGTGCCGGCGCCGATGATGATTTCGCCCGATTTGTAGGTGCGGCAAAGGTCTTTGATGGTGTCGGCGGCTCCGGGCACGGTGAAGGTGATTTCGATGGCCGCGACGCCGCCTGCGATGCAGGCGTCGGCTATTTTGGCGGCCTGTTCGGAGCTTTCGGCCCGGACGACGGCTACGAGACCCGCTTGAGCGATTTTCTGGACCACGGCTTGTCTTGACAGCATTGTCGGATTCCTCCTCAAAGCTATGTCGGCTATGGCAGCGGTCGGCGGCAAGCCGCCGACCGCTGCCATTTTCTTAGAAGGTGATGATTACTTTGCAGGTTTTGTCGGGTTCCTGTTCGAGTGTCTTGAAGGCTTCGTTGACTTTCTCGAACGGGAACTGGTGGGATATCAGGGGCGTGGTTTTAACTTCCCTGGCGGCAAACCACCTGATGACTTCGGGGAATTTGCCGGCGTGCATGCGCGAGCCGCGGATGTCGAGTTCCTTGCGGGTGATCGGCAGCTCCGACACATGGGACGGGGTGGGGTTGAAGCCAAGGATGACGACACGGCCGGTGGGCGCGGTGAATTCGACCGCCTGGGCAAAGAGTTCGGGCAGGCCAACGGCGTCGACGGCGACGTTGACGCCGTAACCGTCGGTGAACTGGCTGACGGCAACGGCCAGGTCCTGCTTCTGGGGATTGACGGTGACGTCGGCGTCGAGCCGGCGGGCGAGCTCGAGCCGCCCTTCGGATACGTCGGTGATGATGACTTTGGCGCGGCGCCGCTTGGCGGCCTGGAGGACAACGAGGCCGATGGGGCCGGCGCCCATGATGAGGACGGTGTCGCCGGGGGCTACTTCGCCGCGGCTGGTGACCTGGGCGCCGATGGTGTAAGGCTCGATGAGCGCCGCTTCATTCCAGGGGATGTCGGCGGGAATGAGGTGGACGTTGCCTTCGGGCAGGACGATGTATTCGGCACAGCCGCCTTCGGCGGCGACACCCATGCATTTGACGTCGCGGCAGACGTTGCCGCGGCCCGAACGGCACGCGGGGCAACGGCCGCAGCTGACGACCGGGTCCATGACGACATGGTCGCCGGCTTTGACTTTGCTGACGGCGCTGCCGGTTTCGACGACTTCGCCGACGACTTCGTGGCCGATGAGCCGCGGGTAGACCACGGTGGCCAGTTTGCCGTGGTAGGCGTGAAGGTCGGAGCCGCAGATGCCCATCGCTTTGACGCGAATGAGGACGCCGTCGGCGGCGGGGACGGGCATGGCAGTTTCGACCAGTCTGAGATCATGGGGCCCGTAAAGGATCGCTGCTTTCACTCGCTAAACCTCCCTGTTCCCGGCCGCTGTGTCCGCGGGCGGGAATGCGACGATTATTTTCGGTGCGTGGCTTCTGTTTAGCGGCCCATCCAGCCGCCGTCGACGACCAGGACGTGGCCCTGGAGGTAGTCGGATGCGGCGGAGGCGAGGTAAACGGCGGCGCCTTTCATGTCTTCGGGCGTTCCCCACCGGCCCTGCGGGATGCGGGCGAGGATGGCCGGCGCCCGTTCGGCGCTCTTCTGGAGAGCTTCGGTCATTTCGGTGGCCATGTAGCCGGGGGCGATAGCGTTGACGTTGATGCCGTGGGCGGCCCACTCGTTGGCGAGGGCCTTGGTAAGGCCGGCGACGCCGGATTTGCTGGCGGTGTAGGACGGAACGATGATGCCGCCCTGGAAGGACAGCAGGGAGGCGATGTTGACGATTTTGCCCTTGCCCTGTTTCATCATTTCCTTGGCTGCCGCCTGGCACATGAAGAACATCGTCTTAAGGTTGACGTTCATGACGTCGTCCCAGTCTTTTTCGGTGAATTCGAGCGCCGGGGCGCGGCGGATGATGCCGGCGCAGTTGACGAGGATGTCGATCTTGCCAAAGTTTTTCAGGGCGGCGTCGATGACCGCAGGGACGGTTTTGACATCGGTAAGGTCGGTTTGAACAGCCACGCATTTGCGGCCGAGGGCGGTAATGCTGGCCGCTGTATCGTGGATGCGGGCGCTGCTGGCCACGACGACGAGGTCGGCGCCGGCTTCCGCAAGCCCGATGGCCATGCCGGCGCCGAGGCCGCGGCTGGCTCCGGTGACGATGGCCACTTTGCCGGCGAGAGAGAATTGGTCGAGAATCATTTGATCGCCTCCATTAGTACGCGCAGTGCGCGTTTTTGTTATTGAATGCTCCGGCCTTCGTAGATGGAGCGTAGAATAACCTGCATGTCGTCCGTCGAAACAGGGACAGGGTTGACCCTGGTCGAGCCCTTGAGCGAGTTTTCGGTCAGGGTGGCGAAGTCGGCGGCAAAGTCGGCCTCGCTGATGCCCAGGGCTTTGAAGGATGCGGGGATGCCCAGCCGGGAGTTGAGCTCACGGATGGCGGCGACGAAGTCGTCGCGGTCGATCCGCTTGGCGAGGCGGGCGAGTTTTTCGCGCACTAGGGGATCGCGGGAGTTGAATTCGAGGACATAGGGAAGGGCGACGGCGATTAAGAGGCCGTGGCCAAGGTCGTATCTGCCGCCGAAGGCGTGGGCGATGCCGTGGTCGAGGCCGGTGCCGACGTTGGCGAAGGCGCAGCCGGCCAGGCACTGGTAGTTGTGGACTTTCTCGCGGGCGGCGGCGTCGCCGACCGCGCAGGATGCGGGCAGGTGACGGTAGAGTCCTTCGACGGCTCCGGCGGCCATGGTTTCGGTGAAGTCGTCGAGGGCGGGGTTGGTGTAGCATTCGACGGCGTGGGCCATGGCGTCCATCCCGGTTTCGGCGGCGACGTTTCTGGGCATGGACAGGGTCATGTCGACGTCGAGGATGGCGTAGTCGGGCACGAAGGCCGGCGATTTGCCGCCTACCTTGAGGTCTTCGCCGCGATAGGTGAGAACGGCGAAGCAGGTTACTTCGCTGGCCGTCCCCGAGGTGCCGGGGATGGCGATGAGCCTGATTTTTTCCCGCTGCTGGGGGATGGCCTGCCGGAAGGCTGCTGCCACGTCGAGTTCGGGGTGCTCGTAGAAGACGCTCATGACTTTGGCGGCGTCGAGGGCCGACCCGCCGCCGATGCCGATGACGGTGTCGGGGGCGAATTCGCGCATGCGGGCGATGCCGTCGACGACGGTTTCGACGGGCGGGTTCTTGGGTATGCCGCTGTAGACTAAGGTCTGGCAGCCTTTACCGGCCAGAAGGTCTTGGATTTTGGCGAGCATGCCGTTGCGGACGACGGAACTGCCGCCGGTCACGATGAAGGCCCGCGCTACGGGCAGGTCTTTCAGGAATCCGACGGCGCCGCGTCCGGTGACGATCGACCGGCCGTGGAATCTCAGTTCTTTCATTATACCACCTCTCCCGTTTGTTGGCAGAAGTTTCCGGTTTATCGTTGTCTCCCCACCAGGCGGCCGCCGCTCCGGATGATGTTCCGAACGCTGTAGACGATCATGAGCGCCCCGGAGAAGGGCATACTGGCGTAAAGCAGTTTTTTCGGCATGTTGATGATCGGGGTCCAGTCTTGGGCGCGCATTGTCAGGTTAAGGGAGTAATAGGTGAATATCGCCAGGAATGCGAGGCTGACGATGCTGACGACGATGTCGAGCAGGTGCCCGGCGGTTTTGCCCTTTAGATGGTCGGGCAGGAAGGAGACGACGAAGTGCTCGTTCTCCCGCCACAGGGCGGCCGCGCCGAGGAAGACGAACCAGGCGATGAGCATTTCGATGATTTCGTCGAACCAGCCGAAGGAGGTCACGGGGAAGAACCGCACGAAGACGTTCGCGATGAGAATGACGAAGATTGCGGCGAGCAGGGCGACGCTGCCCCCGCGCAGTAAACAGCCCAGTATTTTGTCAAGGTTTTTCAGCGCTTCCATCAGTGTCAGCCCCCTCTAAGCGAACATGCGGGGTATCCACAGGACTATTCCCGGCGCAAACGCGCACAGGAGGGTAACGCCGAAGATGCCGAGGATATAAGGCAGTAGCTCCCGGCTAAGATCCCAGATGCCTTCGCCGCTTACGCTGGCCATGGTGTAGAGGCACATCCCCACCGGCGGGGTGAGGAGGCCGACCATCGAGCAGAGGATGTTGACGACGCCGAAGTGCACGGGGTCGATGCCGTACTGGCAGACGATCGGCATGAAGACCGGAACGGTGATGACGATGATGGCGATGCCTTCCATAAAACAGCCGAGAACGAGGAGAACGAAGATGGTGATGGCCATGAAGACGTTTGCGCCGGTGCCGAGAGCGGTGAGTTCGGCGATCACCTTCTGCGGTATTGTCTGGTGGATGAGCAGCCAGCCGAAGAAGCCGGCCACGCTGATGATGAACATGATGCGGATGGTGAAGAGGGTTGTTTCCCAGCCGATGCGGGGCAGGTCGGCGATTTTTATTTCCCCGTAGACGAACAGCCCCAGGAATAGGGCGTAAACGCAGGCGATTACCGACGCCTCGGTGGGGGTGAATACCCCGCTGACGATGCCGCCGATGATGATGACCGGGCACATGAGGGCGAGGAAGGCTTCTTTGAAGCTGGCGAGGATTTCCCTGACAGGGGCCGGCTCCTGGCGGGGGTAGCCGCGGTGCCTGGAGATGAAGTATACGGCGACGCCCATGGCGGCCGCCATAAGAAAGCCGGGCAGGAAGCCGGCGAGGAAGAGCTGGCCGATTGAGACGCCGGTGATGCTGCCGTAGATTACGAAGGGGATGCTGGGCGGGACCACGGGGCCGATGGTGGCGGCCGCGCCGGTGATGGCGGCGGTGAAGCGGCGGTCGAAGCCGCGCTCGGGCATGGCTTTCATGGCCAACATGCCGAGGCCGGCGGCTTCGGCGACGGCGGCGCCGCACATGCCGGACATGATGACGGCGGCAACGATTACCACCTGGCCGAGGCCGCCCCAGATATGGCCTACCAGGGAGGCGGCGAATCGGAAGATGCGGGTGGTGACGCCGCCGGTGTTCATCAGGTTGCCGGCCATGATGAAGAAGGGAATAGCCAGCAGGGTAAAGCCGGTGGTCGAGGAGTACATGCGCTGGGCGACCATGGTGAGGTTCTGCAAGCCGTCGAGGCAGGCGAAAAAGATCATCGAGGTGACGCCCATGCTGATAGCCACCGGGATGCCTGCAAACATAAAAAAGACAAGGACGAAGAAAATTGCCAAGGCAAGCATGCTCAGTCCCATCTCCTTATTAAGAGTGACCTGCTCCGCTTAATTGGGAGGGGGAAGGGAAACCCGGCGGCCCGACTGGCCTGACCCGCCAGCCTGGCCGCCGGGTTCCCTTGGAAGGGGCGGATTATTTGACAGAGTCGGCCATCTTGATAAAGGCGTCGACGTTCTCTTTGCCGGCGTAGGCGGCGATCTTGTCGTAGGCGGGCTGCATCTTGGCTTTAAACTCGGCCACTTTGGGAGTGGTGACTTTCATGCCCTTTTCTTCGAGCTGTTTAACCAGCGCCTTTTCTTCCTTCTGGACTTGTTCCCTCATAAAGTCGCCGGCTTTTTTGCTTTCTTCCTTGATTATCTTCTGTTGTTCGGGGGTCAGTTTTTCCCAGGTCTTTTTGCTCATGACGTGGACCATGGAGTTATAGACGTGATTTGTCATTGCCAGGTATTTCTGGGCTTCGTAGTATTTGTTGTGATAGATTACGGACAGGGGATTTTCCTGGGCGTCGACGACCCCCTGTTTGAGGGCCATGAACAGTTCGGGGAAGGCGATCTTGGTGACGTTGCCGCCAAGCGCTTCCATGGCCGCCTGGAGTTGGATTTCCGGCGGCGTCCTGATCTTGAGTCCTTTGACGTCATCCGGGGAGTTGATGGGGCGCACGTTGTTGGTAAGGTTGCGGAAACCCCATTCCCAGTTGGCGAGGAAGATGAGCCCCTGTTTGTCAAGGTCGGGGGCCGCCCACTGCATGAAGGGGCCGTCGAGCACCTTGTAGGCGTGGTGGGCGTCATTGAAGACGAAGGGCAGCATGACTACGGCGAATTTTTTCGAGTATTTGTCGAGCGCGCCCTGGGTGGGCAGGCTCATGTCGATGGCGCCCATGATGTTCTGTTCGAGCATTTCCGGCGGGGAGCCGAGCTGATTGTCGGGGAATACGGAGATTTTGATGGCGCCGTTGGTCCGCTTTTCGACGTTCTCGGCGAACATCTTGGCGGCCGCGTGGCCGGGGTGGCCGGCCGGAGCATAATGGCCGAACTTCATGGCAATGGTTTTGACTTCCTGTTTGGCGGGTTCGCTCTTGCCGCAGCCGGCCATGGCGATGGCGCCAAGCAGCAGTGTCAGGGCAAGCAGTACGCTGAGCGTCTTTTTCACAAGCATCCCTCTCTACATAAAAATCTTCGCAGTGAGGTTTCCGTGGAGCTCCGTACCGTCAGCCTGAGCCGGTTATTGCCGCTGATATTTTTTTATTCTTTCAACATAGTCCTGACGGGGTGGCGAGAAAATGTCGATACCCTTGAAACCGGTTTTCGTTTCGCCGCCGTGCGGCACGTTGGCGGGGTGGACGCAGACGTCGCCGGCTTCCATGTGGTAGGTTTCGCCGTCGACAATTTGCTCGTTGGACCCTTCGAGGATAATCAGGATTTGTTCGCAGTCGTGGGCATGGATGGGAAATACCGCTCCTGGCGGCTGCTCGATGAAGCTCATGAGAACGTTGTCGCCGAGGAGAAAACGGGTGTTGACTTTGTCGGTCAGAGGCACCGGAGGAATATCCCTGATGGAGTAAACGTATTTCCTGGTTTCCGCCATCTTTTGTCCCCCTTTGGTTTTTTTCTGAGCGACGGTTTTTGCGGTTGCGCTGTCACCCCCCTACCCTTTTTTCGCAGGCGCTTACTTCAAGCAGGACATGGGTATATGGTCCATGTCGTCGAATTTTTGGTTTTCGCCGGCCATGCCCCAAATGAAGGTATAGTTGCCTGTGCCTACTCCGGAGTGGATCGACCAGCTGGGCGAAATTATCGCTTCTTCGTTGCGGATGACGACGTGGCGCGTTTCTCCCGGCTCGCCCATGAGGTGGAAGACAACGGATTCGGGGGCGAGGTCGAAGTAGAAGTAGACTTCCATTCGCCGCTCGTGGGTGTGGCAGGGCATGGAGTTCCACATGTTGCCGGGGGCGAGTACGGTCATGCCCATAACGAGCTGGCAGCTCTCGACGCCGCCGGGAACGATGTATTTGTAAATTTTCCGCTCGTTGGACTGGCTGATGCTGCCCAGGGCGGCGGGTACGATGTTGTCGACGAGGATTTTGACGGTGGGATAGGTTTTGTGGGCCGGGGTGCTGTTGAAGTAGAATTTGGCCGGGTTGGAAGGGTCGTCGCTCGTGAAGGTTACTTTTTGCGCTCCCATTCCTATATACAGACCGTCGGTTTTTTTCAGGGGGTATTCGGCGCCGTCGACGAGCACCTTGCCCGGCGCGCCGATGTTGATGATGCCGATTTCCCTGCGCTGGAGGAAGAAGTCGGCGGCGATCTCCTTGCCGGCTTCGAGGGCCAGGGGGGCGGTGGGACAGATTCCGCCGGCGATTATCCGGTCGAAGTGACTGTAGACCATTTTCGTCTCGCCGGGAACGAAGATTTCCTGGATGAGAAAGTCCTTGCGAAGTTGGTCGGTGGTGTAGCGCTTTACATCCTGGGGGTGGGACGGATACCTGATTTCCATGGACTGGCCTCCTTCGAGTGTAAGAATCTCGTCTTTACTGGCTAGGAAACATACCCCAGGGAACGGGAGATGCACTTGGTGGCTTCGATGAGCCGCGGGGCAACGATCGTTTCCGCCGTCCGCCGCGAGACGCGGGAGATCGGTCCGGAAACGCTGATCGCGGCGAGAACCTGGCCGAGATGGTTGTAGATAGGCGCGCCGATGCAGAAGCATTCGCTGTCGCTCTCGCGGTCGTCGAAGCCGAAGCCGGCGCGGCGCACGACTTCCATTTCTTTGAGAAAGGCTTCGGGGGTGGCCAAGGTGTAGTGGGTTCGCCTCTCCATGCCGGATTCGATCAGTATCTGCCTGATTTCTTCGTCGCTGTGGGCGATGAGCAAGGCTTTGCCGAGCGACGTGCAGTGCAGCAGATTGTTGCCGCCGATCTGCGCGACAAGGCGGATGGTGTGGGGGCTGTCGATGGAGTCGAGATAAAGGACTTTGTTCCTCGCCAGCACGCCGAGGTGGACGGATTCGTTGGTGAGCTGATTGAGCTTTGTCATGTACGGCCGGGCCAGACGTTTGAGTTCGAATCCCCGTTCGGCTTTCTGTCCCAGGGTGAGAAAGGTCAGCCCCAGGCGATAACCGCCTTCGTTGCTGCAGCATACATAGCCGCGGGATTCGAGGTTGGACAGGATGCGGTATACCGTGGATTTGGGCAGCCCTACTTTTTCGGTGATGTTTTTCAAGCTGACCGGTTCGGGGCTCTTGCCGATGACCTCGAGGACGTCCATGGCCCGTTGGAGAACCTGAACTTCTAAAAAGTGCTTTTCCATGCTTCCTTCCTCGTTTCATATTGTGGAACCAGGTGCCGCATACTAGAATTTCAATGCTAATTTACGCTCGACGGCGCAAAAATCCTGCTGTTATTTCAATATTCTGGCACGATAGTTCACAATATGAAATTCGCCATTGTCTGGATGGGGAATAGCTGGCGTCGCGGCCGCCGACCCGCGGCCTTGCTGCCAGGAACAGGCTAGGAGACGCAAAAGGAGCGATTCGCGCGAATCGCTCCTTGATTAATACAAAATAATTAAAAGTTGCTCGTTATTCCTTCTTCCGTTTGACGTACGTCGGAACGGAGTAGGCATACATTTCCTTGTTGATGTCGACGTTGGCGGGCACGTAGACGAAAACCGAGTCCGATACCCGCTGGCTTGCGCCGCCGGTGATGACAAGAAGTCCGTCGAGGAAATCGCCGATACGCTGTTTGACGGCGTCGTCGACAGCCTCGAGGTTTATCAGTACGGCGACGTTGGCTTTAAGGTAGTCAGCGCACAATTTTACGTCGTCGAATTCGACCGGCGAGGCAATGAAAACTTTCAGCGCCGCCGGGCTGTGGACCCTGAGCTGGGCGCGGCGTTCGCCCGCGACGGGCGGAGCCTCCGCCGGCTGAGTTTCTTCTTCGACCGGCATGAGGAAATTGGTCAGTTTATCGATGAGGCCGGAAGCCAAGTTCCCCCCACCCCCTTGACATAATCATTTGTCTAATCCATTTTCCGGTAAAGTTTCGACACGTGTTACCGTTTTCCTGCATGAAAATGGCATTTGTAAGTAATTTCGTCAAAAAAAGCCGAAAACTTAAGGAAAAGGGCCTAAAAAATGCAAAGTTTCCTGAAAGCTTCTGCCGCAGGGCAGCCCGAGGATGTGCAGCGACGCTTACTCAGAGTAGCTGTAAACGCCTGCTGGGCTAACGATGCAGAAGGACTTTCAAGGAAACTTTCAGGTTTCATAGCGAACATTCTTCGCAGACGGTGCCGCCGGTCAACACCTGCTCCGCCCTGCTCCCGTCCCTGTACACGGTTACCCCTTTGCAGCCGCCGGCGTATGCCTGGCGAAAGATGGCGGCGACATCGGCTTCGCTGGCCTCGTGCGGCATGTTGACGGTTTTCGATACGCCGTTGTCGGTGAACATTTGGGCGGCGGCGAGATGGGCCACGTGCCAGTAGGGGGCGATTTCGCGAGCCGTAGCTAGTACTTCTTTGATACGGGCCGGGAGCGCGGTGTCCGCGACGCTGCCGCAGGTGGCGATGGTTTCGGCGATTTCTTCCGTATACAGGTTACGTTGACTGAGGTAGTCGACGACGGTGCGGTTGACGCTTGTGAGCACCCTCCCTTCGAGGACGCGCCTGGACAGGGCGAGGGCGAAGAGCGGCTCGATGCCGCTGGAGCAGCCGGCGATTATGCTGATGGTGCCGGTGGGGGCGATGGTGGTAACGGTGGCGTTGCGCATGGCGGCGAAGCCGCGTCCGGGATAGACGCTGGCGGCAAAGGCCGGGAAGCTGCCGCGCTCGGCGCCGAGAAGGGCGGACGCTTGCCGCGCCTCGCCGGTTATGAATTCGAGGATGCGGCCGGTGAGCTTGACGGCGGCTTCGCTGGCGTAAGGGATATCGAGCATGATGAACACCTCAGCCAGCCCCATGATGCCGAGGCCGATTTTGCGCGTTCTGCGGGTGGCTTCGGCTACGGCCGGCAGGGGATAGTCGTTGATGTCGATCACGTTGTCAAGGAAGCTGACGGCGGTGTGGACGACCTGGCGCAGCCGACCGAAGTCGATGTCGCCGCCGGCGACCAGTCTGGTGAGGTTTATCGAGCCGAGGACGCAGGATTCGTACGGCAGGAGCGGCTGCTCGGAGCAGGGGTTGGGGGCTTCGAAGGCGCCGAGGCCCGGGGTGGGGTTGTATCGGTTGACGGTGTCGAGGAAGAAGAGGCCGGGCTCACCGCTTTCCCACGCCATGCGGACCAACAGGGAGAACAGGCCGCGGGCCGCGACGGTTTTCACGACGCCGCCGTTGCGGGGGTTGACGAGGGCGTAGGGACGGCCAGCGGCGACGGCTTGCATGAAGTCGTCGGTTATCGCGACCGAGAGGTTGAAGTTGTTGAGGACGTCGTGGCTGCGTTTGGCGGTGATGAATTGTTCGATGTCGGGGTGATCGACCCTAAGGACGGCCATGTTGGCGCCGCGTCGCGCCGCGCCCTGTTTGACCACCTGGGTGGCGACGTCGTAGATGTGCATGAAGGATACCGGTCCGCTGGCCTCGCCGCCGGTGGTGGATACCCGGTCGCAGGCGGGGCGCAGGCGGGAGAAGGAGAAGCCCGTGCCGCCGCCGCTCTGGTGGATGAGGGCGGCGTTTTTGAGGGTTTCGAAGATGCTGGTGAGCGAGTCGTCGACAGGAAGCACGAAGCAGGCGGCGAGCTGGGCCCGCGCCTTGCCGGCGTTTATCAGGGTGGGAGAGTTGGGCAGGAAGACGAGGTCGTCCATAAGCCGCCGGTATTCGTCCGCTGCCCGGAAGGAGTCCCGGCCGTTTCGGGTTTCAGCCTGGGCGACGTGGCCGGCCACCCGCCGGAACATGTCCGCGGGGGTTTCGCCGTCTTTAAGGTAACGGGCCTGCAGGACGGCCTCGGCTTCGGAAGAAAACATCCCTACTCCCCTTCCTGCGCCTCCTTGGCGTTTTTGCGCTCGCGAGCCCTGAGCTGCCGGTCGAGGGTGGCTTTGCGCAGCCGTATGCTCTTCGGTGTGACTTCGACGACTTCGTCGTCGTTGATCCACTCGAGCGCCTGCTCGAGGCTGAGGATGCGGGGCGAGGTGAGTCTGAGCGCTTCATCCGCAGAGCTCGAGCGCATGTTGGTGACGTGCTTTTTCTTGCAGGGGTTTACTTCCATGTCCATTTCCCGGGCGTTCTCGCCGACAACCATGCCTTCGTAAATCGCCTGCCCGGGAACGACGAACATCGTGCCGCGGTCCTGGACGCTGTGAATGCCGTAGGTGGTCGTTTCGCCGGTTTCGAAGGCGACGAGCGCGCCGCGGGTGCGGCCGGAAATGTCGCCTTTGTAGGGGGCGTAGCCGTGGAAGATGTGGTGCATGATGCCGTAGCCTTTGGTGTTGGTGAGGAATTCCGAGCGGAAGCCGATGAGGCCGCGGGCGGGGATGACGAATTCCAGCCTGAGATAGCCGGCCAGTTCGACCATGTTGATGAGCTCGGCCCGGCGCGTGCCGAGCGCCTCCATGACTGTTCCCATGTATTCCTGGGGCACGTCGACGGTGAGGCGTTCGAGCGGTTCGCACTTCTGGCCGTTGATGGTCTTGAAGATTACTCTGGGTTTGCCGACCTGAAATTCATAGCCTTCGCGGCGCATGGTCTCGATGAGGATGGAAAGGTGAAGTTCGCCGCGGCCGGAGACCTCGAAAGAGTCCGGGCTGCCGGTTTCGGCGACCCGCAGGCTGACGTTGGTTTCGACTTCCCGGAACAGCCGGTCGCGCAGGTGACGGCTGGTGACGTACTGGCCTTCTTTGCCGGCGAAGGGGCTGGTGTTGACGCTGAAGATCATCGCCAGCGTCGGTTCGTCGACTTTGATTGTCGGCAATGCTTCGGGGTTTTCGGGGTCGGCGATGGTGTCGCCGATGTTGACGGCGTCGAGGCCGGTGACGGCAACGATGTCGCCCAGGGCTGCCTCCTTGACTTCGCTGCGTTTGAGTCCTTCGTAGACATACAGGCGGCTCAGCTTGGCCCGCGTCTCGGTTTCACCGTTCATAATGGTGACCGACTGTCCGCTCTGGACCCGACCGCGCATGACGCGGCCGATAGCGACGCGGCCGACGTAGTCGTCCCAGTCAAGGGTGGTGACCATTATCTGCAAAGGTCCGTCGATGTCGCCCTGGGGCGCGGGAACGGCGGAGAGCAGCAGGTCGAACAGCGGTTTGAGGTCCTCGCTGTCGTCATCCATGCTGAGTTTGGCGATGCCGTCGCGGGCGGTGGCGTAGACGACGGGAAAGTCGAGCTGCTTGTCGTCGGCTTCGAGTTCGATGAAGAGTTCGAGCACTTCGTCGAGCACGTCGGCGACCCGCTGATCGGGGCGGTCGATCTTGTTGATGACGACGATGGCCCTGAGGTTCTGTTCGAGAGCTTTGCGCAGCACGTACTTGGTCTGGGGCATGGGCCCTTCGAAGGCGTCGACGAGGAGCAGGACGCAGTCGACCATGTTGAGCACGCGCTCGACTTCGCCGCCGAAATCGGCGTGGCCGGGGGTGTCGACGATGTTGATTTTGACGCCGCCGTACATGATGGCGGTGTTTTTGGCAAGAATGGTGATACCGCGCTCGCGCTCGAGCTCGTTGGAGTCCATGACGCGCTCGACTACCTGCTCGTTGCTGCGGAATACCCCGCTCTGTTTGAGCATGGCGTCGACGAGCGTCGTTTTGCCGTGGTCGACGTGGGCGATGATGGCGATATTGCGTAGGTCGTTGCGTTGCATTGTTTATTCCTCCTGGTAGCGTGGCGCTTTGTATAATGCTGCGAGTATTATTTAGTCTCATGCATAACGGGACGCTTTTATGCGGCTATTTCGATCCGCTGCCGTTCCCGCCGGCGGCTTCGAGTGTTTTGCGGACGTATTTGCGGACTTTCTGGGCGTCGCGCAGCAGGGCGGAAAGCTTGGCCGGGTCGCCCGCGCCGGCCGTCTCCAGGCGTTTGCGCAGTTCCATGAATTCGCTGTCGAGTTGTTCGAGGAGTTTTTGCAGTTCGATAACCGCAGGGTCGACGAGCACCATGCCGCTGGCCTCGACGCTGAAGCTGCGGCCGTCGATGACGGCGGAGTCACCGAAGCCGGGCACATAGACGGGATAGCCGAGTTTGTCTTTTATGACGCCGGCGAAGGCGTTCGCCTGTTCCAGCTCGCCATGGACGATGAAGATGTTGGCCGGCGGCTCCCGGAACATCGACAGCCATTTAATGAGGTATTCCTGGTCGGCATGGGCGGAAAAACCGTCGAGATTATGGATTTTCGCCCGTACGCTCACTTCCTCGCCCATAATTTTCACCCGCTTGACGCCTTCTATCAGCCGTCGTCCCAGGCTGCCCTCGGCCTGGTAGCCTACGAGGATGACGCTGGATTCGGGACGCCAGAGGTTGTGTTTGAGGTGATGGAGGATGCGGCCGGCGTCGGCCATGCCGCTGGCCGAGATGATGATGGCCGGCTCCTTGAGGAAGTTTATCGCTTTCGATTCTTCGGCTGTCCGGGTGAAATTGAGGTGCAACAGTTTGTTGATGCTTTCCTGATGGTCGTACAGTATTTCGTGGGCTTCGGCGTCGAAAACCTCGGGGTGGTGGGCGAAGATGTCGGTGGCCGAGATGGCAAGGGGGCTGTCGATGAAGACGGGGATACTGGGGATTTTGCCTGCTTTGAGCAATTTATAAAGGTGGTAGATGATGGTCTGGGTGCGGCCGACGGCGAAGGCGGGTATGACGATGTTGCCGCCGCGGGCGACGGTTTCGTTTATTATCGCCGCCAGGGCCTCCCCTTTGTCGTAGTGTTCATGTTTGCGGTTGCCGTAGGTGGATTCCATGACGATGTAGTCGGCGGCGTCGATGGCGGAGGGGTCCTTGATCAGCGGCTGATCGGGCTGTCCAAGGTCGCCGGAAAATACGAATTTGACTGTTTTGCCGTTTTCGGTGACCCATATTTCGATGATCGACGAGCCGAGGATGTGGCCGGCGTCGTTGAAGCGCACGGCTACTTCCGGGGTTATGTTCAGCTTCTGGTCGTAAGGCTTGGGCTCGAATTGCTTAAGACTGGCGTAAGCGTCGTCGACCGTATAGAGAGGCTCGAGGGGAGGCTTGCCGGCACGGCGGCCTTTGCGGCCGGCTATCTCGGCCTCGAACTCCTGGATGTGGGCGCTGTCGGGCAGCATTATGCGGCATAGGTCGGCGGTGGCTTCGGTGGCGTAAATTTTGCCTTTGTAACCCGCTTTGCAAAGTTTCGGCAACAGACCGCTGTGGTCGATGTGGGCGTGAGTGAGCAGGACGGCGTCGATGGCGGCAGGTTCGAAGCGGAACGCCCGCCGGTTAAGGGCTTCGGTCGCCTTTGAGCCCTGGAACATGCCGCAGTCCACAAGAATTTTGCTTTGGCCTGCCTCCAGGAGGTAAGAAGAACCGGTAACCATTCCCGATGCTCCCAAAAACGTCAGTTGCATGTTTTACGCTCCTTCGCCAAAATTATTGCTAACGCTGTTTACTTCCACGTCAGTATATCATTTCCTGCCCGAGAAAAAAGCGGGGCTATCCCCGCTTTTAGAGATAAACTTTATTCTTCGCCGAAGATGCGGACCTCAGGCTGCAACCTGACGCCAAAGCGATCCTGGACCTTGCGCTGCACTTCCTTGATAAGGGCAAGCACGTCGGCGGCGGTGGCGCCGCCGGCATTGACGATGAAGCCTGCATGTTTCCCGGATACCTGCGCGCCGCCGATTTTATACCCCTTTAGGCCGGCCTGTTCGATGAGGGTGCCGGCGAAGTAACCGGGGGGGCGCTTGAAGGTGCTGCCGGCGCTGGGCATTTCGATAGGTTGTTTGGCTTCGCGGCGGCTTGTGTAATCGTTCATCTTCCTGTCGATCGCCGCGTCGTCGCCGGCCGTAAGCGCGAGTTCGACCTCGCAGATGATGCAGCCGTTGTGCTGAAAGATGCTGTCGCGGTAGCCGAAGCGGATGTCGGCGTGCGCAAACCGCTGCAGGCGTCCGTCGGGGCATACCGCCGTGACGGCTGAGACGAAGCAGCCGATTTCGCCTTCATACGCGCCGGCGTTCATGAAGACCGCCCCGCCAATGCTCCCCGGGATGCCGACGGCGAATTCCAGTCCGGTGAGGCCCTGAGCGGCGGCGTAGCGGGCTACGTCGCCGAGCGACGCCCCGGCGCCGGCTTTGACCGTTGCCCCGTTGTGGCGGATGCTGCCCATGGTGACGTCGAATTTTAGCACCAGGCCGCGAATGCCTTTGTCGCGGACGAGGACGTTGGAACCGTTGCCGAGGATCGTAACAGGGATGCCGCATTCTCTGGCGAGAATCAGCACCGCCGCCACCTCCCGGGCCGAGGCGGGCAGGACGAGATAGTCGGCCGGACCGCCGATGCGGAAGGTGGTATGCTTGGACATGGGCTCGTCGAGCAGAAGGCGCGGACCGGAAATTATATTCTGCAGTTGTGTGGAGAAATCGTCCTTCAGTTTAATCCTTTGCAAACAGATCCAGTCCTTCGGCGACCGAGTCGCCAATAATTTTGCTAATATCGGCCATGATGCGTTGAAAACGAAGGTAGGCTTCGAGAAACTCGCGCGCTTTGCCGTTCGCGGCAAGAAGTTCGTACATCCTGTTGAGCGCCTCGGCCTTGGCAGGGTCTTCCTTGCCGGCGAGCGCCTCGTATTCCTGCTCCATCTTTCTACGGAGAAAGTCCTGGACCATTTTCTTGGCTTCCGGGTCGACCGCAAGAGCCTCCTTGGCGGCCAGGAAGGTGCGGTATTCGGCAGACGCCTTGAGCGTTCTGGCAAGTTCGTGCGCCTTATCGTACGGGTTCAAGCGTATTCCTCCCATATACAATGTATCTTATGCTCCCCGGTACGGATTAATACATCGAGGATGCGGCCGGCATACCGCGGGACATTAGGGGTGTATTCACCAACACCGCGGCCAACTCCTGCCAACGGCCGGAAAATGGACGAAAACGCCCCGCAGGCCTGCGGGGCGGGGAGTTACCGACTATTTATCATGACTGAGGTCGTCGGCCATCTGATCAAGCTCCCGGGCCATGCTGCCGGCTTCCTGGACGGCGCCGGCGACATGGGCGAGGGCGCCCGCGATCTGGCCGATTACGTCGTTGACCTGGCTGAGTTGGCCGTAAGTGTTGTTGCTGTCCGTCTGGATGGCGCCGATGATGTCTTCGATCTTTTTTATGGAATCGGCGCTGGCGGTGGCGAGTTTGCGGATCTCTTCGGCAACGACGCCGAAACCCCGGCCGGCGTCGCCCACCCGGGCGGCCTCGATGGCGGCGTTGAGCCCCAGCAGGTTTGTCTGGCCGGCGATGTTTTTGATCAGCCCCAGCACCTGGTCAGTCTCCTTGACCCGCTGCTGTGATTCCCGGGAGAGCCGGGAAAGGTTGGCGCTGACGGTGGCGATTTCTTCCGCCTGGGCGGAGATTTCTTCGGTGGTGCTGGCAAGGGTGCCGATATTGTCGTTGAGGTTATCAGCCATTTCCTTGAGGGCGTCCTGGCGGTCGGTGGGTTCGATGACCACCACGCCGCCGACCACGTTGCCGCCGTCGCCGACGATGGGGTACGCGGTGGCGATGTACGGCAGGCCGAAGGTCGCTTTATCGCCCCTGACGACGACGCGGCGTTTTTCTTCCATCGCCCTGACGATCGCCGTCCCCGCTTTGAGAGGCGCGCCTGGGAGGATTTTGAGGTCCAGTTTGTCGGACGGGCGGTAGTAGAGGTATTTTTCCCGATCGGTGACGGCTACGCCGATTTGTCCGGCGTGAAGGTCTACCATCACCGGCATGACGTGAAGGAAGTGGTCGAGGGCGGGATTGGTTCCGTTCAAATATTACTCCCCCTTTATGTGTGCGTAACCGGGTCGGTTGAACGGCGGGCAAGGGCCGCCAGATAATATTCCTGCATTGTTTTGGCGTCGGCGGCCTGGGTGCCGGCCGATTCGCAGACGATCCGCGGGGCGTAGCCGCGGGCGACGATGGTGTCGAGGAGCGGTTCATGGGGCGGCCCGTAGTCGTCGCCGAAGGTCCAGTGCCGTTTTTCGCCCGCTTTGGTGAACTCGATGCGGCTGAAGTGGATGTGGACGGCGGCGGCTTTCCGTTCGCCCAGTTTTTCGGCGACGAGGTCGAAGGCGGCCTCATATTCGGCGTGGGTGGTGTAGCGACCACCGGTGACGGCGTGCAGGTGGCCAAAATCGATCGTGGGGATGGTCCATTCGCTCAAGGCGCAGAAAGCCAGCACTTCTTCGAGGTTGCCGAGCTGATTCTGCTTGCCCATCGTTTCCGGGGCGAGGTAGATTCCTTCGAGCAGGCCCTGTTTGTCCGCTTCTTCCAGGACGGCGAGGAACAGAGCGGCGGCGCGCTCGATCGCCCGGTCCCGCGGCTGCTTGCCAGGGCCGCCGATATGGAAGGCGACGCGGTCGGCCCCAAGCCACCGGGCGGCTTCAAGCGACTTGAGGATGTGCCGGGTGGTATTGGCGGCGATGGTCGGGTCTTCGGTGGCCAAGTTGATATAGTAGGGGGCGTGGACGCTGAGTCTGACGCCGTTCCGCAGGGCGGCCTCGCCGATGGCCCGGGCGGTTTCCTCGCGGATGGTTACGCCGCGGCTGCACTGATACTCGTAGGCGCCGAGTCCCTGGGAGGCCAGCCACGCCGGCATCTCGGCCGAAGCCTTGTGCCCCGCGGCGTAAAATGCGTCCGGATTCCCGGCCGGACCGAACTGAGCTTTCGGCATGTTCTAATCAACTCCTGCATAAATTATGCCAAATTTTTCATACAAAATCGCTGAAGCCGTTCTGGCGGAGAGCCTCGTATACGACGACGGCTACGGCGTTGGAGAGGTTGAGTGAGCGCGCGCCGGCGAGCATCGGGATGCGTATGCACCGGGAGCGATTGGCGGCAAGGATGTTGTCCGGCAATCCGGCCGTTTCCCGGCCGAATACGAGCACGTCTCCGGAGGTATAGGCGACATCACTGTAAAACCGGTCCGCCTTGGTGGTGTTGAAGTGGAAATTCTGCCCGGCGTACAGCGTCTCAACCTCGGCGAAGGAATCGTGGTAATGTACCTTTACAAGGTGCCAGTAGTCGAGCCCGGCCCTTTTGAGATAGCGGTCGTCGGTGGAGAAGCCGAGCGGCCGCACCAGGTGCAGTTCGCAGCCGGTGGCGGCGCACAGGCGGGCGATATTGCCCGTGTTGCCGGGTATTTCCGGCTCGACGAGGACGATGTGCATGGGATCACCTCAGGAAGTCCGCATGGCAGCAAGGCCTGCGGCTTTGTCTATTATTATGTACACAACTGTCCGTCAAAAAGTACAATCGCACCAGGCTGCGTTCCGCAGCCGCCGGCAAGCCGTCACAGGTATTCGACGCTGAAGGCGGCTACTTCCGCCTCACCGCAATCGTCGATAATCCGGCGGACGAGTTCGACCTGCCTGACGAGCACGGCCCGGCTGCTGCCGACGATAGCGACTTCAAGCGCGGCGCGCTGCCAGGTTTCCTGGTGCCCGGTCTCGGCCACGGACGCGCCGCAGCGGGCGCGGATGCGCCCGACGATGCTGCGAACGGCCTGACGCTTGGTTTTGAGCGAACCGGCGGCGGGGATGTGGAGTTCGACGGAGCAGACCACGACCGCCATGGCTAGCGACCGACCAGTGTAACGCAGACCGTCCGGCGGCGCGGGCCGTCGAATTCGCCCAGGTATACCGCCTGCCAGGTGCCGAGCATAAGGCTGCCGCCCGTTATCGGCACGGTCGCCGCCGCGCCCAGCAGCGAGGCTTTGATGTGGGCCGGGGAGTTGCCTTCGGCATGACGATAGGGCAGCCGCGGGACGATTTTGTCGAGGCCGGCCAGCATGTCGGCGACGACGTCGGGGTCGGCGTTTTCGTTAATAGTGACGCCGGCGGTGGTGTGGGGAACGAAGATGTGGCAAATGCCTTCGCCGATGCCGGCGGCCCTGACGATGGCCGCGATCTGGGCGGTGATGTCGACAAACCCTTCCGTGGGGGTGGAGACGACGAATTTGTCCATTAGGCTCACCTTCTTTGCTGTTATAGTTCCATAGCGGGCGGGAAAAATCCTATGACACGTTTATAAAACAAAAACGTCCCCAATGGGGGCGTTCTTTGACTAAGATAAAGCCAAGGGACGTTCAGAACCCTCCAGATGCAAGGCGGCTTTGCCGGGCGCACCGCGACGCGTACTCGGGTCGTACGCTAGCAAGCGCCCGGCAAAACAACGCAGCAGATGGAGGGTTATCAACGTCCCGCCTAGCCGTGGATGAGGCGGGGTATGCATTTAACGCACACCCAATCACTCTCGCCCTTGGCCTTGATAGGCAGCAACGGCCGGTCGTGCTCGGTGGTGCCGCAAAGGTGGCATTTCATGGTGATGTTGTACTCCGGCTTGTCGGCCAGCGTTTTTTTGTGTTCGTGAACGGCGTGTTCGTCGAAGGGAACGGTCTCGCGTTCTTCGAGGGTCAGGGCCCCGGTCGGGCAGACGCCCAGGCAGAAGCCGGCCCCGTCGCAAAGCTGTTCGCGGCGGACTTTGGCCTTGCCGTCAATTATTTCGATGGCGCCTTCGGCGCAGGGTGATACGCATTTGCCGCAGCCTGTGCAAAGGTCTTCGTCGATCTTGATTATTTTACGCTTAACTTTTTCCATTATAATCTGCACCTCTTCCTTGTCGTCTGGTTCTAGTATAACCGGAACGCAAGCCGTCCGACAGTGATGTTCGTCACACGGTCTCAATTTAATTGCTTCTGTGCGGCGGCGGCCGTTTCCTGTCTTTTTCGCCGGTAGCGCAGCAAATCTACGAACGCTTCGAGGCGCGTGACCGTCCCCGCCTCGCCGGTCTGCTCGTCGAAAGCCAGCGAAAGCACGGGGATGCCTTCCTGTACGCTCACCACGGGCAGAATGTTCTTGGCGATGACTTCCGGCATGCAGGTGAAGGGAAAGACGTGGATGATGCCGTCGAAGCCCGTGCGCCCCATGGCGGCGGTGTGGCCGACGCTTTTCATGCCGTGGCCGCCTACGTAGTGGCCGATGAAGGGCGCGGCGGCGGCGGCCACGGCCTCCGACCGGCGGAGGGCCGCTTTGTCCCTGAGGATATGGGTGTCGACGTAGTCTCCCAGAAGCATGGTTGGATGGACTTCGGCCCCCATCCGCCCAAGGGTGCGGACGAGGTCTCCGTTGACACCGCTTTCGAGCATAACGTAGATTTCCCCCACCAGTCCTACCTTAAGGGGCGGCGGCCCGCTCCCGGCAGGCAACCCTTCCAGCCGACGCAGCGAAGAGGCGACCGCCTCGGCGGCAGCGGCCGGCGTGGCGGCTTCGTCAACTGCGGCCAGCGCCCGCAAGCGCTCGGCGTCGACGTCGCCGGACGCGGCGGCGCGTGGCCGGGCCCGGCAAGCCGCCCGCTCGATGGCGTCGAGGGCCCGCAGCTTAGCGCCGGCCAGGCGGAAAGCGGGCCAGAGGGGCCGTATACCGCCGGGCGCAAGGCGCCTGATGGATTGCCATACGCTGGCGAGGTCGGGCTCAATGACGATCATGGCGAACTTATAGCCCAGGTCGCGGAGGATATCGCGCTGTACTGTTGCGTAATAGCCAAGACGGCAGGGGCCTGCCCCGCCACAGGTGAGGATGGTGTCTGCGCCCGCCTCAAGGGCCTGGATAAAATTACCGAGCGTCGTTTTAAACGGCAGACAGGCCGTTTCCGGAGAAAACCGGGCGCCGATCTCGATCGTCGTTTTACTGATGGGAGGCGGCGGCACCGCCCGGACCCCCAGTGTCGTCAGCATAGCCTTGAGGACGATGTGGAGCGTCCCCATGTGCGGAAAGGTGACGTTCATGGGCGCCTCCTGCGGATCATGTCGGTGAATGCCTCCAGCCTTGTGACAAGGCCCGCTTCGGCGGTATGCTCGTCTAGGGCGACGAGCAGGAAGGGGACGCCGCGCCGCCCGGCGAACCGGCGCAGTTGCTCGCCGACCAGGGAGTCGGGGCCGCAGGCGAAGGAGGTAAGAAAGATCATGCCGTCCGGCGGCGGGCTGGCCGCGAGAAAGGTTAGGGCCGCTCCCGCCAGCTGGCGGCAGTAGTTCCAGAAGATGTTCTTCGGCAGCGCGGCTGCGGCTTGTGCGGCGGCCCGCGGGTCTGCTTTGTCCGGGGTTACGACCTCCATCCCCATGGCCGCCAGTTTGCCGCCGATGTCCATGCAGATGTGGCGGTCGTTAAGGATGTAAGGGTGTCCCACCAGGACGATGCGCGATAATCCCGCCGGCTTTCCGGCTGCCGCGGCCGGCTTGCGGTATTCCTGCCACGCTCGCTGCCAGGCGTACAGGCTGTAAAGAGGCGAGCGCCCGAGCGCCTGGCCCGCGCTGATGATCGCCCGACATAGACTGCGACGCCCCTGGCGCAGATCGACGGTCGGCGCGATGAGGGGCGGTCCGCCGGGGAGGGCGGCCCGCACGATATCGGGCAGACCGATGATCTTGGGGCATGAATAGTGCCCGGCCGCGACGCTGACTACCCGCGGCAGGAACAGCAAATCGACCTTGTCCGCGAGAGAAAGGGCATGGCCAAAAAAGGCCTTGACCGGCAGGCAGACTTCGTCGACCGAGCCGCCGGCCTCGATGACCGGCCGGGTCGTTTCCGGCGATACTGCCGGTTCGGCGCCAAGTCTGCGGATAAATCCGCTCCAGACATCGCCGTAATAATAGTAGAGAAGTCCGCGGGGAATACCCACCGTCGGCGGCAAACCCGTCCATCCTTTCGGGCCGCGCTGTGGCGGCGTGTGTTTAACTCTATTATTATTGCCGCTGACGCTCCCGGTTATAATAAGCGAAAAAAATACCCGTTCAGGGTGCGACACTCTTCTGCTCTGGCTAAAAATGGTGTATAATAAAGTAAACAGCTTCTGACGCAGCGGGCCGACGGCCTGCCGGGGAGGAACTGCCGCTCTGTCGAGTCTGCAAGCAAGGGCCGCGCGCCTGCGCCGAGGATGGCGATGGTTACCGTTCGGTGACGTCCGCCTTCTTTTGCCCTTGGCAGAAGAAGGTTTTTCATTTTATTACGCCCCGGGGAGGAATGGAGATGGCAAAACGCATCGGCGTCGTCGGCATCGTCATCCATGAGCCGAAAACCGTCGCGGAAAAGGTTAACACCGTGATTTCGGACTACGGGCATATCGTCATTGGCCGCATGGGGATTCCAAAGCCCGAGGCTAACGTGGGCGTTATTGCTCTGATTATCGAAGGCACGACCGACGAAGTGGGCGCCCTGACCGGCAAGCTCGGCAACCTGCCGGGCGTGACCGTCAAATCGGCGCTCACCACCCAGAGTTTGGAGGAGGAGAAGAATCATGATCGATGAAAAGGAACGCACTTCCGACGCGTTTATCGATGACGCCCTCATCGAAAAGCTCTTGACCGAGGCCAAGACAAAGGCTGGCGACAAAGACGGCGTCCGGCGCATCATCGCCAAGGCCGGCGGGTACAAGGGGCTTTCCGCCGGCGAGGTGGCGGTACTGCTGGAGGTCACCGATCCCGAACTGCTGCGGGAAATGTTCGCCGCCGCCGCGGCGGTGAAGGAGGCGATTTACGGCAAGCGCATCGTGCTCTTCGCTCCGCTGTATATTTCCAGCCACTGTATCAATAACTGCGTTTACTGTGGGTACCGGACCGGCAACAAGGAACAACTCCGCCGCCGCCTTACCCTGCCTGAGGTCAAGGAAGAGGTGGAGATTCTCGAATCGCTCGGCCACAAGCGCCTGGCCGTCGAAGCCGGCGAAGACCCGGTCAACTGCCCGATCGATTATGTCACGGACGTCATCAGGGAGATTTACAGCATCAAGGATGGCAACGGCAGCATCCGCCGCGTGAACGTCAACATCGCCGCAACCACCGTCGAGGATTACCGCAAGTTAAAAGAGGCCAGCATCGGCACCTATATCCTTTTTCAGGAGACATACCACCGTCAGACTTACGCAGCGCTGCATCCCAGCGGCCCGAAGCGGGATTACAACTGGCATACCACCGCGATGGACCGGGCGATGAAGGCCGGCATCGACGATGTGGGCATCGGCGTGTTGTACGGCCTGTATGATTACAAGTACGAAACGGTGGCGATGTTCCTCCACGCCGAGCATTTAGACCGCGACTGCGGTGTGGGTCCCCACACGATTTCGGTGCCGCGGCTGCGCCCCGCCGGCAGCGTGAATCTCGACAGCTTCCCCTACTTGGTGGGGGACGAGGATTTCAAGAAGATCATCGCCATCATCCGCCTGGCGGTGCCTTATACCGGCATGATCCTGTCCACCCGCGAGGATCCGGAGCTGCGCGACGAGCTGATCACCTACGGCATTTCCCAGATCAGCGCCGGCTCATGCACGGGGGTGGGCGGCTACCAGCAGGTTCATCATCAGCACGAAGCCTGTAAACCTAACAACGGTCAGCAATTCGAACCCAGCGACCAGCGGTCGCCGAACGAGATCATCCGCATGCTGTGCGGCAAGGGGTTCGTGCCCAGTTATTGCACGGCCTGCTATCGCCAGGGCCGCACCGGCGACCGGTTCATGTCGCTGGCCAAAAGCGGTGAGATTCAGAACGTCTGTCTGCCCAACGCCCTCCTCACCTTCAAGGAGTATCTGCTTGATTACGCGGATGAAGCGACGCGCGCGATGGGGGAAAACCTCATCAGCAGCTCGCTCGCCGACATTCCCCAGGAGAATATCCGCGCCGCGACCGCCGAGCGGCTTAAGGATATCGAGGCCGGGAAACGGGACCTGTATTTCTAGAAAGCGTGAACGGCATAAAAAGAGCCGGTTGGTAATAACCAACCGGCTCTTTTGCGGTGTTCATGCGGATGCGGCCGGGACGGCCAGTTTCCTCCGCAGCCAGAGCTGATAGAGGACGGCATAGGCCAGGGTGTAGGTGCCGGCGGCGGCGAAAACAGCCTGATAACCCCAGGCTTCGGCCACCGCCCCCATGCCGATGGCGCCGATGCCAAAGCCCATGTCGACCGCCATGGTGTAGAAGCCGAAGGCGGTGCCACGGTTGGCAGGCTGAACGTTGGCGGTGATGATGGTGGCCATGGCCGGAAAGGCCAGGCCGTAGCCGATGCCGATACCCGCGCCGCAAAGCGCCGCTACCCAACTGCCGGTGAAATTCCCGGCCGCCAGCATCGTAAGGCCGAGAATGGCAAGAACGTAGAAGGCGAGCCGGTCGGGCCGCAAAACGGCGCACAGCCGGCCGATCCACATGCGCGACAGGACAACGGCGACCGAGTAGGCCACGTAATAGGAGTTGAACTCGGTTATTCCCCGGCTGAGCATGAGCAGGGGCAGGAAGGTCATAATACTTGCGTAGCAGATGTTAACGGCCGTCAGGCTGACGGTGGATATCAGTACGGACGGTATTGTGACGACTTTGATGAGCGGCAGGGGCTGTCCGGCGGCGGCGGTGGCTCTCGCCTTTACCCGGCGCGGGAATAATACCAGGGAAAGCGAGGTCGCAAGGGCGCCTGCGCCGATGACCAGCGGCATGCCGCCCGCTGCGTACAGCCAGTTGGCGGAGCTGGCGGCGATCCCCATGCCGATCATTGTGGAGAGGGTGTAAAAGGCCACCGCTTCGGCGGCACGGCGCTCTTCGTGCATCATGGTGACGGTGGTGAGGGCGGAGGCGCTGTAGCCCGAAATGCCGACGCCGTGGAGGAAACGCGCCACGGTAGCAGCGGCGAGGGTTACGGCGAGATGGTAGCTGCCGATGGCGGCCACGGACAGGATGACGCCGGCGGTCATTACCGGCAGGCCGCCGTAGCGGTCGACCGCCCGCCCCGAGAAGAGGCGGAACAGCAGCGAGCCGAGGGAGAACGCCCCGACCGCGAGTCCTATCTGATGGTCGTTCATGCCCAGACTGTGGTAATATATTGGTAGCACCGGCAGAAAAAAGTTGACGCTCATCCAGAAGAACCCGTTGGCGGCAACAAGGCTGAGAAAAGGGCGGCTGTACAACGAACGATCGAGCAACAGATCATCTCCCTGATTTAGGACATATATGATTGTTCGGTGCCAGCCCCGACAATCCCTGTCGAAAACCACGCAAAGTGAGGCAATCTATGAAGCGCTTTGTCCTGCCGATCGCCATCGCCCTTGTTGTGATATACATGGCGGAGACCGCGGCGTCTGTCGTGCTCGGCGGTTACCGGCCCAATCTGGTGGCCGCGTTCGCCGCCAACGAATATATTCTGTCCTGGCAGCGGCTGCCGTACCCCGGCTACTACGAAGTGGAGGTGCTGAAGGCGCCGCCGTCGGGGCGGTTCCCGGCTCCGCCCGGCCAGCGCCTCTTCTCTTTCCGCACCTGGGGCAACAGCTTCACGATCAACGATAATTACCCCTTCCGCACCTACTGGCGGGTATCTGCTCACGGCCTTTTCCGCCACCCGCTGGGCGGTTACTCCGATCTTCTCGACCTTGCCGTCCTTACAGGCCGGTCAGCCGTCGATTTTCAGCGCCTCAAGCCTGTGGCCACCTGCTCCTACCCCGCAGCCGCGCCGGCCGCGGACAAGCCGATGCTGTCGTGGACTACGGTGCCGGGAGCGGTGTATTACGAGATCGAATTTCTGGACGCGCCGCCGGAAAATCCCGGAGGCATAGAACCGTCCCAGCACCGCTTCACCCATTCCCGCGAGGTGTTTACCAACGGCTTCAACGCCGATTTTTCGCGATATGAGTTAAGCCGCCTCTGGTGGCGGGTGCGAGCTCTCGATTACGACGGCGACCCTTTGGGGGTGTTCTCGGACGCCCAGGAAATTTTCATCGACCACGACAAAGAACAGACGCTGCGGCCGCTGCCGACGACCGTCTTTAACCGCGACGGTCTCCCTACGCCGCTCTATCCGGCCTATTCCTGGGTCCCAATCGTCGGGGCGGTCGGTTACGAGGTCGAGGTTTTGAGCGCCCCGCCGGAACTGCCGGCAGGCACGGCGCCGTCGGTGCACCGCATCTGGAGCAAAGAGGTGTCCGGTTTTTCGTGCTACGACGAGGAACCCCGCGTTACCCCGGGCACCTATTATTGGCGGGTCAGGGGCCTGGACGCGGCCGGCGAGCCGGTGGGCGTTTATTCCCAGGCAGGCAGTTTCGTCGTCGACCTAAAAAGGGGCAATTACGCCGCAACTTTGGGCGATAGCATCACTCATGGCGGCGGCGCGGTTTCTTATTCGCCGGGGGACTGGGAATACAGTTTTCAGACTTACCTCAATTTCCCGGTCGTGAATCTCGGGCGCAGCGGCGACACCTCGGAGACGATGGCGGAAAGGTTTGAACGCGATGTACTGCCCTTCCGGCCGAAATTCCTCATAATTATGGGCGGTACTAACAGCCTGCGCGGCGGCACGCCGGCCGAGAAGGTCATCGAGGACCTGGCCGCCGTCCGCGCCAAATGCCTGGCGCACAGCATCCGTCCGATCTTTCTGACCCTTCCGCCGATCAACCCCGAGGCGATCAGGAAGGTTTTCAACGAAGAGACGGCGTCGAACTGGCGGCAGGAGTTCGACACCGTCAATAATTTCATCAGACAGCAGCGCTACTATATCGATCTTGATCCCCACCTGGCAGATGCGGGGCGGGAGTTGCCCGATTACTACGCGGTCGACGGCCTCCACCCCGATATCGAGGCGAAGAAGGTCATCGCCCAAATCATCAACGCCCATTGGTCTAGAGTGACGCGATGATGTTGTCCCGTCGGGCTTTGGCGGCGGCGAAGAAGGCGTGAACTGCCGCCCGGTCGCCACGCCGGATGGCGGCGACGACCTCGTCGAGCATTGCCTGCAGTTCCTCGATGCCGGTGGTGATGGCGTCAGGGTTTGTTAGACAAATGTCAGCCCACATGTCAGCGTTGGAAGAGGCGATGCGGGTGGTGTCGCAGAAGCCGCCGCCGGCGAGCGCGCCGATGTTTTCCTCCTCGCCGGGGTAACGGCCGAGGAGGTTGACGAGGCCTGCGGCGACGACGTGGGGCACGTGGCTGATGACGGCCGCGCAGTCGTCGTGGTGGGAAATGTCCATGACGCTTACCCTGGCGCCGGTGGTGCGGATGAGGCCGGCGACCAGCGACACCGCTGCCGGCGGTGTGGCGGCGGCGGGGGTGAAGATATAGCGTTTGTCGCGGAAAAGGTTGATGTCGGCGGCTGCGATGCCGCTTTTCTCCCGTCCGGCCATGGGGTGTCCGCCTACATAGTGGACTCCCCGGGGCAGCAGGCGGGTTATTTTTTCGCCGATGAACCGTTTGGTACTGCCGACGTCGGTGATGATGGCCCCTTCTCTGAGATGGGGAGCGATCCGGGCGACGACCGCGGGGATTTGCAGCACGGGGGTGCAGAGAAAAACCACGTCGGCCTGAGCGACCCCGTCCGCCAGGTCGGTCGTGGCCCGGTCGACGGAGCCTCGCCGGACGGCGATGTCGAGGCTGCCCCGGTCGCTGTCGACGCCGGTGACGTCGAGGCCGGCCGCTTTGAGAGCCAGGCCCAGCGAGCCGCCGATGAGGCCGACGCCGATGATGGTGATCCGCGGGTTTTTCATGCCATCCTCCGGCCCATGAGGTTGGCGATACCCGCAACTTCCCGCATCAATCCGGCGAAGTTTTCCGGGGTGAGCGACTGTTTGCCGTCGGACAGGGCTTCGGCCGGGTTGGGGTGAACCTCGATCATCAACCCGTCGGCCCCGGCGGCAACTGCGGCTCTGGACATCGGCCGGACGAGCTTCCACACCCCGGTGCCGTGACTGGGGTCGACGATCACCGGCAGGTGGCTGACGCTTTTTACGGCGGCGACGGCGCTGAGGTCGAGGGTGTTGCGGGTGAAGTTCTCGAAGGTGCGGATGCCGCGCTCGCACATGATGACGCTGTAGTTGCCCTCGTTCATGACGTATTCGGCGGCGTTGAGCCATTCGTTGATGGTGGCGGCTATGCCGCGCTTGAGGAGGACGGGTTTGCCGGCTTTGCCCACCGCTTTGAGAAGCTGGAAGTTCTGCATGTTCCGGGCGCCGACCTGCACTACGTCGGCGTATGCGCAGACTACCGGCACTGACTGGATGTCGACGACTTCGGTGACGATTTTCAGGCCGGTTTTCTCGCGGGCTTCGGCAAGCATCTCCAGGCCTTTTTCCTCAAGGCCCTGGAAGGAGTAGGGCGACGTGCGCGGCTTATAGGCCCCGCCGCGCAGGAACTGGGCGCCGCCAGCCTTGACGGCCTCCGCCGATTCCAGGAGCTGTTCACGGCTTTCGACGGCGCACGGACCGGCCATGACCACGAGACCGTCGCCGCCCACGGGCACGCCGCCGACGTCGATGACGCTGTCCTCGTGCTTGAATTCGCGGCCGACAAGTTTGTAGCTTTCGGTTACGGAGACCACCTTTTCAACCCCCGGAAGGACTTCAACCGGGAGTCCGTTGATGATTTTCTTGTCGCCGATGACGCCGATGATGGTGCGGTAGCGCCCCTCCGAAAGATGGACTTTGAGGCCGAGGCCGGTTATTTTCTCGACGACGCGGTTGATTTCGGCTTCGCTGGCGTGGGGCTGCATTACGATGATCATGATAGTGTTCCTCCCCGTTAAATTGACTTTGTCTTGGCTTAGGCTGTCTCAGAAGCTCCAGATGCAAGGCGCACCGGAGGCTGCGCTGCGACAGCGTACTTGGTTGCGTACGCCGAGCAAGCAGCCGAGGAGCAACGCCGCAGATGGACTTCTGAGGCAGCCGTAGAATATAAAAATCCCGCCCCTGAAATCAGGGACGGGTTATTATCTACCCGTGGTACCACCCTGCTTGCTTGTGGCAAGCCGCTCTTTTCAGGTACGGGACTGACGTCCGATACCCTAGCCTGTGTTAACGGTGGCGCTCCGGCCCGGTCTACTCGCACGCGGCTTTCAACCTGCTGCTCGCGGGTGTATTTCGGTCAGCGCGTCTGCCGGGTCGCACCACCCCCCGGCTCTCTGGAAAACGCTTCTGGCTTACTTCTCCCGCTCATCGCATTTCGATGTGCTGTTGATGCTTACTATAGCAAAAGTAGTTTGGCTATGTCAAGTCATAATTTTGAAGGCGATGTTATTTTGCCGGCGCCGGCCCGCCGCATTCGCCGGCTTCGCCTTTCATGATCGCCAACCCGTGCTCCAGGGCGGGCAGGACTACCTCCAGGCATTCTTTTACCCCCTTGGGGCTGCCAGGGAGGTTGATGATGAGCGTGCGGCCGCGAATACCGGCCACCGCCCGCGACAGCATAGCCCGGGAGGTCACTTCCAGCGATTTGGCCCGCATGGCTTCGGGAATACCCGGCACCAGGCGGTCGACCACGGCCAGGGTGGCCTCAGGCGTGACGTCCCGCGGGCTCAGGCCGGTGCCGCCGGTGGTCAGGATGAGGTCGATCGCCAGTGCGTCCGCCATATTGATGATTTCGCCGCTCAGAGCCTCACGCTCGTCGGGCACGACGACGTAGTGCTTTACTTCGCCGATGCCGGCCAGCATGGTTGCGATGGTCCGCCCGCTGACATCCTCGCGTTCGCCGCGGGAGCCTTTGTCGCTGGCGGTGATTATACCGATGCTAAACATTATCCGTCACCACCTTGAGAGTGTCGCCGACCGCTACCGGTCCGCCGGTCAGGACGGTCGCAAAAATGCCTTCCTTGGGCATTACGCAGTCGCCTGCCTGGTAGTATATGGCGCAACGGGTGTGGCATTCTTTGCCGATCTGGCTTATCTCCAGGAGCGCGTCGCCGATCTTCAGGCGGGTGCCGACCGG
This sequence comes from Selenomonadales bacterium 4137-cl, assembly GCA_032334055.1. NCBI lineage: Bacteria > Bacillati > Bacillota > Negativicutes > Acetonemataceae > Anaeroselena > Anaeroselena agilis. The sequence goes on along the minus strand of JAUOZS010000001.1, from coordinate 915,048 downwards.
CAGTGAGACGAGGGAAATGCCCTTGGTGGTGAAGTTTTCGGCGAAGTCGCCCGGCCCTACGTCAAGCCCGGCCTGGCGCATCTTGTCGATGCTTTCCATTGCCAGCAGGCTGATCTGGCGGTGGGCGAAGCCGGCGTGGGCGTCGCCTTCCAGCCCCAGCCCCGGCAACAGATTGCCGCGGCCGACGTTGGTTTTGCGCTCGCCTTTGCTGGCGCTTGTACAAACTGCGATGATTGTTCCTTGCACTTTTGTCCCCCTAGTCGCGGTCGTTCCGCACGTAATCGCCGCTCTTGCCGCCGGATTTGGCGGTCAAACGGACGTATTCGACGACCATGCCCTTGTCAACCGCCTTGGCCATATCGTAAATGGCCAGGGCAGCGACGGTTACGGCCGTTAAAGCTTCCATCTCCACACCGGTTTTGCCGGTTGTCCTTACCGTGGCGACGATATCGATCGCGCTGGCCGCTTCGTCGATTGCGAAGCCGATGTCGACCCCCGTCAGTAGCAGGGGGTGGCACATCGGGATAAGCTGCCAGGTTTGCTTGGCCGCCATTATGCCGGCTACCTGGGCCACACCCAGGACATCGCCTTTGCCGACCGCCCCCGCCTTTATGAGCGCGAGCGTGGCGGGCTGCATCCTGATCCGGCCTTCGGCCACCGCCTCGCGCCTGGTGTCGTTCTTGACCGAAACGTCCACCATTCTCGCCCGCCCAGATTGATTGAAATGGGTTAATTCCACTTCGGCCCCTTCCCCGGCGGATCAGGCTTTGGCGGCAAAATCCCGGGGGAACAGCTCCACCCGGTCGCCGTCGGACAGCACCTTTGCAGGACTACTGTCATTGCCGTTGACTGCCGCCAGTTTTATCTCGTCAGTGTCAATCTCCAACTCGGAGAGAAGTTCGCCCAGAGAAATACCGTCCGGCACGTCGACAGCCACCATGCCGGTATCCGAGCCCTCCGGCCGGTAGCGCCTGAGCGAGGCGTATAAGCGCACTTCGATAACCAAACCTGCCCCACACCTTCCCTGAATGCGTTCAGTCCTTACAAGGCTACGTATATTATTCGGGCAGTTCGGTCAAACTCCTGCCAATTTTTTTCCAATTTTTGCTATTAGCCTCTCACCCGCCGATCTGCGACATTTGGCGCCCGAATCCAATATAGCCGCTCGTGCGGCAAAGGGAGTGCCCCTGGGGCTTGGCGCGGACAGCGGCGGCAAACAGGGCGGCAAGGTCTGCGTCGCTGGCGCCGGCTCGCAGTGGCGTCCTGATGTCGATTTCCCGGTCGCTCAGGAGACAGGGACGAAGCCGGCCGTCGGCCGTCAGTCTGAGACGGTTGCAGGCGCCGCAGAAATGCTCTGAAATGGGTGTGATGAAGCCGAAGGTGCCCTGCGACTCGGGAAGTCGCCAGTAGCGGGCCGGACCGTTGCCCTTGGTGTCCGCCGGCTCTAGCCGCCCGTGCCCGGCTTCTTCCAGCAGCCGTTTGACGGCGGCGATGTCGGGGCCGGAGTCAGGGTCGTCCTGGCCGCCTAGCGGCATGCGCTCGATGAAGCGCACGGCGATCGGGTAACGCTTAACCTGGTCGATGAAGAAGGCCAGATCGGTTATGCTCAGCGCGTCGGTCAGAACGACGTTTATTTTGACGGGCGCAAGGCCCGCCTCAAGCGCGCTCGTTATTCCCAGCAGGGTGTCCTTGACGCAGCCGCAGCGGGTTACTTTCGCGAAGCCGGCCGGGTCCACGGTGTCGAGACTGATGTTGACCCTGTCGAGGCCGGCAGCTTTAAGCGCGACGGCGTACTGAGGCAACAGGCTGCCGTTGGTCGTCAGCGACAGGTCTTCGATCATTCCCAGTCCCTTCACGGCGGCGACAAAGCCGACTATTCCCTTACGCACGAGCGGCTCGCCGCCCGTAAGCCGCACGTTTCTTATGCCTTCGCGGCTGAATACGGCAATGAGGCGCAGCAGTTCTTCGTAGGTAAGGATTTCAGCGCGGGGCAGCCATTTCACCCCCCGCGGCGGCATGCAATAGGCACAGCGGAAGTTGCAGCGGTCGGTGACCGATACCCTGAGGTAATGAATCGCCCGGTTATGGCCGTCGTTCATCGCCACGCCTCCTCCCCATTATCTCCCTTGGCTCGGGGCTGTAGGTAACAGTATTCGCCGTTCCGGCCGGATAACCTGCCGCAGCGACCGGCCAAAAACTCTCCATGCAAAACATACGCGGCGGCGCGAAAGGTTTTTTCCCCGCGGAGCGATAATACTATTACTGGATATTATTTGCAAGATTAATGGAGAAAACTATTCTTGAGGAGGTTTTGCGATGAAAACCCTTAAATATCTCGGTCATGCCTGTTTTCTGCTTTCCGACGGCCGGACGTCGCTCGTCTTCGATCCGTTCCTGTCTGGCAACCCCTGCGCAGCCGCCGGGGCGGACGATATCGACTGCCATTACATCCTGCCCTCCCACGGCCATGCCGACCACCTCGGCGATACGGTGAGAATCGCCAAACGCGCGGGGGCAACCGTCGTATCTACCGCCGAAATGGCCGGATTATGCGGCGGGGAAGGCTGCAAGACGCACGCCATGCACCTCGGGGGCAAGCATGCCTTCGACTTCGGCTACGTCCGCCTGACGCTCGCCTTCCACGGAGCAGGCGTACCCGGCGGCCACGCCTGCGGCTTCATCGTCAATATCGGCGGCACGACCGTGTACCATGCGGGCGATACCGCGCTGTTCGGCGATATGGCACTGCTTGGCAAACTGGAGAAGATCGACTACGCCCTGCTGCCGATCGGCGACAACTTCACTATGGGACCGGCGGACGCCGTCGAGGCAGTCGCCCTGCTCAAACCGCGTTTCGTCGTGCCGATGCATTACAATACCTGGCCGCTTATCGCCCAGGACCCGCTAGAATTCAAACGGGCCGTGGAAACGCGCCTGGACGTCCCGGTGCTGGTCGTTAAGCCGGGCGAAGCACTGAATCTCGAGTAGAGCAGGCAAAAACGCCCCGGCGCAGCAAGTTGCCGGGGTGTTCTGTTGTCCGCCGCGCAACATCGTCGCCGGACAGGCATAGCAAAAAAAGAACGGTCCCTTACGGGACCTAAAGTGCCTCGAATGAAGGCAGGAGTCTTCCGGAGGGGTAGTGGAAGTTCTCGCCTTCACCCATACACTGATTAAAGATTAAATATTACCTTGCACGCCTGACCGCTTTGCGCAAGTTCTATTCCTTCCCGCCAGCGGGATAAGGGAAGCGCATGGGTTATGGCCGGCGCAACAAGCAGTTTTCCGGTTGAAAGCAAATTCTCCATCTGTGTCCAGGTTTCAAACATCTTACGTCCGTGGATTCCTATAATTTTGGCTTCCTTAAAAACGACCTCTTTACCCAGTTCGAGTTCGATAGGCTTGTCGGGCAAACCGATGAGAGCGATCTTGCCGCCTTTCCGCAAATAGCTGAACGATTGCTTTACTGCTGCCACGCTGCCGGAGGCGTCGATGACGATATCGGCGCCATAGCCGTTGGTCGCCCGCAATACCGCCTCGGCAAGGTCGTCGTTCGTCGGATTAATCGTCCGGCCGGCGCCCATTTGGGCGGCAATTTTCAGCCGGGCGTCGCTGATATCGGCGGCGATGATGCCGGCCGCGCCCAAACATGCGGCCGAAGCGACAGCGAACAAGCCGATCGGCCCACACCCCAGGACAACTACGTTCGTTCCGGCGGCATTAGTTTCCACTATCGCCCGCAAAGCTGTGCCGAGAGGCTCCATGACTGACCCTGTTTCATATGTAATCGCAGGCGGAATCGGTTTGGCGCAAACAGCCGGAATAACGGCGTATTCGGCGAAGCAGCCGTTGCGGTGGACGCCGAACAACCTGAGATTGTTGCAGATATGCTGCTCGCCGTTCAGGCATTGATAGCAGTACCCGCACGGGACATGTGTCTCGCCGGAGACCTTGTCACCGATGCTTACGGTTTTCACGGCGGAGCCGACCGCTGCGACATCGCCGCAGAACTCGTGCCCCATGATAAACGGCAGTTTGATGCCGGCCCCCTGGGCCCATGCATTCCAGGCGAAGATATGCAGATCGGTACCGCACAGAGCCGCCGCCCTTACCCTCACCAGCACGTCCTCGGGGCCGCATTCCGGAATAGGCACGTTAACAAGCTCAGCCACTGTCGGGGAGGTTTTGACGAGCGCCAGCATGTCACCCATATTCATCATCACCTTTTCGCGAGAACTCGTTCCCTGTCAGGTTATTTCAGACCGAGATAGGCCGGCAGAGCCAGAGAAAGCCAGGGAATATAACTGATCATCATCAAGGCTACAATCGCGGCAGCCAGCAAAGGCACCACCGCTTTCGATATCTTTTCAATACTGATTTTGGCGATGCTGCAGGCGACATAGAGGTTTACTCCCACCGGAGGAGTTACCATGCCTATCGCCAGGTTGACGGTCATAATTATTCCGAAGTGGGTGATATCCACGCCAAGAGCAGTAACCACCGGCACCAGGATAGGCACGAGGATCATCATGGCGGAAATTGCGTCCAGGAAACAGCCGGCGATAAGCAGCAGTATATTTATCAGGAGCAGAATAACAATCGGGTCGCGGGATATTGCCAAGAACCACTCGGCAGCCAGCGCCGGTATGTTTTGATTGGCCAGCAGCCAGGAAAAAACGGCTGCGGAAGATACTATCAGCATGACAACCGCCGACGAAACGCCGGTATCGACGAGAATCCGGGGCAAGTCGCCCAGCTTTAATTCCCGGTGGACGAACACCCCGATGATAAAGGCATAGATTACGGCGATACCGGCCGCCTCGGTAGGAGTAAAAATACCGCCGTAAATGCCTCCGAGGATAATTACCGGTGTCATCACTCCCCAAAAAGCATCTTTGGCCGCCTGCCATTTTTCGGCGGCGGTCGCCACTTCCGCCCCGCGGTAGCCTCTCTTGCGGGAAATTACATATCCGGCAACGATCAAAGCTGCTCCTACGACGAAACCCGGCAAAACTCCGGCCATAAAAAGCTTGCTTACCGAAGCGTTGGCGACGACGGCATAGACGATGAAGGCAATGCTGGGCGGGATGATGACGCCGATACCGCCCGATGTAGCCATGATGGCGGAGGCAAAGCCCTCGTCATAGCCTGCGGCGATCATCGCCGGAATGAGAATGCTCCCCAGCGCTGCGACGGTAGCGGGGCCTGATCCGGAAATAGCGGCAAAAAACATGCTGGCCACTACGCTGACCGTGGCTAAACCGCCAATCGAGGACCCGCACATTCTGTTAGCCAGATTCACCAGTCGTCCGGAAATGCCACTCTTTTCCATAAGAATTCCGGCCAGGATAAAAAATGGTATTGCCAGCAGCGTAAAGGAATCGCTGGCCGCAAACATCATCTGCGGAATGTTTTCCATCGGCACCCGGGTGCCGAACCATAAGGCAACCATTGATGCAATTCCAAGTGTGAAAGAAATGGGTACCCCCAGCAGCAGCAGCAGCGTAAAGACCGCAAATATAATCGCCGCAACGTCCATTGCAGCCCCCCCTCTCTAGTTCTCTATGCGGACTTGTTCTTTATCCTGATGACCTCTAGCCAAGTTTACGATATGCAAAATCATCAGAATAAAGGAGACAGGAATAGCGAGGCTGGGCCACCACATCGGAATACCCATGGCGGACGAACGAACGTTGAATTCGATCTGCATCACCACCACCTGAAAACCGAGATACGCAATTATTCCGGCAAAAACCAGGCATAAGCCGTAAGTGATAAACGCGACCGCAGTTTTCAATTTTGGCGGTAAAAATCCAATAACAAAAGTCAGGCCAAGGTGAGCTCCCTTGCGAACGCCGATGCTGGCGCCGATAAACGTCGCCCAGATAAACAGGAACCGCAGCGTTTCCTCGGACCATGGCAACGACCCGTGCAACAGATAACGAAATACCACCTGCAGGAAGTTTATAATCGCCATCAGCGCTATCATAACCGCCAGCAGAATATACTCCGCCTTGGCAACTTTGTCCATGAAGGCTTGCACTTGCTTGTTTCACCTCTTTCCGACGATCCTTCGATAAAGGCCGGGAAGACGGAAACCGTCTTCCCGGCTGAGGCTATTTCCCCTGGGTCGCTTTCACCCATTTGTCAACAAAGTCCTTGCCGAGAATGCCGCGATATTCGTCATACACTGGCGCCATTGCTTTGACGAAGGCCAGCTTTTCTTCCTTGGTCAAATTGGTTATTTTCATGCCCCGCTTTTCCATATCGGCGAATAACGCTTTTTCTTCGTCCACAACGACCTGGCGCTGATAGGCGCCGGCTTCGACGGCCGCTTCCTTAAGCGCCTTCTGAATGTCGGCAGGCAAATTGTCATAGAACTTCTTGTTGACGGCGATAATCAGCGGGTCCCACACATAGTCCCATAGCGTGCAGTATTTCTGGACTTCATACAGCTTCGATGAATGGATGATGGTGGCCGGGTTTTCCTGACCGTCGATCGTGCCCTGCTGCAGAGCGGTAAAAACTTCGCCGAAAGTCATGACCGTCGGGTCGGCTTTGAGGGCCCGGAAGGAAGAGATGAAGAGCTTGATTTCCGGTATGCGGATTTTCAGGCCGGCGACATCTTCCGGCTTGCTGATGGGCCGCTTGTTGTTGGTCAACTCGCGAAAACCGCTTTCCCAATAAGCCAAGCCCTTGATACCGATTTTTTCGCACTGAGCGAGCATCTCATTGCCCAGCGGCCCATCCACCGCCTTATACCCTATTCCCCGGTCCGGGAAGAGAAACGGCAGGCTGAACACCGAGAATTTGTTATCAAAGCCTGAGTAAATAATTGTGGAGTGGATGGTCATGTCGACCGCCCCTGTTTGGAGCTGCTCGAGCATGGTGCGGGTATTGCCGCCAGACAGTGATCCGGAAGGATAGATGTCGACCTTGACTTTGTTGTTGGTTTTCTTGGCGACCAGCTCGGCAAACTTTTCGGCGCCTTTTTGCCAACTGGAGCCGGGAGCGCTGATGTGGGTCAGTTTGATGGCGATGGGCTTGCCGGCGGGCGCTTTTTCCGCCGGCCGGCTGCAGCCGCTTAGGGCTAAGCCGAAAACCAAGACGATACTGACCACCAGGGTAATCAATCTCTTCGACACGTGTAAAACCCCCTCTTATTTTTTGATTCCAAGCCGCTAGTCCATCATCAGTCCGCCGTCGACATCCATAATCTCGCCGGTGATAAACGCCGCGTAATCGGAGGCCAGGTAGCAAGCCGCCGCCGCAACGTCTTCGGGTTTTCCCGCCCTACCCAGCGGCACCATCTGCAAAACGGCGTCCCGCTGCTTAAGCGTAAGCGAACTGGTCATTTCGGTATCTGTATAGCCGGGCGTAATTGCGTTGACATTGATGTTGTAGGGACCACCTTCCCTGGCAATGCCCTTGGTAAAGGCAATTACTCCTCCTTTGGACGCGGCGTAGCACGAATTCCCCAGTATCCCGCCGCCTCTCTTGCCGGCAATCGAGGCGATATTGATAATCCTGCCGCCGTTTTGCCTTTGCATAACCGGAAATACGGCCTTACAGCAACTGAACACGCCCCTAAGGTTGACCGCCATTACTTTATCCCACGCTTCGGCGCTGATCTTCAAAAACGGTCCTGTCTGGATAATCCCGGCATTATTAACCAAAATGTCAATCCGGGAAAAATGGAGCATGCACTCCGCCACCATTTCCAGTACCTGTTCTTCGTTGGTAACATCCACCTTGACGGCTATAGCCTCGGCACCGGTATCGGTAATCTCTCGCGCAACCGCGGCGGCGTTGTCGGAATTTAGATCACACACCGCTACGCGGGCGCCTTGCCGGGCAAATTGCAGTGCTATCGCCCTGCCGATTCCTTGCCCCGCGCCTGTAATCACCGCCACTTTATCCTTCAGCAACTTCATCCCTCCAACTGTGTTACGATTGCGGTTCCGTTCCGCGCTATTATAACGCAACTATTGTGCCAACGGCCTAAATGCCAACGAGCCCTGACTTATCAAGGTATTTTCACTCCAACTAAAAAGAGGGCCAATGCAAAAATGCATCAAAGGCCCTCGCAACAAGTCTTTATCTTTCTAATATTCAGTTAATTTATCGGCATGATACATAATTGCATCGCGATTCATTATTGCATCTTAATTAAGGCCCAGCCTGTTTATTTTCCTTACCACTGTCGGCTGGCTAATTCCAAGTTCCCTGGCAATTTTGTAAGTGCTGTACCCCTTGTCCAAAAGCCGCCTAAACAGATTACGCTCCACATCATTCAGGATTTCACCCAGTCTTTTACCTTCCGAAAAGTGGTTTTTCGCTCGCGGTGCGAACTTCTCCTCAGGTAGCATATCCAACGTAAGTTGACCGGTTGGCGCCAACACCACCAATTGTTCAAGAAGGTTTTCCATCTCGCGGACATTACCTGGCCAGTCATATTCTTCAAAAGCGGCAATAACTTGCGTTGACAATGTTTTATTCGTGTTGTATTTTGCGTTGAATTTCGTTAAAAAATGCCTGGCCAACGGGAAAATATCACTGCGTCTGTCGGAGAGAGGCGGTACCGGCAGCGGCACAACATTTAACCTGTAAAACAAGTCCTTGCGAAACTGTCCCTTACCGATCATGTCCGCCAGGTCCCGGTTGGTCGCAGTAATTACTCTGGACTTCATTTCGATCGGCTTAACTCCGCCGACTTTGGTGAACTTCATATCCTGCAATACTCCAAGTAATTTAGCCTGCAACGCCAAGGGTATCTCGCCGATTTCATCCAGAAAAACCGTCCCCTGGGTCGCAACCTCAAAAAGCCCCGGTTTTCCGGTACTGGCCGCGCTGGTAAAAGCGCCCTTTTCATAACCGAAGAGTTCGCTTTCCAACAAGGTTTCCGGTATTGCGCCGCAGTTAATCTTTACAAACGGACCGTCTTTATACTCGCTGTTATTATGAATAATGCGGGCCAGCACTTCCTTGCCGACCCCGGAATCGCCCGTGATCAAAACGGTGGCATTGGTATGAGCCACTTTTACGGCTGTAGATAAAATAGACTTCATTTTGGGACTTTCGAAAATAAACCCGTCCACTTCAGATTGCTGCCCGCGCAGATGCAGTATTTCCGAATAGTATCTTTCCGCCAGCTCTTTGGCTTCCTCCATCTGCGATTTCAGGCTGATTAGTTCGGTAATATCGCGAACGTTGGCAACGATCCTGATTAATTCGCCGTTTTCGTCAAACACCGGCGACCCGGTGATAAGCACTTTCTTCCCGCTTGACAGCGTCGGCATAGTGGTCGCGACGGAGCGAGTCTCCAAAACTTTCAGTCCGACCGTTTCCGAAAAATATTTTCTTTTTACAATCTCTCTCATATGCAGGCCCATCATTTCAGCCGCATCCAGGCCCGTGATCCGACAATACGATTCGTTGTATTTTATAGCGATGCCGCTTCCGTCAATGACAAATATACCGTCATAACTGGATTTGATAATCATATCCAGTTCGCGGCATGAATTGCGCGCCTCTTTCAACTCAGCTTCCAGTGACCGGATGTCGGTCATTTCCCGCAGCACCACAATAGCTCCAAGTGATTCCCCGGCTGTTTCAAGGGCTGCAACGGTTACTGTATATTCTTTTCCCATAATGACAGCGGTATTACGCAGGCCACTTTCCAGCCCGCCAGACAACAGTTTTCTCATTTCAGGGGTGGCCGCGGCCGGCGGATAACCGTTGAAAAGCTTATAGGCGGCTGTATTGGCGAAGGAAATATCTCTCCGGGTGTTCACAAATAGAACCGGGTCCGTCAGCGCGTCGATAATGCTGGCTATTATATCGCTTTTTTCACTCATCTAAGCACCCCCTGCCAGTGGCGTCAGTCACCTGTAAAAATTATACTTTAGCAGGAGATTTTCTTCAACGTCAAGCCGTTAACGCTTTCCGCCGCAATCACAGAATGTTACAAATTTATCATTGTCTTGCATCAAAGTAAGTTAATAACGTAACAATTGAACTATTAGTAAGTTATTAACGTAACAATTACTAAGTTATTAATTTAACTTTATGTTTTTTATTGATTTTATTAAGAAGCGCTGTTATAATTTAAGCAAGAAGTGAAAGGAGGGTGTTTTTGATGTACGACTGCAACGCCTTCTGCCTCGGACCCGGCTGCGAAAATTGGACCGCCTGTGAGAAGTGGCATGAAGAAAACACCGCTTCAGCGCAATCGCCGCAGGAGAATTGAACTCTTTGAAATAGCATCATAAACCCCGCCGTGCTAACGGCGGGGTTTATCTTTTCCCTCCCTACTCCGGGAGGCAGGCGCTGCACAGTACACGATAGCCGCAGCGGAGACACCAGGAGGTGTCGGCAGGGTAGTCTTCCTCACGTTCGCCGCCGCTGATGTGGCGGCACGCCACCGCCAGTGCGGCAGCAGCCGCTGCCCGCGACGCCTCGTCCACCGGCACCGCCACGGTTACGCCGGGCCGCAGGAAATGGAGCCTGGCGTTTCGCACGGTCCCCTGCCCGGCGGCTTCGGCCGCCATGGCGTAGAGCGCGAGCTGGGGGGCGTATTCTTCGGCTTTATCGTGCGCCTCACGGGCGGTGACTCTGTCGGTTTTGTAATCGACGATGCCGAAACTGCCGTCCCGGTAATCGAGCAAGCAGTCGACGCGGCCCGTGAAGGGGTAGGATTCGCGCCCGTCGTGGTCGGGGAGCCGAAAGGCGAACTGCCACTCCCGCCGCACGGAGCATGCGGCTATTTCCCGGAAAAGGTCGCTGGCGGTGTAGCGAGCCAGCAACGGCCGAACTTCGGCCATCGCCGCCTGGCGCCAACGGATTGGCGCCTTTTCCGCCGCCGCTCTGGCCAGCCATTCGTCGGCCGGCAGGCGCGGATCAGCCAGCTCCAGGGAGCGGTGAAGGACATCGCCGATGATGCGCCCCGGCGGCCTGGCGGGATCGGCTCTGAACGGCGCTTCGACCGCCGGTTCCGGCAGGGCGGCGATGAAGCCGTAAAAGAAGGAGCGGGGGCATTGCCGGAATTTGCCGATGGCGCTGACGGTGAAAACGGGTTCGGGACGGACGGGCGGCAGGGCGGCGATGCGCCCGGCAAGCTCCTCGATCCAGCCTGCGGCTACGCTTGCTTCTGTGTCTCCGCCTGTGACGGGGCAGAGCGGCGGCGACAGCGTTTGGCCAACGCTGACGAGGATGGGGGCCTTGTCGACCGCCAGTCGCCCGGGGAGGGCAGCCAGATTGTCGAAGCTATAGACCTTGCCGAGCCATCCCAGCCACGTGCCGAGCGCGGTGAAGTCCTTGCCGACGGTCACCTTGCCGCCGGCGGCCGACAGGACAAGGTAATCCTTGGCGCGGGTGAAAGCCACGTAAAGCACCCGTTTGAGCTCAAGCAGGGATAGTTTCTTCTCGCAAGAGGCGACCTCAGCATAAACGGAGGCGGCGACGAGTTCGCCGCCGTCGCCCGGGACCTTCAGGCCCAGTCCCTTCTCCGCGCTGAAAATGAGGGGGCCGGTCTCGTCGCGGAAACGGCGCTGGAGATCGGGGATGAAGACGACGGGGTACTCTAATCCTTTGGCCTTGTGAATGGTCATCAGTTTAACGGTATCGCCGCCTTCGCTCTCGACCTGGGCTTCGCTTTCGTGGACCTCGCCGGCGACCAGCTTGGCGACGTAGCGCAGGAATTCGCCGAGCGTGGCGGCCCCTTTGCTCTCGAAGGCGTCGGCCACCGCCGCGAGCTTGAGAAGGTTGGCGTATTTCTGCTGGCCCATGAATTGGGTTAGCACGAAATTCAGGTAGCCGGTCTGATCCAACGCGAGGCGGATGAGCCGGGAAACCCCCACCGCCCCTCGCAGGTCGCGGAGACCGGCGATAACCCGCCAGGCGCGCGCGGCGGCCTGGCGCTGCTCTTCCGGCAACCCGGCAATGTCGGCGTGGCGCTCAAGCCCCTGCCATAAGCTCCCGCCACCCTTCTTCAGCGCCAGCAGGGCGTCGTCTGAGAGCAGGAAGAGGGGTGATCTCAGCACCCCGGCGAGCGCCGTTTCGTTGCCGCGGTTGTCGATCACCTGCAGGAGGTTGAGGATGTCGATGATTTCCTGACGGTGATAGAAGCCCCGGCCGCCGACGACGTAATACGGGATGCCGGCGGTCTGCAGCGCGGCGGCGTAGGTGTCAAGATCGGTGACGGTGCGGAAGAGGACGGCAATATCGCCGTAGCTCACCGGCCGCGGTACGGCGTCCCTGTCGACGAGCGGCTCGCAGCCGGCCACCATCGCGCCGATCCGCCGCGCCACGGCTGCAGCCTCTTCTTTCCGCGGGTCCCCGGTTTCGCCGTCAGCGGCGACGACAATAAACTCGGCCGCGCCTCCCACCGACCGGCATTCGCTGCGAAACGCCCCCAGCGGCTGGAAGGGGACGGCATCCTCGGCCGTACCCATGACGGCGGCAAAGCACTCGTTGAAGAGGGTCAGCAGGCTGTCCATGGAGCGGAAGTTGACGTCGAGGTCGAGGATTTCGCCGCCGCGGGCCGCAATGTCGTCGCGAACACGGGCGAAGACGGCCACGTCGGCGCCGCGGAAACGGTAAATGGACTGCTTGGGGTCGCCGACGACGAACAGTTTGCGGCCCTGCAGTTTTTCGGCATCGCCGCCGGCCACGAGGTAGACGATCTGGCGCTGCAGGTCGTTGGTGTCCTGGAATTCGTCCACCATGATGTAGCGGATGCGGCTTAGGTACCTCTGTCTGACTCCGGGACATCCCTTAAGGAGGTCGGCGGTGCGGGTTTCCAGGTCGGTGAAGGTGAGTACCCGCTGCTCTCGCTTGTGCGCGGCCAGGACTGCGTCAAGCTCGGTGAGCAGGCGGCAGAGATCGGGGATGAGGCTGAGGGCGGCCCGGTCGCAGGGGACCTGACGGAGACGCCCGAGCGTCTCCCTGATGGCGGCGACGATGTCCCGGTCGCCGGAGCGGCGGTCGAGACAATCGAGGTAATCGCGCAGCACGGTAGCGGCGTCGGCGCTCCCGTCGGCGGCGGCGATGGCGGCCGCAACCTTTTGCCAGTCGCGGGCGAGCCTGTCGACGCGGGCGAATTGGGCGCCTGTCTTCTTGAGGTTGTCTTTATAGGCGATGAGCTCGCCGCACAGCCCCGCAAGGTCTTCTTTGAGAGCGGCGGCGGCGTCGACCGCCTGTCGATAGGGAGCGGCCAGCCGTTCGGATAGTTCGTCGCCGAGCAGGCCGGCGGCGGCAATTTTATCATAGAGGTCGGGCACGACGGCGGTCAGGAGCGCCTTGTCGTAGGTGAGGAGGAGGTTGTCGAGCCAGGGAGCGCCCTCGGCCAGCGCGGCGGTGAATACTTCGGCCAGCGCCTTTTCGGTCAGGAGGGCTGTTTCCGCTTCGTCAAGCACTGCAAAGTTGGGGTCGAGCGCCGCTTCGACGGGGTTTTCGCGCAGCACGCGGGCGCAGAAGCTGTGAAAGGTACCGATGGGGGCATACTCCAGTTCGCCGAGCACCGCGCGCCACCGGCGGCCTTCCTCGCCGTCGGCGGCCGCAGCCAGCTCCGACGCCCGTTTGCGAATCCGTTCCTTCATTTCCTTGGCCGCCTTGTTGGTAAAGGTGATGGCCAGGATTCCGTCGCATGCGGCCTGGTCGCGGGCGAGGATGTTGAGGTAGCGTTCGACAAGAACGCGGGTCTTGCCGGCCCCGGCGCCCGCCGAAACGGCTACGTTGGCATCCAAGGCCTGGATGGCGGCTTGCTGGGCGGAGGTGAATTCAGCCATTGGTCTCACCTCCCGCCGGACGTCCGTCTTCAGGCCGGTAACGGCACATGGAGCGGGCGACGCAATAGGGCGGGCAATCCAACGCCGGCCGCACCGGGAATTCCCCTCTGCGGATGCCGGCGCAGTATTCCCCGGCCAGACGCCGCAATTCCGCCTGCAGGGCATCCCAGTCGGCGGCAGCGAGGTTGCCGGCGTCTTTGGCGGCGCGGTGACCGATATCGCCCGCGAGTTCGGCCCGCCACATGCCGCCTTCCTTCCTGGCATTCTCCACCGAGTAGTAACCCCCGCCGGCCACTTCGCCGCCGGCCGGGCACAGGAACCGCTCGGCCGCCATGATGTAGAGGGCGGCCTGCAGGTCGGTGCCGGCCGCCAGGTCGCGGAAGCGGGGTGTGGATTTGCGTTTATAGTCCGTGACCGCCAGTTTGTCGCCAGCCGCGTCGATACGGTCGATTTTGCCGACGATCCTCAATTGCCGGTCGCCGACGACAATCTCCAGCGGCTCGGACACCGAGGCAGCGTCCATCCCTTCCGCCAACGGCAGGCCAAAACCCCATTCGAGGAAGGCGGGGGTAAAAGCGAGGCCGTCGCCGTTCTGCTCGGCGATTTCAAAGTCCAGCCAGCGGCGGAGCGTCGCTTCGAGACGGCGTCGCCGGTAATCCCAGGCCTTGGTGTTAAAGGATTTGTCGCCCTCCGCGAGACGGCGGCAGACGTCATCCAGGGCGACGGCCAGTTCTTCGCGGTAATCTTCGCTTTTGGCGGCGTCGAGGGTTTCGCCGCGATGGGCGCGGAGGAAGGCCGCCAGCACTTCGTGATAGATGTTGCCGATAACGTCGTAGCCGGCCTCCTCCTCCTTTTCCTCCCACTCCCTGAGCTTCAGGCTGCGGGTGGCGAAGTAGCGGAACGGGCACTGGGCGTATTCCTCGAGGGCGGTGATGCTGAACACGGACGGCCCGTGTCCCCCGCCATCATTGCCGACAAAGCCGCCGTAAGGATCACAGCCGCGGCCGCGGTCCTTCTCGACCGCCACCCGCCGGACGAAGTCGTCGTCGGTGAGGGTGGCGAGAACGTAAGCGGCGGCGGCGCACGCTTCGGGCCCGGCGTAGTCTCCGGTGTCGAGGAGGGCCTTGCCGGCCAGTTCGCGGGCCGAGAAAACCCCGTCATAAGCGGCGGGAAAGAACTCGACGGCACTGTACTTTTCGGCGATGACCGTTGCCGGCGCGAACAGGCGCACAACCTCGGCCACATAAGGGGAGAGCAGCGTCTCGGCGTCCTCGCGGCCGCTGAGGGTTAGCGTTTCACCGGCGAGAGCGACGGCGATGGCGAAATAGAAATCCTCCTCCGCCCGCCGGAACGACGCGGTGGTCAGGGTCAGCCCGAGGGCGGCCATTTCGGCCCGTTCGCGGTCGTCGTACAGCCAGTTTTCGCGTTCCCGCAAGGGGAATTCGCCGTCGGTCAGGCCGAGGATGAATACGGCCCGGAAAGTGACGCCCCGCACTCCGGCCGGGCTTACCACCTGCACCGCCTGGTCGTTGTGGCCCTCAAGCCTGATCGACTGTCCCGCGAGCGCCTGACGGAAGAACCGCAGAAATTCGGCGGCCGGAAGCAGTTTGTCGGCCTGTCCGGCGAATGCGAAGCCTTCCGTTACGGCGTCAAGGGTTTCGCCGCATTTTTGCCATGCCAGCAGACCGGCCTGAAGCACGGGCAGGGGCAGACGGCCGGTCTTGTAGGCTTCCCCCAGAGTCGTCGGGATGCGGAGGGTGTCGAGGACGGTTTTCAGCGCGGCCGCGAACGCCGCGCACGTCCCCTGCCGGGGCAGGCTCGTTACCAGGCGGCCGAGAGTGTCGAAGCTCTTACGTGATTCATTTAGGTTTTCAGGTGAGTTTTCGCCTTTGAAGACGCCGAACCAGTCCCGCCAGGAACGGATGACCTTGCTCAGCGCGGCCTGCTCGACGGCGTCGGCGTCGATGCCGAGAGCGTCGGCGACCAGCGGCGACTTGATCAGGTTGAGGACGGTGGCGCGGGCGCCACCGTCGGTTTTGGCGGTTAGGGCGTTCACCAGCAGGCGGGCCGGCGGCTGGTCGACCAACCGTTCCTCGCGGGCCAGGCTGACCGGCAGGCCGAAATCGCCGCATATGTCTTGAAAATCGGCCCACGCGGAGGTGTCGCGGACGACGACGGCGATCTCCGCCGGACGGCAATCGCCGGACAGCAGCAGTTTTTTGATACGGGCGGCGGTCACCGCCATCTCCTTCGTCCGGGTAGGGCTGCTGACGACGGCGAGGCCGGGAGCCGCATCGATTGTCGCCGGTTTGGCCGCGAACAGGTTGCGGCGGATGTGGGCGTGTTCGACAGCCGTCCGCCGCCTGGCAGCGACGTGGACGGGCGCGAACCCCATCCCGACGAGGTCGGTGTAGGTCTGTTCGACGGCGGCGAACACTTCCGGCCGGTTAGGCTCGTAAACGATGCCGATGTCTACCGCCGCCACCCGCTTAAGCTCTTTGACCAGAGCGAGCTGCAGCGGAGTTAGGATATAGAATTCGCTTATAAATACCTTCCGGTACGGTAGAGTCACCCCTTCTGCCAGGGCCTGTATCGCCAGGAAGTACATTTCTTCGAGGTCGGCCAGTTTACGCGTCGCCAGCACGCCCTGGTACGCCGCATAGATGGCGTGGACCTCGGCGTCCTTGGCCTGGCTGCCGCTGGCGCCCACGGGGAATTCTTCGGGCGGGGCGGCCGTGCGCTTGATCTCGGCCAGGAGGCTGGTGACCGTGCTGATATAGCCGGGGAAGGTGGAAATGGCGCTGAAATAGGGCAGCGCCTGCCTTTTGTTCAGGCTGTCGAGGATATCGGCCACAACGATTTCCTGGGTCATCCTGTCCATCAGGCGGTGAGGGTACCCGGCAAGGGCGGCGATTTCGCCGACAAGATCGTCGAAGGCCAGCAGGCCGGGCTGCTCATAGCTGACCGGGCCGCGGACCCGCAGTTCGCGGCGGACGGCGCCGAGCAGGTGAGCGCTGGGCAGGAGAAAAGCATGCTCATGGCCGCGCCCCTGTTCAACGGCCCCGGCCAGTTCGGCGACGAACTCGTCCCGCATCGTTTCGCCCAGCGGGGTGCAGTAGAGTGTGTGCATGACGGCCCTCCCGAAGTAGTTGTCATATATATTGGCGCAGGCGCCGCCATAGTCCTGCAAAAGAAAACCCCGCGCCCGAAGACGCGGGATTGTTGTCGCCACCTCAGATTTCCTTCATCATGGCGATTTCGTCGCAGTTGGGGAATTTGGGGCAGTTTATGCACTCTTTCCATACTTTGTGGGGGAGTTTGTCCTTGTTGGCCTCGTTAAAGCCCTGCTTGGCAAAGAATTCCGGCTGATAAGTCAGTGCGAACAGCGTTTTGACGCCCAGTTCGACGGCTTCTTCCGTCAGCTTGGCGACCAGAACGCGGCCGACGCCTTTCCGGACCGTTTCCGGAGCAACCGCCAGGGCCCTGATTTCGGCGAGTTCGTCCCAGACAAGATGGAGCGCGCCGACGCCGAGAATCCGGCCGTCCTCCTCGGCGACAATCATGTCCCGCAGTGTCTCGTAGAGCACGTTGCGCGACCGGGCGAGCATCAGGCCCTTCTCCGCGTAATCGTTGACCAGTTTATGTATAGCCTCGACATCTTTAAAGGTTGGCTTACGATAAAGCATCTTTGTGAACATCCCCTCTCTTTCGTATAATCATACCAATTTACTTATAAATATTCAACACTTTTTTGTTATAAATATAGATTATGGCGTTATAATTTATTCTTGTGGGCCATGGTGCGGAATTTAATATTCTGCGTACCGGTATTATGTTACAATTTAGACAAAGTGTTTTAATATTATGTCATTTTGAAAGAAGGTGTCGTTTTTTGGATGCGCAAATTCGCCTGGCTACTGTTGGTAGCTCGCAGGTTGTCGCCGATGAACTGCTCGACGCCGCCCGCCACCTGCTTGGGAAAGAGGTCGGCGGCCGATCCTACGCAATCGGTGACGTTGGCGACCACTCTGTCGCTGACCTTTTTATCTGCCTGCCCACCCGGGTGGAGGAAGCGGCCAAAAAAATCCCCCGCGACAAGCTGGTTGCCCTTGAGCTTATCCCCAATGCTTTTTTTTATGTCAAGGTGGCGATGCTGCCCCCCGGAAGCCGGGTTGCCGTCTTCAACAACAACACTGCCCAGGCCGAGATGATCGCCAGGTATTGCCAGGAGCACGGCATTACTCATGTCGAGTACTATTACATCCAATACAGCGAGCTTTCCCATGAGGAGATCTGTGCCAAACTGGGAACGGCGCGTTATATCATCGGCGCGGAGCGTATCGTCGGCGCCGGCGGCGTTCTGCCGACGAAATACGGCGCTTATCTAAGGCCCGACGCGATCGTGATCGGCGCCACCCGCATCGCCACTACCGATTCAGTTTGCACGCTGATGCGCTGGATAACCCTTTTCAATCACAAACGCGTGGCGAACGAGGTCGCCTCCCTGACCGGCCATCTCAACGGCAAACTGCAGGAACTCGCAGCCGCTTCGACCGAGGTGTCGCGCTCGATTACCGCTAATTCGGCCACGATCAACGATGTGGACGCGCGAATGAACCTTGAACTGGCCAAAGTCGACGAGACTAGCCGCCAGTCAGAGACGCTGGTGACAGCCACCCGCAATATCGGCGGGATCGCGGAGACAATCAAGAATGTCGCCGACCAGACCAACCTGCTGGCGCTCAACGCCGCTATCGAGGCGGCGAGGGTCGGCGAGCACGGCCGCGGCTTCGCGGTCGTCGCCCAGGAGGTGCGCAAGCTGGCCGAGGAAACACGCGGCTCGACGGACACCATCCGCAAGTCGGTAAACGAGGTGCAGACGATGGTCGGCCAAATTACGCCCGCACTTGGCTCACTGTCCTCGGAGATGAGCGCCAATCAGCGGCAGATAGCCAAGATCGCCGAAGCCGCCGCCACGGAAAGCCGGTCGGTCGCCGACATTGTACAGGCGCTGTCGGGCATCCGCGAGATCAGCGATAAACTGCAGTCAACGGTACTGAAGCTGACGGAAAGCTAATGTCCGGGAATACGCAAGCCACCGCCAACCAGGCGGTGGCTTGTTGCCGTCTTATTTGAAGGCACTGGGACAAAGCTCTTTCAGCGGGCATCCCTCACAATCGGGACGCCGGGCCTTGCAGATTTTGCGCCCGTGCCAGATGAGCCAGTGATGGGCGTCGCTCCAGTCGTGGCGCGGCACAACTTTCATCAGCCCCTCTTCGACCTGCTCGGGCGTCTTGCCTGTTGCCAGGCCGAGCCGCCTTGCGACCCGGAAGACGTGGGTATCGACGGCGATGGCGGGCACGGCGAACAGTTGGCTGAGGAGGACGTTGGCGGTCTTGCGTCCCACCCCGGGAAGTCGCGTCAGATCATCGAAGTTTCCCGGCACTTCGCCCCCGTAGTCTTCGAGCAGCATGGCGCAGGCGGCGATCAGGTTGCGGGCCTTGGCGCGGTAGAGGCCGCAGTCGCGGATGAGCTCCGCCAGGCCTTCCTCACCGAGGCCAAGCATTTTTGCCGGTGTGTCGTAGGCCGGGAACAGGCGGCTGGTGATGATGTTGACCCGCGTGTCGGTGCATTGGGCGGAGAGGACGACGGCGACGAGCAGTTCGAAGGGCGAGCCGTATTCGAGGGCGGTTGTGGCGCCGCCGTATGTTGCCGCGAGGGCGGCGAGGATGTTATCGCGGGTCGCTTTATTGATGCGCAAGTTCAGTGGCCTCCAGGGTGTATTGCTTTATAAAGGCGTTTTATTTCTTCGTACTGGTCGGGGGTGTCGACATCGAAGAACATCGCCTCATCGACGACCGGCACGGCGGTTAGCTGATCCGGGTTGGCGGCGATGACCGTCCTGGCGCCAGCGTCGCCAGCAAGGGCCGTTAACGGCTGCAGCCAGCGGCCCAGGTCGAATAGCACCGGGTTGCCGCGTCTACCGCCGGCGACCGGAGCGACGATGGATCCGCCGCCGGCACGCCAGGCCGCCGCCAGCGAATCGATCAATTCCGGGGTGACGAGCGGCTGGTCGGCGAGCAGGAAGATAACCGCCCGCGCACTTGGGCTCACGGCGTTCAGTCCTGCCTTAAGCGAACTCGCCTGACCTTCGCGCCAGGATTGGTTGGGAATCACTTTGGCAGGCAGACAGGCGACGGCGGCCTTAACGGCGGTCTGCTCCGCTCCGGTGACAACGAGCACTTCGCCGGCGACCGACCGGCAGGCGGCAGCGGCGACATGCCAAACCAACGGCCGGCCGGCGAGCGGCAGAAGTTGCTTGGGGCGGCCCATCCGCCGGGAACCGCCGGCGGCAAGGACTACCGCGGCAATCATGCTTTGCCGAAGTGGCAGTGGGGATAGGTGCACTGAGGGCAAGACAGGCATAAGCCGCCGTACCCGAGGGCGGCGATGTCGCCTTTCCGCAGCCGCTCGCCAGCCAGCACGCGCGGTAATATCATGTCAAACGCGGTGGTTTTGGAGTACATGCCGCAGGCCGGCATACCCATTACGGCGACATCGCCCAGGTAGGCGAGCATAAACATCGCGCCGGGGAGGACCGGGCTGCCGTAGCTGACCACTTCGGCCCCGGTGGCGCGGATGGCGTCAGGGGTTACGTCGTCGGGATCGACCGACATGCCGCCGGAAGCGACGATTACGTCAGCCCCCTGGTCTTTATAGGCAAGGATCGCTTCTTTGATGAGTTCAGGGTCATCCGGCCGGAAGGTGGTACCGATCAGGGTGGCGCCGTACTGAGCCGCCTTGGCTGCGAAAACCGGGCCGAAACGGTCTTCGATGCGGCCGTGGAAGACCTCGTTGCCGGTGATGACGGCCGCTACCTTTAGGTTGCGCATCGGCATCACGGAGATTACGCTTTTCGACACGGCAAGTTTCTCCACCGCCTCCACGGTGGCCATCTCCACTACCAGCGGCACGACCTTGACCGAGGCCAGCAGGGCGCCGGCTTTCACGGGGAGGTTGCCCTGGAGGGTGGAAAGCACGGCGTGTTCTACGCCGTTTATGGCTGTCACCAACTCGCGGTCGACCTTCAGGAGCCCATCAGCGGCCGCTTTGAGGTTGACCTTGCCTTCGGACGGCTCGGCAAGGGTAATCCCGGGGCCAGCCACCGCCCGGGCGATGCGGGTGACGGCCTCGTTTTCGTGCACCTGCCCGGCGGTAAGTTCAATTAAGTAGATATGCTCTTTGCCGATATTTTTCAGATGGGGAATGTCCTCGTCCCGGATGATGTGGCCTTTCTTGAAGGCCGGGCCTTTGTATTCGCCAGGCACGATTTTGGTGATGTCATGGCCCAAGACCATTCCGACCGCTTCTTCAACCCGTACTTTTTTTATCGCCATAGTCTCCACTCCCTGCGAACGTAGTAAGAAAGGCCATTTTCAAAAGAAAACGGCCTTAGCTTGTCCCATGATTAAATTATAGGCTACCGCCCGGGGAAAGTAAAGGCGGCTAATTGGTCATGCTGCGCACGGGCGCGGGAATGCGGCCGCCGCGGGCGATGAAAGCGTCGGCTTTGAAGCGGTTGACAGGGATTATCGGGCTATGGCCGAGGAGACCGCCGAATTCGACCCGGTCGCCGACCTTCTTGCCCGGCACGGGGATGATGCGCACCGCCGTGGTTTTGTTGTTGATCATGCCGATGGCCGCCTCGTCGGCGATGACGGCGGCGATCGTGGCCGCCGAGGTATCCCCCGGCACGGCGATCATATCCAGGCCGACCGAGCAGACACAGGTCATTGCCTCGAGCTTTTCCAGGGATAGGCTGCCGCGCTCGACGGCGGCGATCATGCCGGCGTCCTCGCTGACGGGGATGAAGGCGCCGCTCAGGCCGCCCACGTAGGAGGAGGCCATGATGCCGCCTTTCTTGACGGCATCGTTGAGAAGCGCCAAGGCCGCGGTGGTGCCGGGTGCGCCGCAGCTCTCCAGGCCCATTTCTTCAAGGATGTGGGCTACGCTGTCGCCGACCGCCGGCGTGGGCGCTAGCGACAGATCGATAATGCCGAAGGGCACGCCGAGGCGGCGCGATGCCTCCTGGGCCACAAGCTGGCCGACACGGGTGATTTTGAACGCGGTGCGCTTGATCGTCTCGGCGACCGCGCCGAAGTCCTTGCCACGCGCTTCTTCCAACGCCCGTTTGACGACGCCGGGACCGCTTACCCCGACGTTTACGGCCGTCTCAGCCTCGCCCACGCCATGGAAGGCGCCGGCCATGAAGGGGTTGTCCTCCGGGACATTGGCGAATACCACGAGTTTGGCGCAACCGAGCGCGTCGCGATCGCGGGTCAGTTCGGCCGTCTGTTTGATGATCTGGCCCATTTCCCGCACACAGTCCATGTTGATGCCGGCTTTGGTGGACGCGAGATTGACCGAGGAGCATACCCGCTCGGTAGTGGCCAGCGCGGCGGGGATGGAGCGGATGAGGATGCGGTCTCCCTCGGTGTAGCCTTTCTCCACGAGAGCCGAAAAGCCGCCGATGAAGTTGACGCCGACCGCCTTGGCGGCGGCATCCATGGCCTCAGCCACCGGCAGATAGCTGTCGGTGCGGCAGCTCTCGGCGGCGATGGCGATCGGTGTGACCGAGATGCGTTTGTTGATGATGGGGATGCCGTACTCGGCTTCGATGTCTTCGCCGGTCTGCACCAGCCGCTCGGCAGTCTTGGTGATTTTGTCGTAAATATTGGCGCAGAAAACCTTGATGTCGGGATGGCTGCAGCCGCGCAGGCTGATCCCGAGGGTGATCGTGCGCACGTCGAGCTTATTTTCCTCGATCATCCGGTTGGTTTCGAGGATATCCTGGACCGATAGCATAGCCCGCCTCCTTCAACATGAGCAGAAATATTACCACAGACTTGAGGCTGTTCACAAACGAGCAGCCGGCTTTATATGCGGTGCATCGCTTTGAAGATATCCTCGTGCTGCACCTTGATCTCGAGGCCCATGGCTTGTCCTTTGTCCTTGAAAAGCTGCTGCAGGTCTTTGAGGCTTATCGTCGCCCCGCTCATGTCGGCGATCATGACCATGTTGAAAAAGCCGTTGACGATATTCTGGTTGATGTCGAGGATGTTTACGCTGTTGGCCGCCAGCGTCGTGCTGGCCATGGCGACGATGCCGACCCTGTCCTGGCCGATGATGGTGATGACGACTTTCATAAAACCACGCTCCACCCGTTCAAATAATAGTCCGCCAGGCAAAAACTTTTGTCTGGCGGTTATGGTATTGACTAATATTATACCTTTTTTCAGTCAAAAACCAAAGAGCTTGGCCGATATTTCTATTTTCTGATAAAGGAAAATTCCTGCCTCCTGATGCTGCCGACGACGACGCCTCCGACGGCGGGATGGCGGGCCGCGAGTACGGTGGCCGCCAAATCTTCCGCGGTACGCATCGCCGCTCCCTCGGCTTTGTTTATGAGGGGGACGACGCGCGCTTCAGGCGGACAGTTGTGAAGATAGCCTTTGGGGTGAAGGAGGAGTTTAGCGACCGTGTCCGCCGTTATGATTTCCCCCTCGGCCGCGCCGGTGAGCTCTGCTGCCCGTGCCGGCCGATGGACGCAGCAGGCGGCAAGCGGTTGGCCGACCGCCTCGGCGCCGATGACCGGAATGAGGAGACGGGTGGCCGCCGGCACCACAGGGTCGTGAGGAAGATGGCCTTTAAGCGGCAGACCGGCTGAGCCGTCCCCTTCGACTATAAAACGTATGGCGGGGCATTCCCCGGCCAGCGTATCGAGCCATTCCGGCGCGAGGCCGGCCAGTTTGCGCTGCGCACCGTCCACCAGCCCGCGGGCCACGGTCACCATTGCGGGGCAGGAGCGCAATTCCCCGACCGCCCGGCGGAATTCGGCCAGGCTGCCTACCAGTACCGTCCGGTGGCCCGCTCCCTCCTGCATGAACAGTTTGGCGGTGGTGGCGGCGAAGGCAACGGTTCCGGCGGCCTTGAGTCCGGCCACCAGGTAATACATGAGGCTGGTCTTGCCGCCGCCGCCGATGAGGGTCACCAGTCCGGAAGCCGGCAGCCCGGCGAGAAGTTCGCGCCAGACCGGGTGCAGCACCTCGTTATTCTTCGTCATAGGCGACGATGCGGCAGATCGACGATTCGCCGCCTTCGAACCGCCAGGGGTAACAGCCGATTATCAGGCGCTTGCCAAGCACCTTCTCGATTTCGCCGCCGACATTCTCGACATGGATGATGTCGTGGGGGAAGAGGTCGATATGCATGAGCTGGTAGTGGTCGGGGGGAAAGATGTCGTCGATGCCCTTGCCGTACTTCGCCCGGAAATACTGTTCGCACTCGGCCGCCTGCCGCGGGCACCATTCGCGGATTTTGGTGTTAATGGGATGGTCGGCCGAGCCGGCGTCTACTCCCAGCCATTTGAATTTCATTTTTAGGCACCACTCCGCGAACTCACGGGTCGGGCCGGGGTGCTTGACCATGTAGCGGACCTCGTCGGCGGCCGGCTGATCCCAGGAATATTTGTGATAGCCGGTGTAGATGAGGAGGATGTCGCCTTCGCGCACGTCGGCCCGCTCCATGATGTCCTTGGAGGTGTAGATGCCGTAGTCCTCGGCGATGTCGCTCACATCGACGACGACGCCGGGACCGATAAGGTCGGTCAGGGGGATGGCGGCGATGTCGCGACCGTGGGTGCAGAAGTGGAGCGAGCCGTCCAGGTGGGTGCCGACATGGTTGGAGGTGGTTATGACCTGACCGTTGGCGCCGTTGGAGGTGAGGCGCTTGAAGAATTTGATCTGCAGCGGCTCGTAGGTCGGCCACGGCGGCGTCAGATGGCTCAGTTTCTGCGTAAGATCGTACATTTTCACTTTGTCCCAGTTTTTGACCATAAAGCTTCCCTCTCTTTTCCGTGATTTATCCTGGGGATTACATATCGACCCGTTTGGCAAGCGCCAGCAGCGCCTTATCGAAGCATTCGCGCGGCGGCCGGACGATTCCTGCCCCCACCTGGCCGATGCCCGGCTCGCGGTGGGCCATGCCGGTGTTGATGACCGGCAGCAGCCCGGTGGCGGCCACCCGTCGCAGGTCGATGGCGGTGGGCGTGCCGCGGAAGTTGAGGTTGGGGATGGTGTAGCTGGGGTTTTCGGCCAGGGTTATTTCGTACATTTTAGTCGTGTATTCAAGCGCGTCGCCGACGGTGCCGCCCACGAACTGGACGATGGCCGGCGCCCCGCCCATGGCGAAGCCGCCGATGCCGTAGGTCTCTGTTATGGCGCTGTCGCCGATATCGGGGTTGGCGTCGGCCGCGGTGAAGCCGGGGAAGAGCAGCCCCTGCACTTGCTGGGCGGGGCCGGTGAACCAGGCGTTGCCGGGGCAGCCGCTCACTCTTATGCCAAACTCCACGCCGTTGCGGCACATGGTGGTGACGACGCTGGCGCCTTCGATGCCGTGGGCGGCGTCCAGGGCCGCCTTGGCCGCCGGCATGGAAAGGTTGAGGAAGAAATGGTCGTTGGAGTGCATGAACGCCAGCACTCTGGCCATGACTTCCGGCGCCGCGCCGGTTTGGGCGAGGGCGGGAGCGATGGCGCGGATGAAGAGGCTGGTGCCAGCTTTGTTGCGGTTGTGGCATTCGTCGCCCATGTGGAGCGCCTGGGCGATCATCGTCCTCAGGTCGATGCCGCCGGTACGGGCAAGGGCTGCTTTGAGGGCGGGGGCGAGCTCATCGCGCATCCAGCGCAGCCGGTCGATAACTTCGGCGCTGAAGGCGCCGTAGCGCAACACCTTGCCAAGGCCTTCGTTGAGGGTGCAGAAGGAGCGATTGCCAGCGGTTTTGTTCTCCACCACCCACACCGGCATCGAGGCGGAGACTATGCCCGCCATCGGCCCGACTGCGCCGTACTCGTGACAGGGGGCGAAGGTTATCCTGCCTGAGGCGGCCAGGCGCCCTGCCTCTTGTTCGTCGGCAGCCAGCCCTTCGTAGATGAGGGCGCCGATGACCGCGCCGCGCATCGGCCCAGCCATCGCCTCCCAGGCCACCGGCGGGCCGGCGTGGAGAATGGTGGTGGGCGTCATGCCGGGAATGGCTTCCAAGGCGGTGAGGGCTACGTCAGTCAGCACCGGCCGCGCGTCCAAAATGGCGGCCACTGCAACGGCATTGGCCTCGTCGGTCGCCGCGCGGTCCCGCAGGACGTCAAGGGCGGCGATGAGTTCCGGGCGACCGCCGGCCGGCGGCCGCCAGTCGAGTTGGACGACCGAAACGTTCTGGGCGGCGAGGTCGTCTTTAAATACCGGCGCCCCGATGTTTATGACGGAAAGTTTCTTACCGAATAAATCGTTTATCGGTGCCATTGTCACACCTCCCTGGTCACGACGGCGGCCGCCAGCCAAGCGGCGCGCACGTTGCTTTTCGCCAGTGTCGCCCCGGCCGCGGCCAGTTTGCCCTCCTGGCCGGCCTTACCCTGGGGGTCGGCATCCGTCCCGCAGACATAGGCGATGATTTCGATGTGGCGTCCGGCGGCGCGGGCGATTTCGCGGGCCTCGGCGATGGCCGGGGCGGTTACGCCCGCGGGATCGGGATGAGCCCCATAGCCCAGGACGATGTCGAGGAGGATGACGGCCACGGCCGGGTCACGGGCGGCATCGAGGAGGTGGGGCAGCCGCAGCGACGGCTCAAGCATCGGGTGAGGCTTACCTCTGGTGTAGGCGTCGTCCCCAAGGTCGATGAAGATATTCCCTTCGCCCGGCGCCGTCCTGGCCGCTTCCTGGCAGAGAGTGCCGCCGCAAAAAAGACCGCGTACGGTTTTTTGTCCGGGAGCCAGTTTGGCCCGCGCCACCGCTGCCATCGTCGCCAGTTTTTCGTGCCGGCAGGCCGGAGATGCGGGCTGTTCCCCTTTAGCCAGCGCCACCGCCGCCCCAGCCGCTTCCTCCAGGGTGGCGGCGAAGTATGCCTTTTCTGCCCTGACCGCGCTCGCGCCACCGAGAAAGCAGACGACCACGGGCTTGGGACAGGTTTTTACGGCCGCAACGATCTTGTCGGCCACCGCCGTCGCCGGCGGCTTGGAGATGAGCACAATAACGGCGGTATCTGCGTCTTTGCTTAGTGCCTCCAGACAATCGAGCATCATAACTCCGCCCACCGCTTCGCCGAGATCGCGCCCGCCGGTGCCGAGCACCTGCGATATGCCGCCCCCCAGGCGGTCGATGTGTACGGTCACTTCCTGGGTACCCGTCCCCGATGCGCCGACAATGCCGATGTTGCCCCGCCGCACGGCGTTGGCGAAACAGAGAGCGACGCCGTTCACGATGGCGGTGCCGCAATCCGGTCCCATCACCAGCAGGCCCTTTTCGTGGGCCGTTGTTTTCAATTCGATCTCGTCGGCCAGTGAGACGTTGTCGCTGAACAGCATGACGTTGAGGCCGTGGCGGAGGGCGTCTCTGGCTTCACGGGCCGCGTACTCGCCCGGCACGGAGATAATTGCGAGGTTGGCGTCTGGCAGATGACGCACCGCGGTGTTCAGGGAAACGAAGCCGGCGGCCGTTTTTTTGTCCCCGGACTGTCTGGCCGCAGCCCCGGCAAAGAGTGCCACGGCCGCTTCACAGGCCGCATCGCTGTCGGCCCTGATAGCGACAACCAGATCGTCGGCACCGCAAGCGTCCGCCTCTGCCGTCAGCAGACCGACCCCGGCCAACAGATCTTTGTTCATCGGGGTGGCCATCACGGCCACCGCTTCGGCGACGCCGGGCAGGGCGGCCATCTTCTGGGTCAGCGCCATCAGCGTGACCGAGTCGTAATAGGTGTTCTTTCTTACCTCGACGTGTACAGTCATGTCATTCCTCCCTTTCGCCGGCTAGTTCCAGCCCCGTAGACAGGCCGGCGGCGATACCTGCCGCAAGGTCGGTGCCGGAGGTGGCCCCGCAGGCCAGCACCCGCCGCACGGCGGCTACGATGTCGCGGGCTGCCGGATCTGTCATCGCTGCCAGGAGCGCCACGACTCCGTCCCTGGTGCGGCCGCGGGCGGCGTATTGCAGCATGGCTCGGCTCACCGTTCCCGTCTCCGCGCCGGCGGCAAGTTTTTTCGCGACCTCGCGGTAACGTCGCCCGAAGGGACCGGCCGGCATATTGAAAGTAATCATCAGACCGGCAAGGAAATCGTCGCCGGAAGGCGTCAGGCCGGTTCCCAGGCCGATCAGCCTCCTTCCGGCAGCCAGGGCGTCGGAAAGGTCTCCGTCAACAAGAGTGCTGATCAGCGCCGCCGCCCGCTCCGCCAGCCGGTTTTCCATAACGGTGCCGACCGTCCCCCCGATAAAAGCCTTCAGACCGCCGTCATATCCAGCGGCGACAATTTCGTTCTTCAGTACGACAAGGCGCGCCGCCAGGAGGTTCCGCCCGGCCGGTACAGACGGAAACGCCGGCAGGGACGCCGACCATGGCCTCACCTCACGGGCAACCAGCGGCACCGCGCCAAAAGCCAGGCCGCCGCCGAAGGTCGCGACCTCGTCGCCCGGCTTTATACCGAGGCTGTCGAGCCTCAGGCCCTCAGAATGCCGGACCCTTATTGTTCCCGGCGCATCGTCGAGTTCCTCGGCCGCCAGGCAATGAAGCTGCCCACGCGGGCCGGTGAAATTGACCGTTTTGGCGAATACGCTATGTACGCGACCGCGGAAAGGCCGCCCGAACAGGGCGTCGCTAGCCGCGGCGTCGACCGAGAGAGCCTCCAGCAATGACATCAGTCCCTAAGAGTGGAGAAAGCCCGCTTTAGCGGGCTCCTCCCTATTTCTGTTCGTCCACTACGTGAATGGTGGGAGCGCTGGGTTCGCCGTCGTTGGTCCACCCCAACTGGTCGAAGAGTTCAAACACCAGGCTGATGACGATGGCGACGATTGTGCCGAGAGCCATGCCCTTGAGCTCGACGGTGCCTATTTTGACGGCCGCGCCGCTGATACCGCTGATGAGGACGACCGAGGTGAGGATGAGGTTTTTGGATTTGGTGTAGTCGACTTTCCGTTCGATGAGCATGCGGATACCGGCGGCGGCGATGACGCCGAACAGCAGGATGCAGACGCCGCCCATGACCGGCACGGGGATGCTGCGGATGAGAGCCGAGAATTTGCCGATAAAGGATACGGCGATGGCGATGATGGCCGCGCCGGCGATGACGTAGGTGCTGAATACCTTGGTGATCGCCATGACGCCGATGTTCTCGCCGTAGGTGGTGTTGGGGGTGGCGCCTGCGAAGCCGGACAGAATGTTGGAGATGCCGTCGCCAAGGAGGGATTTGTGGAGACCGGGGTCTTTGACCAGATCGCGCTCAACAATGTTGCCGGTGACGACAAGGTGGCCGATGTGCTCGGCAAGCACGACCAGGAAGGCAGGCATAATCATCAGGATAGCGGAGATATTGAAAACCGGGGCGTAGAAGGTCGGGATGCCGAACCAGGGGGCCTTGGCGACCGCGCCCAGGTCGACGATGCCCATTGCCAGCGACAGGCAGTAGCCGGCGATAACGCCGATAAGGACGGGGATGACGGACAGGAAACCGCGGAAGAGCACCGAGCCGAGGATGGTGACGCCGAGGGTGAACATCGAAACGGTGACGGCCGTGGCATAGGGGATCTTGAGCTGCTCGATCAGTTTGCCGGTAAGGCCGGCCATTTCGGTGGCCACCGGCGCAAGCTCAAGGCCGATGATGGCTACGATGGCGCCCATGGCGGCCGGCGGGAAGACGACATCCAGCCAGCGGACGCCGGCGACTCTGATTATAAACGAAACGACGACGAAGAAAATACCGAACATGATGAATCCGCCCTGCGCGGCTGCGTAACCGCCCAGGCTGGGCACAGCCATGACGGCGAATACGGGGGCGATGAAAGCGAAGCTCGAGCCGAGGTAGGCCGGGATGCGCCAGTTGGAGAAGAAAAGATAGACGAGGGTGCCGACGCCGTTCATCAGCAGGGAGGTTGCCGGGTCGACCTTGAACAGGAACGGGACGAGAACGGTGGCGCCGAACATGGCAAATAAGTGCTGGAGACTGAGCGGGATAGTCTGAGTGAGGGGCAATCGTTCATCAACTTGAATGATCCGTCTTTCCATACCTTGAGTCGCACCTTCCTATTATGTATTTTTGGCCGCCTGGCGACGGCCATGGCGAACACGCGCAAATCATTTTCCGCGTGTCTGCTGCTTCATCAGCGCCGCGAGCACTTTTTCCGCCGCCAGCGGCAGATCGTTGATGCGCACGCCCGTGGCGTTGTAAACGGCGTTGGCGATAGCGGGGGCGGTCGGCACCATGGTGGGCTCGGCGATGCCTTTTATACCGAAGGGTCCGTCAGCCTGGGGCGATGTCTCCAGGAGAATGACGTCCATTTCCGGGGTGTCGGTGGCTGTCGGGATCTTGTAATCGACGAAGTCGCCGTTAAGATACTTGCCCTCGGACAACACGAGGTGCTCGTACAGCGCCGACCCCAGTCCCTGCACGATGCCGCCCTGCACCTGCCCCTTGGCCATGGCGGGATTGATCACCTTGCCAACTTCATAAGCGGCTGTAACCTTAAGAACGGTTATTTCCCCCGTTTTGGTGTCCACCTCGACGTCGGCTACCTGGGTGCCGTAGGTCCAGAAAGCGGCCGGCTTGTCACCCTGGCCGGTGTCTTTATCCAGGCCGGTGATGCCGGCGGGGATGAACGACCCACGGCCGATGACCGGGCCGCCGATAGCCCCCTCGGGCAGCAGGTAGCCCATGGCGATATCGCTGATCGCGAGCTTGCGGGTCGGCTTGGCCGGCGGGAATATCTGCCCGTCTTCGATGACGAGTTCGGCGGCCGGAATTTCCAGCACCTGCGCGGCCACGGCGAGCAACTGCGTTTTGGCGTCCCTGGCCGCCGCGAGAACGGCGTTGCCGGCGGAGTAGCTGATGCGGCTGGCGACCGTCTGCCACTCGTAGGGCGTGTAGTCGGTATCAGGAAGGGTTACGACGACTTTGTCGGCCGCGACCCCGAGTTCCTCGGCGGCGATCTGGGCCAGCGCGGTAAGCGAACCCTGGCCGATTTCCATGGCAGTCGTCAGAACGTGGACGGAGCCGTCTTCGTTTAGCTTGAGAATCGCCGACGACTGGGCGTTGGGCGGCATGGAGGGGGCCTTGTACATGCAGGCAATTCCCCGGCCCCGGGCCTTATGGGGCGCCGACGCCGGCGGCAGCGGGGTTCCCCAGCCGCATTTCGCGGCCACGGCGTCGATGGTGTCGACAAGCGTCGCCCCTTCCATCGCCCCGCCGAACGCGCCTGGCCGTCCTTCCCGTAAGGCGTTCATGCGCCGGAAGGCCAGCGGGTCCATCCCCAGCTTGGCGGCGAGGATATCCATCTGCTGCTCGATGCCCCAGTGGATCTCGGGCATGCCAAAGCCGCGCATCGGCCCGCCTACCGGATGGTTGGTGTATACGCAGTAGGAGTCGGTTTTGATGTTGGGTATCTCGTAGGGTCCGGACGAACAGTAGCCGCCGCTGCGGGTGATGTTGACGCCGTATTCGGTGTACGCGCCGCCGTCCCAGAAAAGTTCGGCCTCCATGGCGACGAGGCGGCCGGTTCTGTCCGCCCCCGTTTTCAGCCTGGCCACCAGCGCCTGGCGGACGAAGGTGGCCTGGAAGACCTCCTCGCGGGTCAGCGTCAGTTTTAAGTGATACCCGGGCAGCCGCTTGGCAAGGGGCACGACGAGCGCCTCGCAGGTCACCCCGGCCTTGCCGCCGAAGCCGCCCCCCACGTAGGGAGTGATGACGCGGATCTTGCTCATCGGCAGTTCGAAGGCGGTGGCGATGAGCTTGCGGACAGCGTTGGGAGACTGGCTGGAGGCCCACAGCGTCAGTTTTCCGGCCCGGTCGAAGTGGGCGACCGCCGAGTGGGGCTCGATCTGGGAATGCTGGATATGGGGCAGGGTGTAGACGTTTTCCGTAATGACGTCGGCCGCGGCGAAGCCACGGTCCACATCCCCCTTGCGCAGCTTGAAGTGGTTGGAGATGTTTGTGCCGGGCACGGGGTGGATAAAGGGAGCGCATTGGTATTCGCCGAGGTGCTCGTGGAGCAGCGCCCCGGGCGACTTGGTGACGATACAGGGCAGGCCCTGCCACCACAGGTCGCTCGCCGACGGGTTCTCGTGCAGCAGGCCTTCGCGGCCGAGAGCGCCCGACACCGGGTCGAACACGCCCGGCAACGGCTGGTACTCGACCTTGATGAGGTTGACCGCTTTGCTGGCGGCTTCGACGCTGTCGGCGGCGACGCCCGCGACCGGCTCGCCGACAAAGCGGACTTTATCGGTGGCGTAGACCGTGCGGTCGGCCAGATAGAGTCCGATGTAACTCCGGCAGTCCCGGCCGGTGACGATGGCCTTCACCCCCGGCACCTTCTCGGCTTCGGCGGTATCGACGGAGACTACCCGCGCATGCGGGTGGGGACTGCGGAGAATTTTGACATGGAGCAGGGTGGGCCCGAACTGGATATCGTCGACAAATTGGGCCGCCCCGGTGACCTTATCGACCGCGTCCTGGCGCAGCACGCTTTTCCCCAGCACCCGGTGCTCAGCCATCCTGCTCACCTCCCGCGGCAACGGCCATAATCGCTTTTACGATATTCTCGTAGCCCGTGCAGCGACAGAGGTTGCCGCTTATGTATTCCTTGACCTCGTCCTCGCTGGGGCGGGGATTTTGGGCCAGCAGCGCCTTGCCCATGAGAAGCATGCCCGGGGTGCAGTAACCGCACTGCAGGGCGAAATGGTCGATAAAGGCCTGTTGCAGCGGGTCAAGCGCCCCGGGGCCGCCGAGGCCTTCAACCGTGAGCACTTCGGCGCCATTGAGTTCCACGGCCAGCACAAGACAGGAGTTGACCGGCTTGCCGTTCAAGATTACGGTGCAGGCGCCGCATTCCCCGGCTTCGCAGCCGCGCTTAGCGCCCGTAAGGCCAAGGTCCTCGCGCAATACGTCGAGCAGTGTCCGGTGGGGAGCCAGGGTCAATTTTTCCTCCCGGCCGTTGACTTTTAAAGTTATCGTCTTCATGCCCTCACCTCCCCGGCCAGGGTCAGCAGCGCCCGTTCGGTCAGGGCGGCCACGAGCTCGAGGCGGTATTCTTCCGAACCGCGCACATCGGTTATCGGCCGGGCCGCCTGCCTGGCGATGCGGGCCGCCTCGGCCGCCGAAGGCGCCGTTAGGCCCTGGCGGGCAAGCAGACGCTCGGCCTCGCGCACGCGGATAACGGTCGGCCCCACCGCACCGAGGGCGATGCGGTAGTTGGCCCCCGCGCCGTGTACGGCGACGTTGGCGGTTGCCAGATCGAGCGACGGGCGGCGGGCCTTGCGGAGGAAAACGCCCCTTCCCCCGCCGTTAATTCGCGGCAACACGATTGCGCTTACCACCTCGCCGGTGAGCAGGACGGTGCGTCCGGGGCCGGTGAAGAAACGTTCCACCGGCACGAGGCGGTCGCCGCGGCTGCCGTGGACTTTCACACTGGCGCCGAGCACGGCCAGCGCAGGCACAGTATCGGCCGCAGGCGAGGCGTTGCAGACGTTGCCGGCCAGGGTAGCCCGGTTGCGAATCTGGCAGGAGGCCACGCTGTGCATCGCCTGGCAAAGCACCCCGTATTCAGGGTGAGAGGATAGAAACTTTTCCCCGTCGTGCAGCGTCACGGCCGCGCCGATTTCCACACAGTGTTCGGTGACGACAATCTGATCGAGCCCGGGCACGGTCTTGATATTCAGCAGGTGGCGCGGCTGATGGCGACCCTTGCGCATCTGCACCAGAAGATCGGTCCCGCCGGCCAGCACCCGGGCCGCCTCCCCGTGAGCGGCGAGGAACGAAGTGACCTCGGCCAACGATTGCGGCTCATGGTATTCGAACATGCCATCACCCTCCCAGAATAAATATACATTAAAAATTATATTTATGCAAAACCTTTCATAAAAAGCAGCCTCGGAACAAGGCTGCGATTTGTACTGAATATACCCCATATGTCAACATTGACGCTCTTTATTCAGTTAGTCCGTACAATATATTGGTATTCGGAAACGGGGCAAAAAATCCTGCCGGCTCGCCGGCGGTTTAAAGGAAAAAAACGCGTCCGATGGACGCGTCCTGTTCAAAAATTGTGAAGCAGGTATTCGTAAGCCACCAGCGCCGCCTTGGCGCCGTCGCCGGCCGCGATGATTATCTGTTTGTCCGGCCCGCTGGCCACATCGCCGGCGGCGAACAGGCCGGGCACACCGGTCGCCGTGCGGCAATCCACCTCTATTTCCTTGTATTCGTTCAAGTCGGTCAAGCCGGCGACAAACTCGGTGTTGGGGTCGAGACCTATTTCAACGAACACCCCTTGGACCGCCAAATTCCGTTCCTTCCCTTCTCCGGCTGCCACTACGAATTTCTCCACCGTTTCCCCGCCGTAGATGCCGCGGGCGACATATCCCCGCAAGACTTCGATTTTTCTGGTCGTCTGCAGCTTCTCGACAACGACCGGATCGGCCTTGATTCCGCCGCGCACCACCAGATAGACTTGGCTGGCGATGGCGGCAAGCTCGATGGCCGCCTGCAGGGCGGAGTTGCCGCCTCCCACCACCGCCACCGCCTTGCCGGCGTAAAGCGGTCCGTCACAGGTGGCGCAGTAGCCTACCCCGCGCCCGGTATATTCTGTTTCACCCGGAATACCAAGTCGCCTGGGGCGTTTACCGGAGGCGATCACCACCGTCTTGGCCCGATATTCCTTATCTCCGCAGTGGACGATAAAAATGCCGTCGGCTGACCGCTCAAGCTCGGTGACTTCTTCGTAAACTATATTGGTCGGATAGTGCCTGACGTGTTCTTCAAATTTGCCGATCAACTCCGGCCCGCTAATGTACTGGAAACCCAAATAGTTTTCTATGTCCCTCGTCCACATCATTTGGCCGCCGAGATCCTTTGTAAGGAGCAGGGTGTCCAGCATCTTGCGGGCGGCGTAAACCGCGGCCGTCATTCCGGCCGGCCCGCCGCCGATTATTATGATATCGTGCATATCCTTCACCGCCCGTATCCTCCCGCCAGCACCGCCGACTTGCGCGCCGGCCGGGAATTTGTTAGTATAAGACATGATTTTTGAAAGGCCGAGGTGAAACCGTGATTACTCCTGAAGTCATCGCCCGCATCAACGAGCTGGCCAAAAAACAGCGCGAGGCGATTCTAACCGAGGAAGAAAGAGCCGAGCAGGCTAAGCTCCGCCGTCTTTATATCGACAATATCAAAAACCAGATCAAGGCCGCGCTGGATGATGCTGTCAGGCAACCCCACTCCGACGACTGCGGCTGCGGATGTAACCATAAGCATTGAAAAGGCCGGTCAACCCCGCCTTCCTGCCGTCCCGCGCGGCTACCCTCGGTCGACCTATTCCATCATATGCCCCAAAGGGCGAAAACGCGAAAAAGACACTCCTGGTCTCACCATTTGGCCGGGAAAGAGCCGGGACACATAAGTCCCGGCTCTTTTTTTCTACCGCGGTTTGAAGGTCTCGCAATCGGTGTCTACCGTCTTGGCCGCATAAGGTCCTTTGACCTCAATGGCGGACGCGTGGCAGTAGTTGCCTTTTTCCCAGTATTGGCAATTGTCCACATAACATTCCACCGACGGTGTGATCTGGGTGCCTTCGACGAAGGCCGCCTTTACCGTCCCGCCCACATTGGCGTTGTGCAACGCTCCCACGTAGTCACCGACCCCCTTGCCGGCATGGAAGGATTTACACTGGGTTTCGGCCGACGAGCGTGAAGCTCCGCCGTGTTCGTCGTTGTATATGGCGATTTTCGCCGCCATGCACTGATTCCCCGGCATCCAGTGCGTACACTGGTCGACGCTGCACTTGACGAGAGGGTTAACTGTTGACACAAAACCACCTCTTTCTTTTTTTGATAGTTTTCGACGCCGGCAAATTCTTTATCCATGGACTGTACAAAGCAGCCGGCAGCTATATTGCTACCAGGTCCCAGGCCGCCCGGACGTCGTACCCGCACGCCGGGCAGTAAAGCAGGTGGACGCAGTGAACATCCGGGGCGCCCTGTTGGAAAGAAGCCACATCCATGTAAGGACTGTACGGCCCGAAATAATTCTCCAGCGCTCCGCCGTCAACTAGCCGCCGGCCGCAGCGCGGACAGTTCTCCGCGACCGCCACGAGGCCGTTGCAAACCGGGCAAACTTTCTCCACTCCGTAGCCTCCTTCGCCAAACCCCCGGAACATCGGCCGCATATCATATAACAGAAGCGATTATCGTCAACTTTTCAAGGGGAGGGTTTCGTCTTGGCTATGCAAACCGCCAGCCCCGTCGGCGCCAGACGGGCCATCTTGTTTATCGTCGCAGGATTGCTGGGTTTTCTCATCTTCGGGGGACTGACTTCGCTCACCTTGGAAGCGCCGCGGGCGGCCGGCCTGCACACCGTTTTGGAGGTAAGCAGCATCGCCTTCGGCTGTGTCGTTTTTTTCATCGCCTGGTACAGTACCGGCCCGGTCCGCATAAGTGTCGCTGTCGTAAGTCTTGTCGTCCTCGGCTCGGGCATCCTTACTCTCGTACACCTGATCGCATTCCCGGAAATGCACGCCGTCATGGATGTAAAACACATCTGGATAACAGCGTGGCTGTTTTCGCGCTTCGTGTGGTCGTTCGGCCTACTGGCCGCGGTAACCTTGCTAGACCGTAACGGGCCATCGTGCCAGCTATCATCCAGAAGCTCTCTCCTTTTCGGCGCTATGGTGGCCGTTGGCGGCCTAGTTGCCGACATTTTCATCGCCCCCGACTCCTGGCCTTACCTTTATAGCATCGACAGCCCGGCCCATCCGTTAGCCATTTACGGTTTATATGTTTCGTGCGCGGCTAATGTCGCGACATTCATTATTCTTCTCGGCAGACGGATTAATCATGTGGGCATTCTGCCGCACACCGCGGTGCTGCTCGGCGCGTTGGCCGACCTGAGTTTTGCGTTCGCCGGGCACTCGCCGGAAAACCTCAACATCGCCGCCCATCTGTTCGCGGCTCTCGCCAACCTGTATGTCCTGCGGACCCTATACGTTATCCTTATTCGCCAGCCGTTCGCCGACGCCATGGCAATGAAGGAGGACATGGAAAAGTTGGCGGAAAACAACGCCCGCTTGTTCCGCGAATCCGAGGAGCAACGCAATCTGTTCGAAGATATCCTCGCCAACGTGGGGATGATAATATCCTCCCAGCTCAACCTCCGCGAAACCCTGGACGCCATCGCTGACATGGTGGCGGACATGATGAGGGCCCGGCAGTGCGTTATCGCCCTCTTCAACGAGGACCGCTCCGTCCTCAAGGTGGCGGCAACTTACGGCATGAACACGCCACCTGATTTACTGCCTCTCAAGGACAGCGTCGCCGCACAGGTTTGCGAAACCCAGACAGCGCTTACAGTCGATGACCTTTTGATCCAGCCCGAGCTGTTCCGTCCGCAGCTCGTTTTCACCAGCATCCGGTCCGTTATCGCCGCCCCGCTCGTAAACGATCGTGAGATCATCGGCGTCGTGGAAGCTTATTCCAGCGAAAAAGGCGCCTTCTCCCAGCGCGACGTGCTTCTCCTCAAGGCGCTGGGTTATCACGCCGGCGCGGCTGTGGCCGGCGCCACCCTGCACGAGCAAACAAAAGCCCGTCTCGACGAGGAGCAATACCTGTACAGGATTGCCCAGGCCTCGGCCACCACCGTCGACCCGGACACCATTCTTGAGCAATGCCTGCCCTGCGCGGCCCAGGCTCTCGGGGCCGAGTTCGCGCTCGCCTTTTTCGCCGGCGGCCAGGCCGATGAACCCCTGATCTTCAAGGCAGCCGTCGGGCTAAGTTTCCGGCCGGCCGACATCGATCTTGGCTTTTATCCCGAACTGAGGACACTTGTCGCCACCATGATACCGTCGATGCTGCCTTCGGGAGATGCGCCGCCGCTGAAGGGGTTGTGCGGCGACGGGGCTACGGGGCCGGTAATGGTGATGCCCCTGCCGGTAAATAGCCGCCTGCTCGGCCTCATGCTGCTCGGCTGGCGGCGACGCGTCAGCCCGGAAAATATCGAGTGCACTCCGTTCGCCACCCTTATGGCGCAGCAAATTGCCCTCGCTCTCGAAAAGGCCAGCCTTTATAACCAGGTTAAGGCCATGGCCCTTTCCGACGGGCTAACCGGCCTTGCCAACCGCCGCAACTTCGACCTGTTCCTCGATGCCGAACTGCGGCGGGCCTTCACCCTCAGGCGCCCCCTGAGCCTCATTATGCTTGACCTTGATAATTTCAAGAAGTACAACGACACTTACGGACACCCTACCGGC
This sequence comes from Selenomonadales bacterium 4137-cl, assembly GCA_032334055.1. Taxonomy (NCBI): domain Bacteria; kingdom Bacillati; phylum Bacillota; class Negativicutes; family Acetonemataceae; genus Anaeroselena; species Anaeroselena agilis. Next base: position 876,946 of record JAUOZS010000001.1, on the reverse strand, counting down.
GACAAGCTGCTCGCCCAACTTGGGGATATCCTCCGGCAGAATACCCGGACGATCGATTTCCCCGCGCGTTACGGCGGCGAGGAGTTTTCCGTCATCCTGCCCGAATGCGGCGCCACCGAAGCTACCTCGCTCGCCGAAAAGATCAGGCGGACGGTGGAGGCTGGCGAATTCCCCGACAACGCCGGCACTTTCACCGCCCGCATAACCGCCAGCATGGGGGTGGCGACCTACGATCCATCCGTTAACGCCGCGCCGCCCGACCCCGCCAGCTTCATTGCCGTCGCCGACAGCGCTCTTTATCAGGCGAAGCAGGGCGGCAGAAACAGGGTGGTTAGCACGCCATTGGTGTAAACGCCGCAACCATTAGCTAGGAAAAGACGCGGGATTTGGTGTCCCGCGTCTTTTCCGCATAAACGGATGATTCTGCCAAGGAGGGTAAAAAACCGGCGGCAGAGAATAATACCAGAGAATAAAAGGGTATAGTCGGGCAGGGGGAATAAAGTTGCGGAAACTGATCAGCCTTATACTGGTCCTCATACTGGCAGCGGCGGCGACAGCCGGCTGCTCCACGGCCACCAAGCCGGCCGGTAAGTATCTCCGTTACTCGGCGGGCACCGAGCCGGAAACCCTCGATCCCCGGAGGTCAACAGGCTCGCCCGAGGCGATCGCCGAGGCGCAGATTTTCGAGGGCCTCACCGTGCTGAACGATAAGGACGCTCCCGTTGCCGGCGTCGCCGAAAAGTGGGAGGTCTCGCCCGACGGTCTTACTTACACCTTCAGCCTGCGCGCCAACGCCAAATGGTCGAACGGCGACCCGGTGACCGCCCACGATTTTGAGTACGCCTGGAAGTCGACGCTCAGCCCCGCCTTCGGCGCCAAATACGCCTACCAACTCTTTTATCTAAAGAACGGCGAGAAATATAACAAGGGTCTCATAGTCGCCGATGCCGTAGGCGTTAAAGCTGTCGACGACCGCACCCTGAAGGTGACGCTGGAAAAGCCTACCCCTTACTTCCTCACCCTCACCGCCTTTCATACCTATTACCCGGTGCACCGGCAAACAGCCGCCGCCAACGAAAAATGGGCCGCCGACCCCAAGACGCTGATCGGCAACGGCCCCTTTAAGGTGACCGCCTGGATCCACAACAGCAGGCTGGAGTTCGCCAAGAACGAGCACTACTGGGACGCGGCCAAGGTCAGGATGCCGAAGATGGAATTCATCCTCACCGATAGCGCCACCACCGAACTGGCGATGTTCGAGAACAACCAGCTCGATCTCGGCGGCAATGTCCCCCCGAGCGAGATTCCCCGCCTCCTCAAGGAAGGCAAGCTCAAGATCGCCCCTCTTCTCGCCACCTATTTCTACTGCTTTAACGTAACTAAGCCGCCCTTCGACAATGTAAAGGTGCGCAAAGCGTTCACCCTCGCCATCGACCGCGCCGCCATCGTTAAAAACGTGACCAGGGCCGGTCAGCAGCCTGCCCTGGCCTGGGTCCCGCCCGGCCTGGCCGATGAGGCGCGGGGCAGCGATTTCCGCCGGGTGGGCGGCGATTTCTTCGCCGACAACGATGTGGCGACTGCCCAGAGGCTGCTGGCCGAGGCCGGCTTCCCCGGCGGCAAGGGTCTGCCGCCGGTAACACTCATCTACAATACCAGCGAGGGGCACAAGGCGATTGCCGAAGCGGTCCAGGAAATGTGGCGCAAGAATCTCGGCGTAAACGTCTCCCTTGCCAACCAGGAGTGGAAGGTGTTCATCAATTCCCGCACCAAAGGAGACTTCCAGGTAGCCCGCCACGGATGGACCGGCGACTATCTAGACCCCATGACCTTTATCGATATGTTCGTGCCCGAAAGCGGCAACAACGATGCCCAGTACAAAAATCCCGTTTACGAGAATCTTGTCAGGCGGGCCAAGGAGTCTAATGACCAGACCGCGCGGATAAAGCTGATGCACCAGGCGGAAAAACTCCTTATGGACGACGCCGTCCTGGCGCCGATTTACTATTACACCAACGCCGTGCTCGTCAAACCTAACGTCAAAGGCTATGTGCGCTCGATCACCGGCGTATTTTACTTCAAGGAAGCCTATATGGAATAGCCGGTGCTCCGCCGGCGCCACGCGCTCAAAGCGTGGCGCCCCTTTTTGTGCCGGCGGACGCCTCTGTCATAAAATACATGTCGCCGGGCCACGAGGATAATCGGCGCTGACAGAGAACAAAAGGTAATAGATATCCGCAAGAGGAGGCCAGCCGCTTTGCTGAAGTACACCGTCAGCCGTTTCCTCTCGATGTTGCTCGTGCTGTTCATCATCACCACCGCCACCTTCGTGCTGATGCACGCCATCCCCGGCGGCCCCTTCACCGCCGAGAAGAACCTGCCGGAAGCGGTGCTCAAGAATCTCAACGAACGCTATCACCTTAACGATCCCCTCTTCAAGCAGTACACCGATTACCTCGCCAATGTCGCGCGCGGTGACCTGGGCCCCTCCTTCAAATATGAAGCGCGCACCGTCAACGATATCATCGCCGAAAGTTTCCCGGTGTCGGCCGAACTCGGCCTGGCCGCCGTGTTCATCGCCGTCGCCGGCGGCCTGCCGATGGGAATTATCGCCGCTTTACGCCAGAACCGCTGGCCGGATTACCTGTGCATGTTCGCGGCCACCATCGGCATCTCCGTCCCCGGCTTCATTCTTGCCACGCTTTTTATCTACGTCTTCGCCCTGAAGCTCGAACTATTTCCCGCCGCCATGTGGGGCGGCCCGGAATACGTAGTCCTGCCGGCGCTGGCCCTGGCCGCCTTCCCGATGGCGTTCATAGCCCGTCTCACCCGGTCGAGCATGCTGGAGGTACTGGGCCTCGACTTCATCCGCACCGCCCGCGCCAAAGGCCTGTCTCCGTTCGCCGTAGTCTGGCGCCATGCTTTGAAAAACGCGCTCATCCCGGTCGTGACCTATCTCGGCCCGCTGATAGCCGCCGTTTTGACCGGCAGCTTCGTCATCGAGTCGATTTTCGCCATCCCCGGTCTCGGCCGCCACTTCGTGACCAGCATCTACAACCGCGATTACACCGTGATTCTCGGCATAACTATCTTTTACAGCACTTTTTTGGTTTTTCTCAACTTCCTTGTCGATATCGCCTACGCCTGGCTCGATCCCCGCATCAAGCTCGACGGCGGAAGGGGGGATTAACAGTGCCCGCAGCACCCGACTTCACCCCGCTGAACATCGCCGCCAAGGCAGCCGGCCCCGTCCGCCCGGCCACCACCTACTGGCAGGACGCCTGGCGCCGCCTTCAGGAGAACAAGCTGGCCATGGCCGGTCTCGCCGTTATCGTTCTCATCGCCCTGATGGCGGTCATCGGCCCGCTCTTCTCGCCCTACTCCTATTCCGACCAGGTACTGGCCGACGCCAACCAACCGCCTTCCGCGACGCACTGGTTCGGCACCGACAACCTCGGCCGCGACCTTTTCACCCGCGTGCTTTACGGTGCCCGCATCTCGCTGTCGATCGGCGTGGTCGCCAGCCTCATCAACCTGACGATCGGCGTAGTCTACGGCGGTATATCCGGTTACTTCGGCGGCCGGGTGGACAGCGTGATGATGCGCCTCGTCGATATCCTGTACGGCATCCCGCTGCTTCTTTACGTAATCTTGCTGATGGTCGTCCTCAAACCCGGGCTTACCAATATATTCATCGCCCTGGGGCTGGTCTACTGGCTGCGCATGGCCCGCATCGTCCGCGGCCAGGTGCTGGCGATCAAAGAACAGGAATATGTATTGGCCGCCCGCCTGATAGGGGCCGGCTCCCGGCGCATAATCCTCCGCCACCTTGTCCCCAACAGCATGGGGCCGATCATCGTTACCCTCACTCTCTCAATCCCGGAGGCAATTTTCACCGAAGCCTTCCTCAGCTTCATCGGCCTTGGCGTTTCCGCGCCTATGGCCAGCTGGGGCGTGCTGGCGTCGGAAAGCCTCGCCGGTCTCCGTTCCTACCCTTTCCAGCTCCTCTACCCCGCCCTCGCCATCAGCGTTACGATGCTGGCCTTCAACTTCCTCGGCGACGGCCTTCGCGACGCCCTCGACCCGCGGATGCGCAAATAGGACAGGAGGTGTAAGATGCAGCCGCTCCTCAGCGTCGAAAACCTTACCGTCAACTTCCATACTTACGCCGGCATCGTCCAGGCCGTCCGCGATGTTAGCTTCACCCTGGCCAAAGGGGAGATCCTCGGCATTGTGGGCGAATCGGGCTGCGGCAAAAGCGTGACCGCCAGCGCACTCTTGGGGCTCATCCCCGCGCCGCCGGGGGAAATAGCCGCCGGCCGCATCCTGTTCGCCGGTGAAGATATCGCCGGGATGGACGAAAAAGCGCTCTGCAAGCTAAGAGGCAATGCCGTCAGCATGATCTTCCAGGATCCGATGACATCGCTCAACCCGGTGCTGACCATCGGCAACCAGCTTAAAGAGTGCTTCACGACCCATCAAAAACTTAGCGGGGAGGAAGCAGCCGGCCGGTCAGCGGACATGCTCCGGCTTGTGGGTATTCCCGCCCCCGAGGTGCGGCTGGGACAGTATCCCCACCAGCTTAGCGGCGGCATGCGCCAGCGGGTTATGATCGCAATGGCGCTGGCTATGAACCCGCGCATCCTGATCGCCGACGAACCCACCACCGCCCTTGACGTCACCATTCAGGCGCAGATAATCGACCTGATGAAAAAGCTCAACGGGGAACTGGGCACGGCGATCATCCTCATATCTCACGACCTTGGCGTGGTCGCCGGCTTGTGCGAGCGGGTTCTCGTCATGTATGCCGGCCAAATTGTCGAGGCCGCCCCGGTGGCCGCCCTTTTCGCCCGGCCCCGCCACCCTTATACGCTGGGGCTCCTCGACTCGGTGCCGCGGCTCGACGCCGTCCGGTCGCGCCTCACGTCGATCGACGGCCACCCCCCCGACCTGCTGGCGCCGCCGGACGGTTGCGCCTTCGCGCCCCGCTGCCGCTTCGCCATGAAGGTCTGCGAGGAGGCGCCGTCCCTTTTCCCGGTTGGTCAAGATCACTTCAGTCGCTGCTGGCTGGCTCACCCCGACTGCCCCCGTACCCTGCCAATCCGGGCGGCAAAGGAGGTTCTACCGGCATGAGCGCGCCCCTGATCGAGGTCAAGAGCCTCAGCAAATTTTTCGTAACCGCCCGCACCCTGCTGGGTGCGCCCCGCGCCGTGCTAAAAGCGGTGGAAGGCGTCAGTTTCGCCGTCGCCGCCGGGGAAACGCTCGGCCTCGTAGGCGAGACCGGCTGCGGAAAATCGACGGTCGCCCGCACCCTGGTGGGCCTCTATACGCCCACCGCCGGGGAGGTTCTCTTCCGCGGCGAAAATATTCACGCCGCCCTCGCCGGCCCGGACGGCAACCTCTTCCGCCGCCGCGTTCAAATGATCTTCCAGGACCCCTACGCTTCGCTTAACCCACGCATGACGGTGGGCGACATCGTCGGCGAGCCTCTCGATATCCATGGCCTTGCCACCGGCAACGAACGCCGGGAGCGCATCATGCACCTGCTCGGGCAGGTCGGTCTCAGTCCCGAGCACGCCAGTCGCTTCCCGCACGAGTTCAGCGGCGGTCAGCGCCAGCGGGTCGGAATCGCCCGGGCTCTTGCCGCCGGGCCGGAATTCCTTGTCTGCGACGAGCCCATCTCCGCCCTTGACGTGTCAATCCAGGCCCAGGTGGTCAACCTGCTGCAGGATCTGCAGGCTGAGTACGGCCTCACCTACCTTTTCGTCGCCCACGATCTTTCGATGATCCGCCATATTTGCCAGCGCGTCGCCGTCATGTATCTCGGCACGCTGGTCGAAACAGCCCCCGTCGACGAACTGTATGCAAACCCTCTGCACCCTTACACTCAGGCGCTTCTTTCCGCAATTCCCATTCCCGATCCGCTGGTTCAGAAAAACCGCCGCCGCGTCGTCCTCGGCGGCGAAGTCCCCAGCCCTATAAATCCGCCGCCCGGTTGCAAATTCCACACCCGCTGCCCCCGGGCTTTCGAGCGCTGCCGGTGCGAGGTCCCGCCCCTAATGGGCCACGGAGACCGTTTCGTTGCCTGCCATCTCGTCAACGGCTAGGAATCTACCGATAAAACCGCTCCTATAAAGAGAGCGGTTTTTTATCGGTCCGCGGGATGATGTTTTGTGTCATATTCTGAATTTTGGAATATTTTTATTGACTTTTCTTTTTGGCCTGTGGCATAATTTTTGTATACACGTATACATTATTCAACCCACCTGGCCCCGCCCCCGTCTAGCTCCCGCCAGCAACTTCAGCCTTTGTCCCCAATTTGAGGAGCAAAAGACGGCCCCGATAGCGAAAACCCATGCCACGGCACCGTTACGCTTTTTCCTCCGGCGGCGACGCCGGCTTGACGGTTAGGGAAAAAAACAGGAAAACGACTAGACTTGGCATAAATAAACTAATAATACTTAAAAAATGTTTATGCCGAGGTGATTGACTTGCCTACACAGTCCGCCCTCAGTATCAGGCCCCGTATCCTCTACCAGGTCGCCAAGGCCGCCTGGGAAGGCAAACTGTTCGAGCGGCGCGAGGATATCTGCCGCATGGTTCACGACGAATTTGCCGATAGGTTCACCCGCCGCCAAGTCGCCAACCAGATCCGTATCGCCATGGGCCTCGACCCCCACGACAGCGATACCGTCATCGGCGAACACGACGCCGAGGCCCTTATGGGCATGGCCAGCGAGCCGTTCGTCGTAGCAAATCCCGACGCGTGCAACAGTTGCGCCCCCGATGATCGTAACTGTCAACGGGCTTGCCCGGTGGGGGCCATCAGCCGCGACGAATTCGACCGGGTGCGCATTGACGGCGAACGGTGCCTAGGCGAGGGTCACTGCGTGGAAGCGTGTTCCTTCGGGGCGCTGGCCGAGAAGTCCAATTTCGTCCCTCTAATTGGGTTGCTCCGCCAAAACGAGCGGCCGGTATACGCTTCGATCGCCCCCGCATTCGCCGGCCAGTTCGGCCCGGACGTCACCCCTGGAAAGCTACGAACGGCCCTGCTGAAGCTCGGATTCGCCGACATGGTGGAAACCGCCCTTTACGCCGACCTCATCACGATGAAGGAATGCTTCGAGTATGACGAACATGTCCAGACCGAAAAGGACTTTCTCATCACCAGCTGTTGCTGTCCGGTGTGGATAAAACTTATCGAGAACAGATTCCCCGAACTGCTGGCCCACATTTCTCCCTCCGTCTCTCCCATGGTCGCTTCCGCGCGGGTAATCAAGGCGTTTGAGCCCGATGCCAAGGTTGTCTTTATCGGCCCCTGCGTGGCCAAAAAATCGGAGGCCGTTCTCCCCGGTCTCAGCGGCGCCGTGGATTTTGTCCTCACTTTCCAGGAGCTTGCCGCCATCTTCGAGGCTACCGGGGTCGACCCCGCCGACCAGCCGGATGAGGAAAATGCCCAGGCGTCGTGGAGCGGCCGGGTTTACGGACGCACCGGCGGCGTAAGCGCCGCCGTGGCCGCAACCCTTGCCAAGCTTATCCCGCGGCGGGCGGAAAAGTTTATAGCCCGCCAGGTCGACGGCATTCCCGACTGCCAAAAAATGCTCGCGGAACTGAAGGGCGGCGACTTTGGGGCTAACTTTGTCGAAGGTATGGCCTGCAAGGGGGGCTGCGTCGGCGGCCCGGGGCGCATTCTGCCGCCGGAGGATGGCACCCGCCATGTCAACGCCTACTCAGAGACCTCCGCCAGCCATATCCCGCCGGAAAATCCCCAGGTTTACTCCATCCTCGCCCGGCTAAGCCACGAAACCGACACGCCGGCGCTTACCGGGGAGGGTCCCATTGCGACCCTGCTGGCGCGTAAACTGGATCCAAGCTAATATATATGCCGGATCGTTGCGCGCTGAAAATAGATAGGGTAGAATAGATTTAATTGCGATTTTTTTACAAGGGAGGCTGTATTTTGGCTAACAAGAATCCTTTAAAGATCTGCGAAACAGTTTTGCGCGACGGTCATCAATCACTGGCCGCCACCCGCATGCGCACCTCTGATATGATCCCGGCGCTGGAGCAGCTCGACGAGATTGGCTATTTCTCGTTGGAGGCCTGGGGCGGGGCCACGTTCGACAGTTGTCTGCGCTTCCTCAACGAAGACCCCTGGGAGCGGTTGCGCACCATTAAGAAATACCTGAAAAAAACGCCGCTGCAAATGCTGCTGAGAGGCCAGAACGTCCTTGGCTACAACCACTACGCCGACGATGTGGTGACGGAGTTCGTCAAACGCGCCGTCGACAACGGCGTGGGCGTGATGCGCATTTTCGACGCGCTTAACGATGTCCGCAACCTGGAAGCGGCCATGCGGGCCGCAAAGCAGTCCGGCGCCCACGTGCAGGGAGCCTTCGTATACACTATCAGCCCCTTCCATGATGTGAACAGTTTCGTTAAAGTGGCCAAAGATCTGGTAGACCTCGGCGCCGATTCGATATGCATCAAGGATATGGCCGGCCTGCTGGCGCCTTACACTACCTATGAACTGGTAAAAACCCTCAAAGGCCAGATCAGCATCCCCATACACCTGCATAGTCACTACACCAGCGGCATGGCTTCGATGTCCTATCTCAAGGCCGCTGAAGCCGGCGTAGATATCGTTGACTGCTCGCTGTCCCCCTTCGCCCTCGGCACAGCCCAGCCGGCCACCGAGGCGATCGTAGCGGCTTTCGAAGGCCACGAACGCGACACCGGCCTCAAAAAGGAAGACATGTACCCTATCGCCGATCATTTCCGCGGCGTCAAGAAGCAGCTTGCCGAGACCTTCAAGCTCAACACCGCCATCGACATCGACACCAAGGTACTGTCCTTCCAGATCCCGGGAGGCATGATGTCGAACCTGCTCAATCAGCTCAAGGAGATGGGCATGGCCGACAAGTATCCCGCGCTGATCGAGGAGATGCCCAAAGTGCGTGCTGATCTCGGCTACCCGCCCCTTGTCACCCCTACAAGCCAAATTGTCGGCTCGATGGCGGCTTTCAACGTCATCATGGGCAGGTACAAGAACGTGCCCCGCGAGGTCAAGGACCTGGCCCGCGGCAAGTACGGCCGCACCCCGGCGCCAATCTCCAAGGAGGTGGCTGACCTCATCCTCAAGGGTGAGGAGATCATCACCCACCGCCCGGCCGACGACATCCCGCCCCAGCTCGAAGGCCTCAAGCAGGCTCTTGCCGAGAAGGGCTACCCCAACGCTTCGATGGAGGATGTCCTGTCGTACGCCGTCTTCCCCGAAGTGGCCTTGAAATTCTTCGAAACGAACAGGAAGTAACGGAAACCCCCTGGCTGACGCCAGGGGGTTTTTTATGGGCTGTAGAAACAACTTTTGCCGACGAATTCCCTAAGAATGGAGTTCGCCGGGATATCGTCATCAGGCAAATGGGTGAAGTACCGCAGGAAGTTCAAAAGCCGCTTGGCCTCAGAATACATCGGGCTTTCGGGACCGACCTGCTGCAGCAGCCCCTCGGCGCAGTTGCGCAAAACCCCCAGTTCATAGATGAGGGCCGAGTTGAACATAATGTCGGCTTCTTCCTGGAAGGGGAAAATGTTGCGTTCCTCCCCCCGTCGCACCGAAGGCCATACTTCGAGCGTCTTGAGCGCGTCGTGGGCTCTGAACTGGCTGTCGCGCACAATCCGGCGGATTAACCTTGTGTCGGTCGTGGGGATGCGGTTGTGGTTGTCGATCGAGAGTTGCGTGAGGGCGCTTATATATATTTTTATCTTGTTTTCCCGCGGCACCGCGCGGGTCAGCCGCTCGTTGAGGCCGTGGATGCCCTCGATAATTAGGGGCTGGTCGGGCTCGATCTGGATGCGGCGGCCGCGGTACTCCCGCTGGCCGGACATGAAGTTGTAGGTGGGCAGTTTAACGAGTTCGCCCCGCAAAAGCCTTACCAGATGCTCGTTGAAAAGCTCCAGGTCGATGGCCTCGATGGCCTCGAAGTCGTAGTCGCCTTTCTCGTCCCGGGGCGTATGGTCGCGATCGACGAAATAATCGTCAAGGGAGATGGGAACTGGCCTTACGCCGTTGACCCTGAGCTGCACGTTGAGTCGCTGGGCGAAGGTGGTTTTTCCCGATGAGGACGGCCCGGCAACGAGAATAACCCGCACCTCGCTGGTGTGTTCACTGATATAGTCGGCAATCTGGGCCATCTTTTTTTCGTGAAGGGCCTCGGCTATGCGGATGATTTCGGCCGCCTGGCCCTGTTCCACGTATTCGTTGAGATTGGCCACGTACGGACAGCGAAGGATTTTCCCCCATTGCTCGGCCTCCTGGAACACCTTGAACAGCTTGGGCTGCTGTACGTAAGGGGGCAAGACTTCAGGGGCATCCTTTTCCGGATAACGGAGAATAAAGCCCGGCGAGTGGTATTTGAGCTCGAACACCTTGAGATAACCGGTGCTCGGCACCATTGTCCCATAAAAATAGTCATACTCGTCGCCGCAGTAGTAAACACTTACAAGCTCGCGCTGCAGCTGACTGAGCAGTTTAACCTTGCCGATTTGGCCCGAAGCCTTGAATAGGGCGATAGCGTCAGCCCGCAGCATGCTCTGACGGACGAACGGCCTATCTTCGGCGACAAGCCGCCGCATGCGCTCCTGGAGGCGATCAACATCCTCCGCGGTTAATTCACGGTCGAGATGAAGCTCACAGTAGACCCCTTTGCCGAGCGAATGTTCGACAGTCACTTCCGCGGCGGGGAAAAGGTCGCGAGCAGCGACGACAAGGATGAAGGAGAGGCTGCGGCGATATACCCTCATCCCCTCTTCGCTGGTGAGGTCAAGGAAGGTTATCCTGTCGCCGTCCCGAATAGCGGTCTTCAAATCCTTGACATCGTTGTCGACTGTCGCCGCGACGATCGGCGAGGGGTAAAGGCAGGCCATATCCCGGCTGACGTCCAGCAGGGTCGCGCCTGCGTCGTACTCGCGGCTGGTATCGTTGATTTGGACTGTAACCAATGAATCCCCCTCCAGATAAGGCTGGGCCGCGTACTTATCCGCGCACTCGTTGCCCGCCCGTATTTCCGCAACAACAACCTATTACCCATTCTATACATCACGTCGCTAATTATTCGCCGGTAACCCTGGCCGTATCCAACCGGTACCGCAAATACTTTCCCCGAAAATAGTATATAGGATTTATGCCTAAAACGCCAGGCAACGGCGGTAATATGTCCAGCAGCGCTTACCGGGGAAGGCACTGTCTGTCCCGCCGGGCCGGGGGATTCAACAACAGGAGGAGTGAACTTTCGTTCACTCCTCCTCCCGGATTCACCGCTTCCGGAGCAGGCGCATAAAGCGGTAGGCCATTATCGACAGCGGCGCGCGGTGAACGGCGAAACGCATGCCGAGAATGAAAATCATTACCGTACCGAGAAGATGGACGAGCCAGAAACCGGTCCGCGGAAATTCAAGAGCAGTGTCGTCGATCCAATTTTCATGATATTGCCCCACGGATTCATCAGCCTCCTTTGGCGATAGTATTGCCAAAGCGGCCTTTTCTCTCAAGCGGGAAAAAAAGGAAACCGGACTGTCCGTCTGCACTGAACCCCGGCCAATGGACACAGATAAAAAGCCCTATCGTAGGATTAGATGAGATTACGCAAACTGGCGTCGTTTTTCGAGCGGCGTCAGTTTTGTTTTGAGTTGAATACGCTCGTGGTTGTAGAAAAAAATGTAGTTATCAATAAGCTGACGCGCCTGATCGACCGTCTTTGGCTTATGCCGCCGGATACACTCGGTCTTAAGGATGCTGAAGAAGTTTTCTGCCGGCGCGTTGTCATAGCAGTTTCCCCGCCTTGACATGGACGGAGTAATGCCGTAATTTTGAGTTAGGGTGAAATATGCCTGGGAAGTGTATTGAAACCCCTGGTCACTGTGGAGGTGCAACTCTGCAGTGACCGCTTCTTTTGCCTTGGCTTGCCGAACGGTTCGCAGAACCAGGTTGACCGACTGCTCGGTTCCAGTCTGGTAGGCGACAATACTGTTGTCAAACAGGTCGCGAATCATGGATAGATACAAGGTTCCCTGCGGCGTCTGGATATAGGAAACATCCGTTACCCATTTCTGATTAGGTTTGATAGCTGTGAAATCGCGGCCGAGGATATTCGGATACCGGTGCAGTTGACCGCTCATCTGCCGGTACTTTTTTCTGCGCCGGATTTGCGCCAGCAACCCGTACTTGTTCATGATGCGCAGCACCGCCTTATGGTTTTTCTTAATGCCTCGCCTCTCAAGCCATATCCCCACACGCCTATAACCGTAAGTTCCATTAGTCTGCCGCTGGCATTTTTGAATCAAGGCGGCCAACTTCTCCTCGGCGGATGACCGGTCTTTCCGTTTGAGATACGCGTAGTAGCCGCTTCTTGATACCTCAAAGAAATTACACATGACCGCAACCGGATGCTTGCCGGCATTTTGCGCTATGGCTATGTACTTAACCTGTGCTCTCACATCCTTCCAGCAGCGTGAAGAAAAGACCGGTATAGTTCCACTTCTCTTTCAAGTTCCCGTATCCGCAGCTCCATCGCGTGGTGTGCAGTTATCGGGCTTTTTCTGGGGCGGCCTTTCTTCTTGGGGGATGCCGGAAGGGTGGTCTGTCTCCGATTGTACCGGTTAATCCAGTTCTTGATTTGTACTTTTTCAAGACCCAAGGCATCTGCTATCTCCCGCCTGGTTCTTCCATCTTGTCGCATTTGCAGGATAATCCGCTCAGCCGATTGCATATCTGTCCATTTCCGTGACATACAAAACCTCCTATCGTAGTTATCCTACAACAGGAGGCTTTTTTGCTCAATGTCCGTTTTTTCGGGTTCAGTTCAGTCCGGTTTCGGGGGCTTTTTATTTGTCCGCTTCGGCCATGGCCTGCGCAATTTTAGTCGGCACGCCCTTAATTTTACCGGCCGGCAGGGCGCAGACGGCGACCCTGACCCCTTTGGCGAGCGGCACGGCGAAGATGTTGTCGGCGTGAAGCCTGGTGCAGACAGCATCAGGGTTCCGGGCCGGGATGGACAGGAAGAAGCCGGCGATGTACGGCAGCATGTTGAGCTTGGCCTCTTTGGCCTCGGCGGTGAAAAGGCTGGCCCGTTCGGCGATCATCTTATAGAAGGAGGCCCGCTCTTTTTCCAGTTCAGCCTGGGTGGCGGCGTCCTTGTAGATGGCGGACAGCAGGTGCTGAGCGCCGCGATTGATGTTCGACCAGGTGGCCCGGCTAAGGTACTGGTTGACGTTGGCGAATTCGGTTATAACGTCCTGGCTGGAGGAAATGCCGATCATCGCCCCTGTCCGCATGCCGTATACGGTATAGCCTTTGGACATGCTGTAACCGATGATGACGAGGATATTCTCCGGCAGGCCGCCGAATTTCTTCATGAACGCCCGGCTCTCGTTCTTTTCGCCGGCGTAATCCAAGTAGGCGACATCGACGAAAAGGGTAATCTTCTTTTCGGGCTTGGCCTTTTTGAGAACCGCGAGCACCTGATCCCATTCGGTGTCGCTCAGGCTGTAGCCGACCGGGTTGTGCGCCGGGGTATTCAGGATAACGACGAGATTGGTCTGTTTGGCGAGCAGCTCGTTGACTTTGCTCTCGAAGGACTTGATGTTGAACTTGTTGGCTTCGTCGAACAGGGAGAAGGTGTCGAGTTTGCGCATCAGCGCGTCGGACAGAACGCTGTAGGGGTCCCAGTACCAGTCGTGGGTCAGAATGGTGTCGCCGACCTCGGAGTAGTTCCAAATGGTGTGATGAATGGCGCCCGAGCCGCCCGAAGTCGATACGGCCTTGGTGTAAGCCTCCGGCTTGTTGTCGGCGAAGGCGGCGACCTGAACCATTTCGAGAAAATCAGGCATACCGGCGATACCGGCGTAAGGAACTATTTCCGCCATCGGCAGGCTCTTGTAGACTTTCTCCACCGTGGGCAGGATGACAAGTTTTTCGCTGTTGTCCAGCAAAACGCCGATGGTGGCGTCAACGACGTTCTCTTTGCCGATCTTGGCTTTCGCGGCGTTAGCTGCAGCCGCGGCGCCGAAAATTTTGTCGGTGGCCGACTTCCCGGCCATGTGGGATGCTGCGATACCATAAGGCATATCAGTTTCCTCCTCAATCAGTTTATAGCCATTTTATAACCAATATTATCTTAACGTTTGGCGCGTTCTCCCTTTTTCCTGCCGTATGCAGGAAAAATCCAGTATACATCAGGGGTACATCTTATGCAGCATCCGCGGGAAGGGTATCGTCTCCCTGATATGATCAAGACCGCATATCCACGCAACCGTCCGTTCGATTCCCAGCCCGAAGCCGGAATGGGGAACAGCGCCGTAGCGGCGAAGATCGAGGTACCATTCGAACGCCTCCCGCGGCAGCTTGTGTTCGTCCAGCCGCTGTTCAAGAAGGCCCAGGTCGTCGATCCTCTGCCCGCCGCCGATCATTTCGCCGTATCCTTCCGGGGCGATCAGGTCAGCGCCTAGAACCACTTTGGGGTCGTTGGGGTCGGGTTTCATATAGAACGCCTTGATCGCGGTGGGATAGCGATGGACAAAGACAGGCGATTCGAAATTGCTGCCGATGATCGTCTCGTGCGGCGCCCCGAAATCGTCGCCCCAGGTGAATTCCTCGCCCGCTTTCTTAAGCAGCTCGACCGCCTCGGTATAGCTTATGCGCGGGAAAGGCAGCTTGACGGACTCTAGCTTGGTTACGTCCCTCTCCAGAGCCTTGAGTTCCTGGCGGCAACGTTCCAATACCCTCTGGATTACGTAATATACCATTTCCTCCTGGAGTTTCATATTGTCGTCGATATCGAAGTAGGCCATTTCCGCTTCGATCATCCAGAACTCCATCAGGTGACGGCGCGTCTTCGACTTTTCGGCCCGGAAAGTCGGCCCGAAGCAGTAAACGCGCCCGAGGGCGGCGGCGGTCGCCTCGTTGTAAAGCTGGCCGCTCTGGGATAAGAACGCTTTATCGCCGTGATAATCGATCTCGAACAGCGTCGTGGTGCCCTCGCACGCGGCCGGCGTGATCACGGGCGCATCGGCCAGCACGAAGTCGCGCTGGTAGAAGAAGTCGCGGAATGCTTGCTCGATTTCGGAGCGAATGCGCATAACGGCCGCCTGTTTAGGGGTTCTGAGCCACAAATGGCGCCTTTCGGCGAGAAATTCTACCCCGTGCTCCTTATGGCTTATCGGGTATTCCTCGGCAATGCTGACAATATCAAGACCGGTCAGGGTAAGCTCGTAACCGCCCACCGCCCGCGGCTCCTCCCGTACGACGCCGGTTACTTTCAGCGAGCTCTCCTGGGTCAGAGTGGCGGCAAGAGCAAATAGGTCGTCCCCGACCTCTTTCTTCACCATTACCCCTTGCACAAGACCGGTACCGTCGCGGACAATCAGAAACGAGATTTTTCCCGAAGACCGGAAATTATAAAGCCACCCCTGGACTGTCACCGTTTCGCCCACATGGCGGCCAAGATGTTTTATAAGTGCCGTTGCCAATCGGCGCCACCCCTTTTTGCCTGATTCTTAGTTAGTGTAACCATGAAGAAATTTCCTATTACCGCCTTCTTAAGGCGCCGCATCCGGATCGACGTTTTTCTTGCCGCTGATCTTCTCCACGCTTACGGCAACTACGACACAGCCGTTGACCATCGCGGCGTCCACAGCCGCGAACGGGCGTCCGGCGGCGAAACGCGCGGTCAACGTGTTGAGCGCGTCAATCTTTTCCGCGGTATCGTTGACGATACGGGCTTTCCCGAAAACGACCACCGAGGTGTAGCGGGTCGAACAACCGCAGGCCTTCTCGTTAAACACCAGCTTGTCGGACTGGCTCACTTCAAAGCAGACGCGGTTATTGGCGGCAATGTTGTCAAGCTTATGCCCCTGAGGAGCGCAGTGAAAATAGATATTGCCACGATGGAAAACATAGTTGAGGGGCGTTATGTAAGGCTGTCCATCGGCGTCGCACGTAGCCAGCCTTCCTTCCGTCCTCGCCGCGAGATAGCCGAACGCCTCGCTTTCGGTTAGCCATTTTTTTGGCATCTTATCCCTCCTACAGATGTGCATACTGTTTCATTTCTTTATCTGGCGCTATTTTCCTGTCTCCCGGCGCAAACATCCGCGAAAAGTGATGCCCTTTCAAAATGGAAAGCAGGCCTTGCGGCCTGCCCTTCAATCCTCGTCAGCTGCCAATGTTGTTCTTGCTGGTCAGCGTCTGCGTGGTCTTGCCCTGCTGGCCGCTTTGTCCGAAGCTGCCCGCACTGCCGCCCAATTTGTTCTCCTGAGACTCGATCATCTTGCGGACCATGTGGCCGCCGACGCGGCCGTTATCCGCCGAAGTAAGGGCACCCTTGTAGGTGTTCTGGTAATTCTGCAAGCCGAGTTCGGCAGCGGTTTCCACCTTCAGCTGGTCGAGAGCTTTCTGCGCCTGGGGATTTACGGGTTTCCGACTCCTCGACATTAAGCAAAACCTCCCTTTGCGTATTTTGGGTACCCATTTATAGAATGGCTGAAAAGAGCCGCCGCATACATTGAAAAAAATGGGCAGGAAAAAGCGGCCCGTTAAGGGCCGCTTTGGCAATTGTTCTAGAAGTTGAAGTCGAGTTCGGCGCGGAACTGGTTCGGTTTGTAGGACGGGTTGCTGGATTGCTTGGTGATGTCCTGGTATACCCACAGAGTAGCGTTGTTGGTCGGCTTGTACTTGGCTTCGAGACGAACGCCCTTGGAATCGGCGAATGCACCGTTGGTAACCCAGTCGGCGTCAACCGCGTTGTTCTCGATATCGCGGAAGGATACCGCGTAGCTGAAGTCGCCTTTGTTGGCCGCTTCGCCGACGGTGGCTTTAATCATGTAGCCGTCAGCCTTGGCGGTGTTGTTCTTCATATAGACGCCGGTCAGACCCACGTTTTCGGCGATCTTGCCGCCGGCGTTAACGGACCAGTACTTGTTGTCTTCGCGTTTCAGGTAGCCGGCGCCCATGTCGACTGCTTGCACCTTGGTGTCGATGCTGGCGGCGAGAACATCGTCTTTCACGGAGCGGCCACCGAAGCCGTAGAGGTTGAAGTCGCCCGCTTTGCCGCTCACCGAGATACCCTGGATGCCATTGACGTCGGCGAGCATGCCCTGGCCAACGGCAACCGGCTGACGACCGATTTTTGCGTCAACTTGGCCGATCTTTGAGCCGATATACATCTGCTCCATATTGACTTCCGAACCTTTTGAGCCGGTGCCGGCTTCGGCATAGTTCAGGCCGGTGCCTTGCATTTGCTGGTCGATACCCATAAGGCGGGCGTGGGCGTACATGCCTTCACCCATGTCGAAGTCGAAGTTCAGACGGATACGGGCGTCAGAGTAGTCACCGCGTTCTTTGGTGGACTGAATCATGGTCTGAGCGTCGCCGGTGATCACGGGAGCGGCAAAAGCGGTAGCGGTCGAAATAGTGAGTGCAGCCATGATAGCAGCCGAAAGCAGTCTCTTTTTCACGTTTTTGTGCCTCCTCAGTTTTTTTTGCGGGTGATTTGTCCGTGTTACCATCTACATAACCCGCTGCTTCCCTGAAGAGCCCAGAGTGAGTATCCACGTTTCCTCACTGTCAGACTCCCCGAGTGAGCCGGTTATCCTATAACGCCTATCCTCCGCAGACTGAGCAGTCACCCTGCTGTCTCTTTCTCGCGTCGGTGGCGATTATAAGCCTTTTATATTTAGCATAATTCTATGTCGTTTACATAATTCCTTCACAGATAGAACTATATCTATTATGTAATTACTGCCATATAACGCAATAACAAGTGATAGCATCATCATTATATTTTACATAACATAAATATTCGGGCAAAAAGAGAGCGCCTTGCGGCGCTCTTGCTATACCAGGCGAATTATTTGGCGTTGTTCTCGTCCTTAAAAAAACGGGCGTGGATGGCGCCAACCGCTTCTTTGACCTTGTCGGCCTGAATCAGGCAGGAAATGCTGATTTCCGATGTGCTGATGACTTCGATGTTAACGCCGGCGTCGGACAATGCGCCAAACATTGCCGCGGCGATGCCGGGGCTGCCGTACATGCCGGCTCCCACCACCGATACCTTGGCGACATTCTCGTCAACAACCACGCCAAGAACGCCGATCGTTTTCCCCACCTCCTCGATTATTTGCCTGGCCATCGGCAGGTCCGGCTGGGCAATGGTGAAAACGATGTCGTTGATATTTTTGTCGGCGTTACGGATACTCTGGACGATCATGTCAACGTCGATATTGGCCTGAGCCAGGGCGGAGAAAACCTTATAGGCGATACCCGGACGGTCCGGCACTCCCAGGATGGCCACCTTGGCGACATTGGAGTCGTGAGTTACTCCCCTGATGATGAACTCTTTTTCTTCCACTGTGTATACCTCCCTGATTATAGTACCCGGCTCGCGACTGAAGGTCGAACGGACATGAATCGGCACCCCGTAGTGCTTGCCCATCTCGACCGAGCGCGGCTGCATGACCACCGCTCCCAGCCTGGCCATTTCCAGCATTTCGTTGTAGGTGATTTCTTTCATCCGCCGGGCGGTTTTTACTACCCTGGGGTCGGCGGAGTAGACGCCGTCGACATCGGTGAAAATCTCGCAGACGTCAGCCTGCATGGCGCCGGCCAGAGCCACGGCGGTGGTATCCGAGCCTCCCCGCCCCAGGGTCGTGATGTCGCCGTCGGCTGTCACTCCCTGGAAACCTGCAACTACGACAATTTTGCCCGCCGCCAGTTCCGCCAATACCCGGTCCGGTTTAACCGCCTTGATTTTCCCTTTGTTAAAGGCGTTGTTCGTGTCAATGCCGGCCTGGCAGCCGGTAAGCGAAACTGACGGCTGGCCCAGGGATGCGAAAGCCATTGCCAGGATGGCGATGGATACCTGCTCTCCCGTCGCCAGCAGCATGTCCATTTCCCGGCCATAGGGCTTATCTGTCACCCCTTTAGCCAGCTGAATCAGGTCGTCGGTAGTGTCGCCCATAGCCGAAACTACAACGACCACTTTGTCTTCAGGTTTTTTATCGGCCAGGACGCGCCGAGCCACAGCCATTATCTTCTCTGTCGTCGCTACCGAACTACCGCCGAATTTTTTAACGATTAGCGCCATATCCATTACCTTCCTTCTGCTGCACAATAGGAGTTATTATTCTTCAAGCACGTACAATTTCCTCCTGGTAATGCACATTCAGAATATTGCGGCTATAGATACGGCTTACAAAAAGGCAAACCCGGCCTCGGCCGGGTTGCACATCACACGATCTTTATTTCTTTGGAGCTTTCCCATAATCCGTGGATATTGCAGTAAGCCTCGGCGATAAGAGTCCCGGATACGTTCAGCTTTACAGCCACGGTTGCCTGGGGTTCACTGTAGGCTGGTCCTTTGTTGGCTCCCTCCACCGACTCCCCGTGGGCGGAGAAGTCGTAGCCGCCAAGGTCATACGCGAATTTGCCGCCCTCGGGCTTGAAATAGAGCTTGATCCAGCGAATATGGTGCTCGGTCGTGTTGGGATGGGCTATCTCTTTGCCCACCGATACCTGGATAGCCAGTTTCTCCCCTGCTTTCGCACTGTCCGGAGCCTCGATTACCGGAACGTGCTTCTCGGTTTTCCAGTCGGCGCTTTGAACGACATCGGCAATTTTCATTTAAGACCCTCCTTATTTTTGTGTTATTAATAGTATTACTCATTCAACTCAAAAATTCCTTCTTGATAATTATTATTTTTTAATTATTTTTCTATTCATAATGAAACCGGCTGTGCATTACGCCCGCCGGTTTCATTTTCTGATTCTGACCATCACTAGCGAACGGGCCAGTACATAGCAAAAGGCAAAAACGCCGCCCACGGTAAAAAAGAAAGCTACCGGCTTTACCATCATTATTTCGGCACTGGCTATCAGACTGAGCAATAAGGCGGCCATATAGGCGAGGAACCAATCACCGTATCGTTCCGCACTAAGGCGTGGGGCGATTATCAGCCATACCAGAAAGCCACACAACACAATATATACGTTTTGACCGATTTCCATACTATCCTCCCGACAGGCCTACTATTTACGGCCGTCTTTGGCCGCCGGCCGGCGTAACCAGGCCACGGAAGCAAACACCATGAGCTGAACGGCCATTCCAAAAACAAACAGCCATGCTTTGCGGTGGTATTCGAACAAATACATCACCGCTAACGCGATTATTATCGCGCAGGCATATGCCCAGATAGGCCTAAACGCGCGAATGCTCCGGTTTTTTTTTCTGATTCGCGGCATGAGGAACCAGCCAAGCAACGCGCCCCAGAAAGTCACAATCGAAGGAGACATGGCATCCTCCCTAATGGCGTGTGATTAATATTTCGGGACTAAATGCGCAATATCCTGCTCGCAGCCTTAAATGTAGATGCGCTAAGGTCTTTGCGTTGTCAGCCAGACGCCGCCTATTATCATCGCCGCCCCTGCCGCCTGCTCGGCGGAGATTGATTCGTGCAGCAGCACGGCCGCTAAGAACATGCCGGACAAGGGTATTAAGTTCATGAAGATTGCCGCCCGGCTAGGCCCGACGACCGTTACTCCCTGGTTCCACCAATAGAAGGCGATAACGCCGCTGCCGATGATCATATACGTCATACCGGCCCAGCCCACAGTGCTCAGGGCGATCGCGCCGTCGAATCCCTCCCACAGGGCGGCCGCTAGCAGCAATGCCGTCCCTGCCAGGCTTGCCCACGCTGTCGCCGCCAGCGCCGACATCCCCCTCATAACGCGCCGGCCGACAACTGAATACACCGCCCACGCGACCGGAGCGGCAGCCAGGAGAATGTCGCCGAAGTTGAAACTCAGCCCCGTAAGCACGCTTGCATCGCCTCTGGTGATTACCGTCACCACCCCCATCAGGGATAGCGCCACTCCCAGCATCTGCCGTCCCGTGAGCCGCTCGTGCAAAAATACGGCGGCCAGGCAGGCGGTGATGACCGGATTGACGGCGGCAAACAGGCTCATGTTGGTGGCGGTCGACAGCTTGACTCCGCTATAAACGAGGAAATTATGCCCAAAAATGCCGGTGGCGGCCATAGCCAGGATCCCCGGCAACTGCCGCCGTTCAGGCAAACACTTGGCCCCTTCGACACGCCAGGCAAGTGTCAGCAAAATGGCGCTTACCCAGGCAAAACGAAAAAAAGCGGTGGTAACCGGCGGCAGTTCGCCCACGACGTACTTGGCGGTCACCGCGTTACCACCCCACATTACGGCAGTCAAAGTCAGTAATATGAGAACGCCTCTCTCGGTATGTAGTAAAAAACGCAGCAATCCCCCACCTCCTGGGTGTTGACAAAAGTAACATTATGTTTCAGCTTCTCATATGATGTAGCAGGTAGACAGCAAAAAAATTATACCATTTCTCCATAAAAAAATAAAGGAGGATACTAAGGCCTATGGACTGCAAATATCCGCACTGGTATCAATGCGATGACAACATGGAGCCCGTCTGCGACGACTACATGATGAAAGACGTCTGCTGCGACGAGCCCATGGCGTACAAGATGTACGACTTCCATCGCGAGAGCCTCAAAGACCGCATCCTATGCCTGCTTGGCGACGAAGTGCTCTTTTCGGTGGATGCCCGCTTCTGCGGCAGGGAATCTTTCTGCGGCACCCTGTGCTACGTAGGCTGTGACTTCGTCATCGTCAACGTAAATGTCCGTCATCGCTGCCTGTCCATGCATATCCCGATCAAAATGATCCGCTTCATCGCCCCATATAAATAAAGGCGGCCCGGGCGCTGTCTTCACATCCATTTCGCGGCGGCATAAGATATACCATCCACCCTTATGAGGAGGGTTTGCCGTGAAAAAGAACCGCGACCGCAGGCCGATGACGGTTGACGCGGATCATCTTCGGCGCCTGCATCTCGAAGCCTCGGAACAGCTTGATCTCCTGCGCACCGCCCTGGAAGCCGCCGGCCAAGCCAGCGGCACCGCCCGGGACACCCTGGACGACATGGCCGTTGACCACTGGAACGGTTACCTGGACGTCCTCCACATGATCACCCTCCATGACGATCAAATGGCGGCCGTCCTGAGCAAGCACGGCATGAGCCTGCGTGACAGCGACAGCACCGAGACCGGCCCCGAAAACTACGGAAGCCGCCTGCCTCTTCTGCCTATTCTGTCAGCTTTGAACCGCCGGCACCGCCGCTTTGCCGATGTCTATGGATGGCGGGGGCATCCGATGGGCGATTACCTCAGAGAATCCATGACCGCCGAACGAGAACATATGGCCGAGCTAATCGCGCTGATCCAGGATATACTGTGAAAACACTGCCTGCGAGGGCAGGTTTTTTTTGTCCGTCTCAGATCGGCCTTTCCTGACAGCGTCACCCAGGAATCGGGCCGCCGGAAAACGAAATACTAAATATAAGCATCCGCAAAGGACTGACATCATGTTCACTTTTACCCTCCCCGGCGGCGAACAACCCGCGCAACTGAGCAAGCTCCTCCGCCGTCTCAATTTCTCCCTTACCCTCCGCCGCAAACTGAAGCGCACCCCGGATGCCATCCGCGTTAACGGGCGGCCCGTTCCCTGGCAGACAGCCGTAACGCCGGGCGATGTCATCACCATCTCCTGGCCTGACGAGAGCACTATAGCTCCCCTTTCCCTGCCCCTCGCCATCAGTTACGAAGACGAGCACCTGCTGGTGGTGGATAAGCCCGCCGGCCTGCTCGTCCATCCGGCGAGCGGTACACCGGAACCCACGCTGGCCAATGCGATCGTCCATCACTTGCGCACGCTGGGTGAACCTGGCGCCTTTCACCCGGTGCATCGTCTGGACCGCAATACGTCGGGTCTGATTCTGATCGCCAAGAACCCTTATGTTCAGCACCTCCTGTCTTCGGAAAACGCCAAGCCCATCGAGCGCTCTTACCTCGCCCTCGTCACCGGACATCCCCTCCCCCCGGCCGGCGTGATCGACGCGCCAGTGGGGCGTCTGCCAGGCAGCATCATCGAGCGCACTGTTTGCCCGGATGGCAAGACCGCCGCCACCATTTACGAAACAGTCACCACAGCCGGCCCGCACAGCGTTGTCCGCCTTCGCCTGCTTACCGGCCGAACACACCAGATTCGCGTCCATCTCGCCCACCTCGGGCATCCCATCCTCGGCGACGACCTGTACGGAGGCTCCACCGCCCTCATCGCCAGGCCGGCTCTCCATGCAGCGGCTCTGGCCTTCTCCCACCCGATCGGCGGCGAGCGGATATCGCTGTCAAGCGCGTTGCCCCCCGATATGGCCCAACTGCTGGACAAGCTGCACTCTCCGCCGACTGGCGGCGATTAGCGCAACCCTGGCCGAAATGCCGCTACACCGTTTTCCGCTAATTGGGAAAATGTGATATAATTAACGCGGACAAAAAGCAAGGAGGGAATCTCTATGCCGTTGGTATCGTCAGCGGAAATGTTCAAAAAAGCCTATGGCAATTACGCTGTGGGCGCGTTTAACGTCAACAACATGGAAATCATTCAGGGCATCGTAGACGCCGCTAAGGAGGAACAGGCCCCGCTAATCCTGCAGGTATCGGCTGGCGCCCGCAAATACGCCAAACATATATACCTCATGAAACTCGTCGAGGCGGCTGTCGAAGATACCGGCCTGCCGATCTGCCTGCATCTCGACCACGGCGAAGACTTCGAAATCTGCAAAGCCTGTGTTGACGGCGGATTCACTTCCGTTATGATCGATGGCTCCAAGTATCCTTTTGAGGAGAACATCGCGCTGACCAAGCGGGTGGTCGAATACGCCCACGCCCGCGGCGTAGTGGTCGAAGGCGAACTGGGCCGCCTCGCCGGTGTGGAGGATGCCGTCAACGTCAGTGCCAAAGACGCCACCTACACCGACCCCGACCAGGCCGCCGAGTTCGTGCGCCGCACCGGCGTCGACTCACTGGCGATCGCCATCGGCACCAGCCACGGCGCCTATAAATTCAAGGGCGAGCCGCAACTTGATTTCGATCGCCTCGCCAAGATAGCCGCCCTCATTCCCGGCTTCCCCATCGTTCTCCACGGTGCCTCTACCGTCCTGCCCGAGTTTGTCGCCAAATGCAACGCTTACGGCGGCCAGATCAAGGACGCGCAAGGCGTTCCCGAGGAAATGCTCAAAAAAGCCGGCACCATGGGAGTATGCAAAATCAACATCGACACTGATCTCCGCCTGGCCATGACCGCCAGCATCCGCGAATCCCTCGCCCAAAATCCCGACAAATTCGACCCCCGCGACTACCTGCGCCCCGCCCGCGAAGCGATCAAAAATATGGTCAAACACAAAATCAAAAATGTCCTGGGAGCGAGCAACAGGCTGTAAAACAAAGACCGGAACCGATCGGTTCCGGCCTTTGTTTTTCGGCTTGGCCTCTAACAGCGGAACGCCGCTAAAAAATCCGCGTATAGACTATCCTGGTTGGGAGATGTTATGAACAAAATTGCCTTTAGGAAAGGAGCTTCCGCAATGGATCTCAAAGCGCCGCTGGCCAAACTGTCGCCGGATCAGATCGCCGCCATCAAGGACTACGAAGGCGAGTTGGCCAAAAAATATGGCAATCCGGTCATCCTGCTGGCCTTCGACAAGTGAATCCCCAAAGAGGGCGAAGACACCGCGTCTTCGCCCTCTTTGCCTACTTAGAACAAGTCTTGCTCCAATCGCCACATTTCATAAAAAATCCCCTGTCTGGCCAGTAGTTCGTCGAAACTCCCCCGTTCGGCCACCCGGCCCTGATCGAGGACGATAATATCGTCCATGACCGCCAGGCCTGCCAAGCGGTGGGTTATCGACAGGGTCGTTCGGCCGTCCGCGCCAGCCAGCAGCGAGTCCAGCAGCGTTTGTGCGCTTACCGGGTCAAGCCCGGCGGTCGGTTCGTCAAGGATGAATACCTGCGGCTTTTTCAGCAGCACGCGGGCCATCGCCACCCGCTGACGCTCGCCGCCCGATAAACAGTGACCGTTCTCCCCTACGGATGATGCCAGCCCCTGCGGCCATTCGTCGATGATCTTTCCCAGGCCGGCCGCCCTGGCGGCGGCGACAACCTCGTTTTCGCCGGCTGACGGTTTGGCAAGGCGAATATTGTCGGCGACGCTGGCGTTAAAAAGATGATTGTGCTGCTCAACCACTCCCATCGACGCCCACACGGCTTCTGACCGGTATTCGCGTATATCCCGTCCTCCCAACAAAACACAGCCATCCTCAGGGTCGTAAAGCCGCAGCAGCAGTTTGGCCAGTGTGCTTTTGCCCGCTCCGCTGGCGCCCACCACCCCCACACGGCTTCCCGCCGCCAGCGAAAGCGACAATCCGTCGAGCACCCACGGGCCTTCAGGCTGATACCGGAACCGGACATCACGTAGTTCGATATCATACGCCACCGGTACCTCTTCACGGTTTGCCTTCTCCAAAACCGGCCCATATATAAGCAGGGAAAAGACGCGCTCGGCGGACGACATGCTCTCGCCCCAGTGCCGGAAAATCGCGGTCAGCGGCAGCATCGCCTCGGCCGCCCCTTGAACAGCCAGGGTCAGCGCCCCCAGATAAACGCCAGGAAGCTGATCGCTCCGCACCATTTCCGCCGCCGCCAAAAAGACGGCCAACACCGTGAGATTTACTACCAGGCCACTGGCCGCGTCGGCCAATCCGGTCAGGCCGGCCGCTCCCTTCTGGGCCTGCGCCAGGCGATGGTCAGCCTGCACCACCCGTTCGGCCTGCTGGCTGAGCTTGCCGGCGGCCGCCAGTTCCCGCCAGCCGCGCAGGCAATCAATGACCGCCGTGCTATGCTCGGCCCCGGCGGTCGCCAGCACCCTGCCCAGTCCGGCTCCCACGCGATAAAACACCAGCGGCAGCACACCCCCGGCCACCAGAAACCCGGCGACTGCGGGGTAGATCAAGTGCCAGGCGAACACGCCGAGAAAACACCCCAGCCCGACTGTTGCCATTACGGCCACAAGAAGCGGCAGCACCACCCGCAGGTAAAAAAACTGAAGCCTGTCGATATCGGCGACAAGGCGGGCGAACAAATCGGCGTCGCCGATAGCGTCAAAGCGGGCGGTAGCCAACCTTTCGAGAGCCCTATACAGCCGTACCCGCAGGTCGCTCAAAAGCCGCAGGATTGCGTCGTGCGCCAGGTAGCGCTCTAAATATCGGGTTCCGGCCCGCAGCAGCGTAAAGAAACGCACCCCCGCGATTGAGACCGACAGGGCGGCGAGCGGCGGCGACAAAGCCGCCATGGCGATGAGATAGGCAGCGGTCGCCAGCATGCCCGCCCCGGCCGCCACCGCCAGGAAACCAGCCCCCGCCGCGGCGGCCAGCAGCAGCCAAACCGGTCCGGCCAGCCCCAGAAGACGGCAAAAGCACCTCATGCCGTTCCCCGGTAGGCGCCCACCAACCGGGAATACACCCCTTCCTTGACCACTAGTTCCTCATGACGGCCCTGCTCGGCGACCATGCCTTCCGTAAGTACGACGATCAAGTCGGCGGAATACACGGTTGTCAGGCGATGGGCGATTATCAGAGCGGTGCGGCCGGCCAGCAGCCTGTCCAATCCTGTCCGCACCGCTTTTTCCGTCCGAGGATCCAGCCCGCTCGTCGCCTCGTCAAGGATAATAAATGCCGCCTGACGATAAAATGCGCGGGCGATGGCGATACGCTGCGCCTCGCCGCCGCTCAGGGCCAGGCCTCCCTCGCCGATGAGCGTGTCATATCCCCGGGGCAGGCGGCTGATGAATGCATGCGCCTCGGCCGCCTCGGCCGCCGCCACCACCTTCGCCTGAGAGCCGCGACCGCCCTGGCGGATATTGTCGGCGACCGTGCCGGCGAAAATATGCGGAAACTGGGGGATATAAGAGACATTGCGCAACCAGTCCTCCCGGCATACGCTTTTTATATCCTGCCCGTTCACTCTGACAGCCCCC
The DNA here is from genome assembly GCA_032334055.1 of Selenomonadales bacterium 4137-cl. Classification (NCBI taxonomy): domain Bacteria; kingdom Bacillati; phylum Bacillota; class Negativicutes; family Acetonemataceae; genus Anaeroselena; species Anaeroselena agilis. Next base: position 849,996 of record JAUOZS010000001.1, on the reverse strand, counting down.
CGCGCGGGCGCCGCAAACCCCAGCAGCAGATTAACCACCGTAGTCTTACCGGCACCACTCGGCCCTACCAACGCCACCCGCTTGCCGGCCGGAATAGTGAAGGAGACGTCCATCAGCGCCTGACGGTCGCGTCCGGGGTAGCAGAAAGAAACGGCCGACAGTTCCACCGTTATCCCCTTGCCCGCAGCCAAGGGAAGCGTGCCGTAAGCCCCTTCCGGCACCGGTTGCGCCAGAAGGTCGAAAATGCGCCCGGCGGCGGCGACGGCCGCCGCTCCGGCGTGGAAATGGCCGCCCAGCAGACGAAAAGGCAGATAAAACTCCGGCGCCAGCAGCAAGATGAAAAAAGCCTCCCCAAAACCGATGCCGGCATACAGTAGCTTGAGGCCGACTGTCACCGCCACCAGCGCGATGCTGATTGTCGACAAAAGCTCAAGGGTAAGAGACGACAGAAAAGCGATCCGCAGCACCCCCATCGTCGTCCGCCGGAACTCTTCACTGTAAGCAAATATTATATCCGCCTGCTCGCGGCTGCGTCCGAAAAGCTTCAACGTCGTGAGCCCTTTCAGCACGTCGAGAAAATGGCCGCTGAGGCTGCTGAGTACTTGCCAGCGCTTCTGATGCAATTCGCCCGCCCAGCGGCCGATCAACGCCATCATTATCGGTATGAGCGGCGCCGTCGCCAGCATGATGATGGCGGCTACGCCATCGATGGGAGCCACAACCGCGAGCACAAGCAGCGGCACGGCGACGGTCACCGCCAACTGCGGCAGATAGCGGGCGAAAAAGGCATCGAGGCTTTCCATGCCTTCACCCAGCAAATTGGCCAGTTCTCCCGTCCTCTCCGCCCCGCCGTGCACTGGCCCCAGGGCAGCCAAATGGGTCAACAGGCGTCGCCTGAGATCGGTTTTCACCGCCAGCGCCAGGCGGCTGCCGACCGTCTCGATAATCCAGGTAATAGCCGCCCTCGCAACCATTATCGCTATCAGACCGTATATCCAATGCCTTAATTGGCCGACGCCCAGGCTTTTCAAAAACACGCCGTCCACAAGGCGCGCGAACACATAGGCCTGAGCCACGGCCGCGCCGCCTGCGGCCACGCCCGCGCCTGCCAGGAGCGCCAGTTGACGGCTCTGTTTTTTACCCTCATTCCACAAACCGCGGTGAAACATCGCCGCCCCCCTAAAATAGAAAGACCGTGACCTACCGTTAGGATGGTCACGGTCGCCTTTAGTTAATATTCGAGATCGCGCAGCGTTACCCTTTTGCGGAAAATCCAGTAGCTCCAGGCCTGATAGGCCAGCACGACCGGCACCAGCAGTCCGGCGGCAACGGTCATCAGCTTCAGCGTGAGCGGGCTGGAGGAAGCGTTGGTCACCGTGAGACTCCAGGCGGAATTGAGGCTGGAAACCATCAGGCGGGGAAAAAGCCCCCAGAAAAACGCCGCCGTCGTAAACACAATCGCCAGGCCGCTGCCGACAAACGCCCATCCGGTGCGGTGGGCCCTCATGGCCAGATAACTGACGACAAATGCTCCTACGGCCGCCCACAGACTGACGCCCGCGCCGACGCTGGCGAAAAGATCGGTATATATGTAGGTCATTCCAACCAGCGCCAGGAAAGCGATCGCCGCAAAAACACCGACCGTTAGAGCCGTCCGGCGGGCCCGCCCGGCCAAAGGATCCTCCAGCTTGAGAACAAGATAGGCCGCCCCGTGATAAATGAACACCAGCAGGAAGGCGACGCCGCCTATCAAGGTGTACGGACTTAAAAGATCGAAAAAAGTGCCGACATAATTCATCTTGGCATCGATAGGCACTCCTTTTAAAAGATTGGTCACCGCCACGCCCCACAGCAGCGCGGGCACCAGGCTACCGGCGAAGATCAGCCAGTCCCAAGTGCTACGCCAGGCAGGCCCTGACTGCTTGCTGCGAAAATCCAGGCCCACGCCGCGAACGATTAGCGCGACGAGCATTAGGAAAAGAGCCAGGTAAAAACCGCTGAACAGAGTGGCGTAAACATGGGGAAATGCGGCAAACATCGCGCCCCCGGCCGTTATCATCCAGACCTCGTTACCGTCCCAAACCGGGCCGATCGAACCGATGATCAGCCGTCGTTCATCATCCGTGCGCCCCAGCAAGGGCAACAGCACTCCTACTCCATAGTCGAACCCCTCAAGGAAAAAGAAACCTGTGAACAAAACAGCGACAAGCACAAACCAGACAACACTCAGTTCCACAGCGCCACCCCCTTGCCTTCGGCCGGCTTCGCCGCGAACGGCGCCACCGGTCCCTGCTTGGCGAACTTACCCAGTAGATAAATGCCAACTACCGCCAAAACCCCATACACAAGCGTGAAACCGACAAGCGTAATCCCAATACTGGCTGCCGATACTGTTGGCGACACAGCTTGCTCAACCCGCTGCAGGCCGACCACGATCCACGGCTGCCGCCCGGCCTCCGCCACGTACCAGCCGGTTGAATTGGCGATATACGGCACAGCGAGGGTAACCACCACCGCTTTCAACGCAAGCGGCTTATCCTCCAGCGTACCGCGCCGCAAATAATAGGCGCACAAGCCCGCGACCGCCAACAGCCAGCAGCCGGCCGCCACCATAATCCGGAAACTCCAGAACACCGACGGGATATCGGGAGCATAGGAACCGGGACCGAAACGCTTTTCGCTCTCTTGCTGGAGGTCTTTTATGCCCTTCACCTCGCCAGTCGGCGAACTGTGCACTAGCAGCGACAGGCCGCCGGGCAAACTAACACCCCCGCGGTTCTCTTGCTTCCCGCTGTCGATAGCGGTGAAAAAGGTGAACGGCGCCGGATCGGCCGTCTCCCACAAGGCCTCAATGGCCGCCAGCTTCATCGGCTGGGCCTCGGCAAGATACTGGGCCTGCCGGTGACCGGTAACGACCACCAACAGACTGGCGGTTAAGGCGCAGATAAGCCCGATTTTCAAAGACGGCCGGAAAAACTCCACCTGGCTCCGCCGCAGCAGATGGTAGGCGCTTATGGCCATGACGAAAACGCCACCGGTCACCAGGCCCCCCAGAACTGTATGGGGGAATTGATTCCATAAGTACGGATTGGCCAACAAGGCGGAAAAATCGTTCATTTCGGCCCGGCCGTTGCGCAGCACATAACCGACGGGCGCCTGCATGAAAGAATTCGCCGCCAAAATCCAGAAGGCCGAAAGATTGCTGGACAAGGCTACAATCCAGATGGCGGCGGCGTGCATGCCCTTCGATAAACGTTTCCAACCGAATATCCATATCCCGATGAAGGTGGATTCAAGGTAGAAAGCGGTAAGAGCCTCCAGCGCCAACGGCGCTCCGAAGATATCGCCCATAAAGCGCGAGTACTCCGACCAGTTCATGCCGAACTCAAATTCCTGCACCAATCCGGTTACCACTCCGAGGGCAAAATTGATAAGAAACAATTTGCCCCAGAACTGGGCCATTTTCTTATAAAGCTCGTTACCAGTACGAACGTAAACCGTTTCCATCGCCGCCACCAGCAGCGACAGCCCTAAAGTAAGCGGCACAAATAAGAAATGATAGGTTGAGGTAATCCCGAACTGCCACCGGGCTAGCAAAAGTTCATCCACTTATCCCCACTCCTCGTTAAAAGACTTCCGCCAAAACCGGCGATTACTCATTTTCGGCCCCGCTGCTCAGCCACCAACGCCGCTAGGTTCGCTTGCCTGAGTCCGGCGACCAACTGCGCCTGCAACCTTGCCAAAGTTGCGTGCACGGGGCATTCTTCCGTGCAGTGCTTATTGCAGGCCTCCCTTTCCGCTAGGCAACGGTGGACGACCAACTTTCCTTCCACAGCCGTGATAATGTCCAGCAAACTGATTTCTTCGGCCGGACGGGCAAGCGCAAACCCGCCTTCAACCCCCCGATGAGAACGTATCAGACCGGCCTTGCCGAGCGGACGCGTTATCTTCTGGAGAAAACGGGGTGGAATTGCCTCGCTCGCCGCCAATTGCTGGATACTGACTATAGATCCGGGAGGCCGTGCCGCCAAATGGAGCATCGCCCGGAATGCGTAATCGGTTGCTTGGTTAAACTGCACGTGATGCCTCCACTGTATACTATACTATATGAGTACAGTTTTATTTTACCACCATACATTTTCAGTAGTCAATACTAATTAAAGTCAATCTTCTGATAATACTTCTCCTTCTGTTTGACGTCGGTCCTCAAACTTTCCTACAAACAGGCAAAACCCCGTTCGTGAATACGAACGGGGTTTGTCTAACCGGCGCCTACCTATCCTCCCAGGCCGTTTCCAGCCAAGTACTTTCGGCGTATGTGGGCTTAACTGCCGTGTTCGGTATGGGAACGGGTGGGACCCCACAGCTATCGGCACCAGATGTTATTGATAATTTGGTTGCGGGGGCAGGATTTGAACCTGCGACCTTCGGGTTATGAGCCCGACGAGCTGCCAGCTGCTCCACCCCGCGATGTGAGAGACAGACAGAGTACCTTAGCGGTACTCTGTCTAACCGGCGCCTACCTATCCTCCCAGGCCGTTTCCAGCCAAGTACTTTCGGCGTATGTGGGCTTAACTGCCGTGTTCGGTATGGGAACGGGTGGGACCCCACAGCTATCGGCACCAGATTGTAGAGGTAAGCATCTCTTAAAAGTACGCTCCCTCAAAACATCACAGAAGAAAGTGTATGCACATTTGCTTGGATTAGACATAGGATGTTCTTCGCTACGCTCAGAACTTGCCGACCACATCAGCGCTGAAGCGCTGTGTGTCTGGCCATAAGTCAAGCCCTCGGCCTATTAGTACCAGTCAGCTGAAGACATTACTGCCCTTACACTCCTGGCCTATCAACCTCGTGTTCTACAAGGGGCCTTACCAGCTTATGCTGTGAGAGACCTCATCTTGAGGCCGGTTTCACGCTTAGATGCTTTCAGCGTTTATCCGTTCCCGACGTAGCTACCCAGCTGTACCCCTGGCGGGATAACTGGTACACCATTGGTCAGTCCACTCCGGTCCTCTCGTACTAGGAGCAGTTCCCCTCAAGTCTCTTACGCCCGCGATGGATAGGGACCGAACTGTCTCACGACGTTCTGAACCCAGCTCACGTACCACTTTAATGGGCGAACAGCCCAACCCTTGGGACCTACTTCAGCCCCAGGATGTGATGAGCCGACATCGAGGTGCCAAACCTCCCCGTCGATATGGACTCTTGGGAGAGATTAGCCTGTTATCCCCAGGGTAGCTTTTATCCGTTGAGCGATGGCCCTTCCACTCGGTACCACCGGATCACTAAGCCCGACTTTCGTCCCTGCTCGTCTTGTCTGACTCGCAGTCAAGCTCCCTTCTGCCTTTGCACTCTGCGCGCGATTTCCAACCGCGCTGAGGGAACCTTTGGGCGCCTCCGTTACACTTTCGGAGGCGACCGCCCCAGTCAAACTGCCCACCTGGCACTGTCCTGAGAGTCGTTACTTCTTCAGTTAGAACTCCAGTAAATCAAGGGTGGTATCCCAAGGGCGACTCCACCAAGACTTGCGTCCTCGCTTCTAAGTCTCCCACCTATCCTGTACATGATTTACCAAAATCCAATGCCAGGCTGCAGTAAAGCTCCATGGGGTCTTTCTGTCCAGTCGCGGGTAACCTGCATCTTCACAGGTATTTCAATTTCACCGGGTCCCTCGTTGAGACAGTGCCCAAGTCGTTACACCTTTCGTGCGGGTCGGAACTTACCCGACAAGGAATTTCGCTACCTTAGGACCGTTATAGTTACGGCCGCCGTTTACTGGGGCTTCGGTTCACACCTTCGAATTGCTTCTAAGCACTCCCCTTAACCTTCCAGCACCGGGCAGGTGTCAGCACCTATACGTCAGCTTTCGCTTTAGCAGGCACCTGTGTTTGTGGTAAACAGTCGCTTGGGCCTCTCTTCTGCGACCCCAGGACGCTTCAATCGTTTCTAATCTACACGTCCCAGGGCTCCCCTTCTCCCGAAGTTACGGGGACATTTTGCCGAGTTCCTTAACGAGGGTTCTCCCGCGCACCTTAGGATTCTCTCCCCGCCTACCTGTGTCGGTTTGCGGTACGGGCACCCACAAGTCTCGCTAGAAGCTTTTCTTGACAGTCTAGGGTCAGTAAGTTCGCCAATATCGCTATCGGCTCCCCGTCACTTCTCAGGCTTTTCGTTTGGGGGATTTGCCTCCCAAACACCCTACTAGTTTAGACGCGAATTTCCATCCTCGCGATTACCTACCTTACTGTGTCACTCCATCACTCAAACGACTTGGGGTGGTACTGGAATATCAACCAGTTGTCCATCGCCTACGCATCTACGCCTCGGCTTAGGTCCCGACTTACCCTGAGCGGACGATCCTTCCTCAGGAATCCTTAGGCTTTCGGTGGGAAGGATTCTCACCTTCCTTTTCGCTACTCATACCGGCATTCTCACTTCCTACCAGTCCACCGCACCTTCCGATGCGACTTCGACCCAGTAGGAACGCTCCCCTACCCCTGAACTTTCGTTCAAGCCATAGCTTCGGTTCCGTGCTTTAGCCCCGGACATTTTCGGCGCAGCGACACTCGACCAGTGAGCTATTACGCACTCTTTTAATGGTGGCTGCTTCTAAGCCAACATCCTGGTTGTTTTTGTATCGCCACATCCTTTGCCACTTAGCACGGCATTGGGGACCTTAGCTGATGGTCTGGGCTGTTTCCCTCTTGACTACGGATCTTAGCACTCGCAGTCTGACTCCCAAGTTAAACTTACTCCATTCGCAGTTTGACAGAGTTCGGTAACCTAACGGCCCCTAGCCCAATCAGAGCTCTACCGTCGTAAGTCATCACTTGAGGCTAGCCCTAAAGCTATTTCGGGGAGAACCAGCTATCTCCGCGTTCGATTGGCATTTCACCCCTATCCACAACTCATCCCAAAGCTTTTCAACGCTCACGGGTTCGGGCCTCCACGTAATTTTACCTACGCTTCACCCTGGTCATGGATAGATCACTGCGGTTTCGGGTCTACAATCACTAACTGTCGCCCTATTAAGACTCGCTTTCGCTGCGGCTCCGTGTTTCCCACTTAACCTCGCTAGTGACTGTAACTCGCCGGTTCATTCTTCAATAGGCACGCCGTCGCCTTTTACAGCTTCGACTGCTTGTAGACATACGGTTTCAGGTACTTTTTCACTCCCCTCCCGGGGTGCTTTTCACCTTTCCCTCACGGTACTATGCGCTATCGGTCGCCAACGAGTATTTTGCCTTGGAGGGTGGTCCCCCCTGCTTCCCACAGGGTTTCTCGTGTCCCGTGGTACTCTGGATACCAGCCACTTGGCTCTGTCTTTCGCCTACAGGGCTCTTACCTTCTGTGGCCTACCTTTCCAGGTAGTTCGACTAGACCTGACCAAGATTATGCTGGTCCTCAACCCCAAGGAGCCGAAGCTCCCTGGTTTGGGCTCTTCCCCGTTCGCTCGCCGCTACTTAGGGAATCTCGTTTGATTACTTTTCCTC